>CANGXU010000220.1 GCA_947457885.1 Betaproteobacteria bacterium
GGTATCCCTGAGACGAAGAAGCCGGGCGTGGTGTTCGAGCACATCTTCCAGACGATCACCAGCGGCCGCGTCTTCCCCGACGACGAGACCCGCAAGTCCAGCGTGCTGCGGCTCGGCAAGCAGGCCAGGCGCTGAGGCCGACCGGGGCCGTGCGCTGGCGCCGCGGCCCCGGCATCCATCTCAGGCCGGCAGGGCTGGCACGCTCGCGCCGATTCGCGTGGATCTGCGCAATCATCCCGGGCTCTCTTGCATGTGTGGTCTGCGCCAGGCGGATGCCTTGACCTCGGATGACTGCGGTCTCATCGACCACGTCGCCGATAGAAGGATGCAATAGCACTCCTGCTGCTGCACGATGTTCGGATCGATGAGGCTCGGTACGCTCGGCAACGGAATGGCCGAGTGCGGGAGTCAGACGCGCCGGTGTTCCGGGCGGTGAGATCGCCGGGCGCAGCCAGCACGCGGCATCAGCCCGGAACGTCGCTGCTTGCCAGGCAACCTTTCGTATTCAGGGGTGGCGCCAACCGCGATGGCCGTTAGTCCGAATGGACTATGCCTGGCATCGTTCGCTGTTGAACCACAAAACGAGAACGACTAGCCTGAAGCTACGAAGGGCTGCGTCTTCTCTGTTCCATCTGAACACTCCAGAAGGAACTGGCATGAAGAACTTTATGGGGCTTTCGCTGTTGGGAATCGGCCTCGGCGCTTCCGTGGCCGTTTCGGCCGCAACCATCGTGCCTGGAAGCGCGAACCCGAACCTTGCTGGACGAGCGGGCGGGTATGCCTGCTGCTCGGGTGACAGCGTGCCGGGCGAGGTCGCCGTGCTGGTCAACGGATTGTCTTTCGCCAGCGGTGACCGCCTGGCTTTCTCCGTGACCGGTTCCAGCTCGGTCGGCCCTGGCATCTCGACCGGCCTCAACCCGGGCGCGTCCGATGGCAGCGCTCCGTTCTCGATGACCAACTAAGGAAATGGGATCTCCGCCGCGCTGTCGGTCAGGGTTGACGCGTGGATGGGCGTCTTCCGCGGCGCAACCAGCCCGACCGGGGGCATCACTCCGGCTCAGCTCGATTGTTCAACCGGGCTGGGGCTCGCCTTCACCACGCTCAGCCCGCTGGTCGGGCAGATGTTCTTCATCGGCGATGGACGCACCACGCTCAATCTGGGTCCGAGCGCTGGCACGGAGCAGGCTTCTGTTGTTCCTGTCGGCGCAACGCGTCTTTTCCTGGGTTCCAGCGACGGCTTCGGCTGGTTCGACAACTCAGGAGACTTGACGGCGGACGCGAGAATTCTCGACGTCGGAGCGGCGGTCGTTCCGCTGCCTGCAGCCGCATGGCTTCTTCTCGGCGGTCTTGGCGTACTGGGCGGGGTCACGCGCCGTCGGTGATCCGGTCGGACCAATCGCCTCCCGTGCAGCACCAGCAGCGCATGGGGGCTGGCAGGGGCGTTTGAAAGTACTATTGGCCGTGACGGCCGTAGACGCCGCCATGCCGATGCCATTCTCGACCGACTGATGCAACGCATCCAGCGTATCGACCTGGCGGGCGAATCGATGCGCCCGCCAGCCCCGAAAGCCCTTGGGGCAGGCGCCTTCCAGAACCGAATCGTGACCGATCACCCTGCAATCCGACCTGCGCAGTGCCGTGAAAAACACGGATAGGAAAGCCAACCGCATGCGGGCAGGTATGGCACGGGTTCCAGGCCTCGAAACACCATGCATCAGAACACCTTCGACTACATCATCATCGGCGGCGGCACCGCCGGCTGCCTGCTGGCCAATCGACTGAGTGCCGATGCCAGCAAGCGCGTGCTGATGATCGAGGCCGGCGGGCGGGACGACTACCACTGGATCCACATCCCGGTCGGCTACCTCTACTGCATCGGCAATCCGCGCACCGACTGGCTCTTCCGGACCGAAGCCGATCCGGGCCTGAACGGTCGCTCGCTGCGCTACCCGCGTGGCAAGACGCTGGGCGGCTCGTCGAGCATCAACGGCATGATCTACATGCGCGGCCAGGCCCGCGACTACGAGCGCTGGGCAGAACTCACCGGCGACGACGCCTGGCGCTGGGACAGTGTGCTGCCCGCCTTCAGGATGCATGAAGACCATTACAGGCTCGACCCGGCCCATGGCCCGGTGGACGAGAACTTCCGGCGCCTGCACGGGCACAAGAGCCAGCACTCGGGCAGCCAGGGGCTGGCCAGGAAGATGGGCGGCGAATGGCGCGTGGAAAAGCAGCGCCTGCGCTGGGACATCCTGGATGCGTTTTCCCAGGCTGCGCAACAAGCCGGCATCCCGGCCACCGAGGACTTCAACGGCGGCAGCAACGAGGGCGTGGCTTATTTCGAAGTCAACCAGAAAAGCGGCTGGCGCTGGAACACGGCCAAAGCCTTCCTGCGGCCAACCTGCGCGGGCCGTCCCAATTTCGAGATGTGGACCCGCGCGCAAGTCTGCCAACTCCAGCTTGAAAAGCAGGCCGACGGCAGCCAGCGATGCACCGGCGTCGAGGTCTGGACAGGTGGTGAGAAGGTGCAGGCCCATGCCACGCGCGATTCCCGGCGCGACCCGGGCGGTCTGCAAGGCGAGGTGATCCTGTGCGCGGGCAGCGTGGGCTCGCCGCATATCCTTCAGCTCTCGGGTCTGGGCCCGGCAGCGCTGCTGCAGCAGCACGGCATTGAAGTCAGGCAGGACCTGCCCGGTGTGGGCGCCAATCTGCAGGACCACTTGCAGATTCGCTCGGTCTACAGGATCCAGGCCGATGGCCGGCGCAACGTCACGCTCAACACCATGGCCAACTCGCTCTGGGGCAAGGCCCGGATGGGCCTGGAATACGCCCTGCGCCGCACCGGCCCGATGAGCATGGCGCCCTCGCAACTGGGCGCCTTCACGCGCTCTGACGCCAGCCAGCCCCACCCGAACCTTCAATACCATGTGCAACCCCTCTCGCTCGACGCCTTTGGCGAGCCGCTGCACGACTTCAACGCCTTCACTGCCAGCGTCTGCAACCTGAACCCGAGCAGCCGTGGCACGGTCCATCTCAAGAGCAGCCGCTTCGACGAGGCGCCGGCGATTGCGCCCAATTACCTCAGCACCAGCGAAGACCGCCAGGTCGCGGCGGACTCCCTGCGCCTGACGCGCCGCATCGTGGGCCAGCGCGCGCTGGCGCCATTCATGCCCGAAGAGTTCAGGCCCGGGTCGCAGTACCAGAGCGACGAAGAACTCTCTCGACTGGCCGGCGACATCGCCACCACCATCTTCCATCCGGTCGGCACCACGAAGATGGGCCGGGCAGACGACCCGATGGCGGTGGTCGATTCGCACCTTCGGGTGCGCGGCGTGCGCGGCCTGCGGGTGGTCGACGCCGGCGTGATGCCGATGATCACCAGCGGCAACACCAACGCGCCCACCTTGATGATTGCGGAGAAGGCCGCTGCCTGGATTTCTCGCGGCGAGTAGACCCGGATCATCCCACTGTGCCGATCACGACACGATGAGTTCGGCGCCGCCCCTCCGCGTCAGAGAAGTTGTCGCTGGGACAGGAGCGATAACCACGGGGCATCGACGTAGCGGAAGCCAGTGGAACGATGCGCAGAACAGCGAGGCCTCCGCCGGCGCGAGTTGCGCCAGCTCTTCATCGGTCATCATGTTCCGGGACGCTCCCGTTGACGCCGCTCAACCGACCACCGGCAGCGTTCCATTGGTGATGGTGCCGCTGAAACTGGTGATCGTTGTTTCGTGACTGCAATGCCCGTACCAGACGTTGGACAGGAGCTGCTGGCGGATGTCGGCAGGGATGGATCCCTAGCGTTGAGCAATTCAACGCCCATGGCTCATTCCTCGAACAACTCTGAGTGCGTACCCGCGCGCACAAAGATCAGGGTGCCGCCATCCAGCCGATAGATCAGCAGGAAGTCGCCGCCGATGTGGCACTCGCGGTGATCTGCCCAGTCCCCTTTGAGCGGATGGTCAAGCCATTCGGGGCCCAGCGGTGCATCGTTGGCAATGAGTAGCACCATCGCCTCCTTCAACCGCTTCAGATCGTAGCGGCCCGAGCGGGAGAGGCGCTCCCAGTCTTTGAGGAATGTCTTTGTATAGTCGAACGCCCTGGGCGGTGTTGCCCGCTTACTGCTGGCGGGCTTTTTCGAGGTCATTGATCAAGGTGTCTGCAGAGTCAAAACGGAGGGCACGGGTCTTCGCCATTGCGCGTGCTTCTTCCATCGCCGCACGGGTCTGGCCGTTGGGCACCTTCAGTTCCAGCGGGAATGCCTGGTCGGTGGCCACGCGCTTGAGCAGGATGCGCACGGCATCCGACACGGACAGACCCATGGCTGCCAATGCCTCGCTGGCTTGCGTCTTGATTTCGTCGTCCACCCGGACGTGCAGCATCGTGGAATGGGCCATGTTTGAATTCTCCGTTTCGCAAATTATGTATCTCTTTTGAGATGCAGTCAATGCGACCAGTCAGTCAACCTGTCTTTGCGCGCCCACCCGCCCTGCGGCGCTCTCCGAAGCGCTCGGCGTGGTGTGCCGCACGATCTCGGGTCATCTGCTGGCCCGTGCGGGCGTCAAGCGCGCCGCTGGCCACACGGGTTCGGTCACGCTGATCCAGCGTTTCGGCTCGGCGTTGAATCTGAACGCGCACTTTCACATGATCTTCGTCGATGGCTATCGCACGGAGCAGCGAACACCAGGAAGGCACGATTTGCGTCGATAGCTTTCTCGTTATACGATCGTCTTATCGATACTCAGAGCGTCATACTCCCATGGATTCCGTCACCGTGTCTCCCAAGTTCCAGGTCGTGATTCCGCAGCGGGTGCGTGAGCGGATGGCCGTGAAGGCCGGCGACCGGATGCAGGTCGTGCAGTATGGCGACCGGATCGAACTGATCCCGGAGCGCCCGGCGCGTGAGCTTCGGGGCTTCCTCGCCGGGATCGACACCTCGGTCCCGAGGGAGGAGGACCGGGTGTGAATGTCGTCGACTCCTCGGCATGGCTCGAATACTTCGCCGGCGGGCCTGGCGCAGATGCGTTCGCCGCTGCGATCGAGGACACTGGGTCGCTGCTGGTGCCGTCGATCACGGTGCTCGAGGTGTTCAAGCGCGTGCTGCAGCAGCGTGACGAAGGCGCTGCGCTGCGCTGCGTCGGATTGATGCAGCAGGGACGGGTGGTCGACCTGGATGCATCGCTGGCGCTGGAGGCGGCTGTGGCCGGTGCGAGGTACCGCCTGCCGCTGGCCGACAGCGTCATCTTCGCCACTGCACGGCGTGCGAATGCAGAGCTGTGGACGCAGGATGCGGACTTCGAAGGACTTCCCGGCGTGCACTACTTCCCGAAACGGTGACCGCAGGACGGCGGAACGACGGACTTTCGGAACGTCATCCCCCGGGACCGCAATCGAGGCAGCGCGCCACCGGTGCGGGGCCATCCGCAGCGCGCGCTGGCGCCGTTCAGGCCCGAAGAGTTCAGGCCCGGGCCGCAACACCAGAGCGACGAAGAACTCTCTCGACTGGCCGGCGACATCGCCACCACCATCTTCCATCCGGTCGGCACCACGAAGATGGGCCGGGCAGACGACCCGATGGCAGTGGTCGATTCGCAGCTTCGGGTGCGCGGCGTGCGCGGCCTGCGGGTGGTCGA
>CANGXU010000221.1 GCA_947457885.1 Betaproteobacteria bacterium
CGGCCTTCTTCATTGCGGCGACCAACCGCGCGACGATTTCAGCTCTCAAGTTCTGTCCTCAACATTCTCTATTCGCGGACGAGGTATCTGTCGACCTTGGCCAGGTCGACGTCGATACCCATGCCCGCGCCGGTCGGCACCTCGATGGCGCCGTCGACCAGGCGCATCGGCTCGGCCAGCAGGTCGTCCTTGTAGTAGATGCCGCCGACCTGGCCATGCTGCGCCTCTGCCGGGGTGGACACCGGCACCACGCAGGACAGCGTGACCGCCGGCGCGGCGGCGGCCAGGTGGATGTTGGCGAGGTTGCCCACACCGGTCTCGACCGAGCCGTTGACGTTGCACAGGATACCTGCCGCGCGGCAGATCGCAGCGACCTCCATTGCGCGATAAAGCCCACCCGGCTTGGTGGTGTAGATCGAGACGATCTGCACCGCACCCTGCGCGATGATCTGCACGACATCGTGCGCGTTCCAGGCGCTCTCGTCGGCCATCACCGGCGTGTCGATCGCGCGCGCGACCTGGGAGATACGCTCGATGCCCATCACCGGCTGCTCGGCATACTTGAGGCCATGGGCCTCCATCGCGCGCAGCGTGCGAATCGCCTCGCCCGGGGACGCATAGCCCTCGTTCGCATCGACGCACAGTTCCACGTCGGGCCCGACCGCCGCACGAATGACCCGCACGATCTCGATGTCCCGCTTCGGGTCGACCCCGACCTTGATCTTGATGGTGCGGATGCCTTCGGCGGCAACCTTCGCGACTTCCCGCTCGGCCTCTTCGATGCCGATCAGGCCGATGGAGTGCGTGACCGGCACCCGCATGCGCGAGGCGCCGCCGAGCAGCGCATGCACCGGCACGCCGAGACGGCGCGCGGCCAGGTCGTAGGCCGCGAACTCGACCGAGGCCTTGGCGTATGGATACCCCTTCACCACGGCATCCATCCGCTGGTGCAGGGCGGCGAAGTTGCCCGGCTCCATGCCCTTCACCGCCGGGGCCAGGTAGCGCTCGATCACCAGCGCGACGATCGAAGACGACTCGCCAAAGTAGCGGCCGAACTCGCCACCCCAGTCTTTCAGGGCGGGGGCTTCGCCCCAGCCGACGAAGCCATCCTCGTCGGTCATGCGGGTCAGGACGTAGCGCCCGATCGGTTCGGTCAGGCCGGTCCACTTGTGCTCCCGCCGTGTCGGCAACTGCACAAGCATGGTCTCGACCGATACGATCCTGCTCATCCCCGCCCCTGCATGTCTGGCTGCGCGCGGCCATCGCGGCCGCCTGGCGTGCGGCTTTCGAAGCCACCCCTGTGATCACGAAGGTTGACCGTGATCACAGCAGGTGTCAAGCCGGGCCCGGGCCGCGCGCTGGCATCACTCGGGCTGGATACCCGCCTTGCGGATCAGCTTGCCGAACTCCACCACCTCGTTGCGGATGGTGGCGGCGTACTGCTCGGGCGTGTCGCCGATGGTCTCGTAGCCGAGGGAGTCGAAGCGCGCGCGGATCTCCGGCGTCTTCAGCGTGTTGATGACCGCCCCGTGCAGGCGGGTGACGATCTCCTTCGGCAGGTTGGCCGGCCCCATCAGGCCGAAGCGCCCTTCCAGCGGAGTGATCTTGAAGCCCGACTCGATCACCGTGGGCACGTCGGGCACGGCCGCGACGCGCTTCGCGCCGAACCCGGCCAGCATGCGCAGGCGTCCGTCCTTCGCCATGCTGATCACCGGCCCCAGGTCGGCGACCATCATGTCGATCTCGCCCGCGACCACGCCAGCCAGCGCCGGTCCGGTGCCCTTGTAGGGCACGTGCAGCAGCGCCAGGCCGGTCGCGGCCGCCAGCAGTTCACCGCCGATGTGGGAGGTGGCACCGGGGCCCGAAGACCCGTAGCTCAGGAAGGATGCCTTGCCCTTGCCCAGCCGCTGCAGGTCAGCCAGGGTCTTCGCCGGCACGCGCGGATTGATCGCCACCACGTACGGGGTGGTGACGATCGAGGAGATCGGCGTGAAATCCTTCACCGAATCGTAGGCGAGCCTCTTGTACAGGTGGGGCGCGAACACGAAGCTGCTCTGGCTGCCGTAGGTCAGCGTGTAGCCGTCGGGGGCTGCCCGTGCGACGATTTCGGAGCCGATCGTGCCGCCGGCGCCGCCACGGTTCTCGAGCAGGATGGGCTGGCCGAGCAGTTCGCTCAGCCTCGGGCTGACCCCGCGCGCCACGATGTCCGCGGGGCCACCCGGGGCGAAAGAGACGATCATCCGGATGGGCTTGTTCGGGTAGTTGCTCGCGGATTGCGCATTCGCCGCGCCCGGCGCCCCGAAAAGGAGCACGGACGCGCACGCGGCGACGACCGGACCGGATTGACGGACTGACAGTCGCGCCGTCCGGCGATGGGGTGCAGCGGAAGGGGCAACGGGTTTCGAAGGCATGCTTTGACGACTCCTGTCGATACGGAAGGGGAATCCGCCACCGGTGGTGACAGCGGAAAGGCAGCATCCGTGCAAGCAAGTTTCCTGCCGCCGGCGCTTCCGCGCAAGCCCCGATGCCGACCGGTCTGGTCGAAACGTGTGATCACAGCGCGGCTTCGGTGCGCGCCGCCCGCCGCCCGCCCGAAATTGACGGCGCCGCTTGTGCTCCATTACCCTCACCGCACAAGGGGGCGCGGGGCCACGGTGCTTCGCCCGGCCGCCCGCCCTGGCCATGTAACGAGAGGAGCGCGCAGATGCCGGACGGTTCGCTGAACGATCGAGGCATTGCCTCGCTGATCGAGCCCGGGCGGGTGCACCGCCGCGTCTACACCGACCCGGCCGTGTTCGAACTCGAGATGCAGCGTCTGTTCGGCCGCGCCTGGCTGTTCGTCGGCCATGCAACGCAGGTTCCGAACCCGGGCGACTTCATCACCACCGACCTCGGCCGCCAGCCGGTGCTGATGACGCGCCACCACGACGGCTCGGTGCGCGTCGTGCTCAACCGCTGCACCCATCGCGGCATCAAGCTGGTCGCCGAGCGCCAGGGCAACCGCCAACGCCTGATCTGCCTCTACCACGGCTGGACGTTCGACCCGGACGGCACGCTGCTGCGCGTCCCGGTCGACGAAGGCTGCGCACCGGGCTTCAAGCTGTGCGATTTCAACCTGGCGAAGGCGCCGCGCGTGGGCGTCTACCGCGGCTTCGTGTTCGCCAGCCTGTCGCCCGCAGGCATTGCCTTCGACGACTGGATCGCGCCGATGAAGCAGAACATCGACGACATCGTCGACCGGGCGCCCGGCGGCGAGATCGCGCTCGATGCCGGGGTGCATCGCTACCTCGTGCGCGCGAACTGGAAGATGCAGGCCGAGAACGCAGTCGACTCCTACCATGTGCCGTTCAGCCATGCGTCCACCGTCAACCAGAAGGGCGTGCAGTTCTCGCGCCGCGAAGGCGACAACGAGGGTGCAAAGGTGGTCGACGGCCAGCGCACGGCACCGCAGTGGAAGCAGCGGCGCAGCTACTCGGTGGGTCACGGCCACTGCTGGACCAGCAATACCGAGCTGAAGGAAAACGAACGGTCGAGCGCGGTGTACGACGAGTATCGGCGCACGCTGGAGGCGGCAGTCGGCAAGGAGCGGTCCGACTGGATCCTCACTCCGCGCATGCACAACTCGCTGCTCTACCCGAACGTGTCGTTCATGGGTCTGAACATGCACATCCGGGTGATCAAGCCGATCGCGGTCGATCTGACCGAGGTCAACATCTATCCGGTACGGCTGCTCGGCGCGCCCGAGGCGATGAACGAGCGCAACACCAGGCTGCTGAACGTCACCCATGCCGCTGCCTCGTTCGTACAGTCCGACGACCTCGAGGCCTTCGCGCGTGCGCAGGCGGGGCTGCAGAGCCTGCAGACTGACTGGGTCGACATCTCGCGCGGACTGGGCCGCGAGGAAGCGATCGACCCACCGGGCGCGCTGCGGCAGATGGCAACCGACGAACTGGTCGTGCGCGGACAGTTCCGCGCATGGCTCGACTACATGTCCGAGGCATGATGGCTGGCGAATACGAGCAGTTCCTGATCCACGAGTCGCGGCTGCTCGACGAGCGTCGCTTCCGCGACTGGATGGCCCTGTTCACCGAGGACGGCTCCTACTGGGTACCGGCCACCATCGGCCAGCGCAGCCCGTACGGCCAGACCTCGCTGTTCTACGACGACCTCGAACTGATGCGCACCCGTATCGACCGGCTCGAGCATCCGCTGATCCACGTGCAGACGCCGCCGTCGAACACCGTGCACCTGATCGGCAGCGTCACCACAGAGCCGGGCGTACCCGCCACCGATCCCGAGTCGGGCCTGCCGGCAAGCGACGTGCTGGTGCTGTCTTCGGCGATCACCGCCGAGTACCGGCTCGACCGCACCCGGACCTTCATCGCCCGCCAGCGGCACTGGCTGCGGCGCGTCGACGGTGCACTGCGCATCGTGCGCAAGCGCGTCGACCTGGTGAACTGCGAGGGTGCATTCGAGGCGATCGCGGTACCGGTATGAGCATCGGCGCAGCCGCGCCACTGGCTGCCTGATCAACCGTCGAGGCCGAACAGCGCGCGGTCGGGCAGGCTGAACCCCCGGCCCAGCAGGCCACAGGCACCATCGAGATCCAGGATCGCGAGATTCACCTGCGGCACGATGCCACTGGCGAGCACGCGGGGAATGTCGACGCAGCCGCTGTCGGCGTCGACAACGGCCTTGCGCCGCGCCAGCAGGTCGCCGTGCAGCCATTGCGCCCACTCCGCCGCCAGTGCAGGGGCCAGGTGCATCGCCTGCCCGCCCAGCCCGCAGAAGTCGATCACCGCGCTGTCGCCGATCGCGCCCAGCGGCGCCGCAGCCTCGCGTCCGGACAACCTGACGCCCACCGGTGGCCGGGCCGCGACGCGGGTCCAGCCGCGCCAGCCATGCACGCGCAGGCCGAAATCGAGGCCATTGCCGCCGGCACCGGCGATGCGGCCGGGCACCGGATCGGCATCGCCGCCGGCGAGCAGCCATCCGGCGGCAGCCATCAGCACCGGCAGGACGAAATTCGGGTTCGATGCCGGCAGGGCCGCGTCTGCCGTCGCCAGGCCGTCGATGGCCGCGAGCAGCGCCTCGTTCGCGGCGGCCATGCGCCCATGGCATTCGTCGCCGGCAGCCAGTGCGCGCTCGATCACGACTGCGAGCGCGACCGGACGCGCACGCAGCAGCGGTGCCAGCACCTGCAGCCCGAACGCAGCGATCGCTGCCATGCGTCCGAGGCAGGCCGGATCGGCCGATCCGAAGCGCAGCGCAGGCGGCGTGCCTTCGACCAGCGGCGCGAGGAAGGTGCGGCGTGCGCTGCCGACGAGCGCGAGCGGCATCGAAGCCGACACCACCTGGGCCAGCGGCGTCGCCACGCCATGGTCCTGCGCCGGTTGCAGCCGAACACGGCCGGACGCGAGGAGGCCTGCGGCTTCAGCGTCGTCGGCGGCGAGGCGTTCGAAGCGCAGCGCCTGGATCGCCGCGTTGCGCACCGGCGCCGGCAGCGCACCCTCGAACGCCGGACCGGCATGCAGCAGCACCGTGTCGTCCAGCGCCGGCAGCGCCTCGCGCCGGGTCACCAC
>CANGXU010000222.1 GCA_947457885.1 Betaproteobacteria bacterium
GATGGCGCCGGTCGCGCCGGGCATGTTGCGCGGCAGGAACGGCTGGCCGAGCCTGCGCGACAGCCCTTCGGAGACGATCCGCGCCTGGATGTCGGTGGTGCCGCCCGGCGCGAACGGGATGATCACCGTGACCGGCTTCACCGGCCACGTCTGCGCGGGCTGTGCGTATGCGGGGTCCGCCGAGAGCAGGAGCGCGCCAGTGGCGGCGGCAACGAAGCCCGCGGCCGATGCGTGGAGCACGCCGCGACGGAAAGAACGCAAAGGACAGAGAGGGGCCGGGAAGCGCGTACGCAGGCTCATTTCAGCAACCCGGCTGCCTTCACCGCTTCGGTGTAGACCGGGAGCTCCGCCTTGATGATCGCAGCCATCTGCTCCGGCGTGGTCGTGGTGGATTCGATGCCGAACGACTCAAGCCGCTCGATGATCGTCGCGTCCTTCGACAGCCCCTGGATCGCGGCGGACAACTGGTCGATGATCGCGCGAGGCGTCCTGGCAGGGGCGAGCATGCCCTGCCAGGCGGTCAGCTCGAAGCCGGGCATCACCTCGCCCACGGTGGGCACGTTCGGCAATGCGCGAAGACGCTGGCGCGTCGACACCGCCAGGATGCGCAGCCGCTCGTTCTTCGCGTTCGCGAGAACCTCGCCCGAGTTGCCGAACAGCAGCGGGATCTGTCCCGCCATGACGTCCGTGACCGCGAGTCCGCCGCTCTTGTACGGAATGTGCACCATGCTGATGCCGGCGCGCGCGGCGAACAGCGCGCCTGCGAGGTGCGACACCGACGCCTCGCCCGACGAGCCGTAGCTCAGCTTGCCCGGATTCGCACGGGCGAAGTCGACGAACTCCTGCAGCGTCTTCGCCGGCACGTTCGCGTTGACCGCAAGGATCAGCGAACTGCGTCCCGATGCGCTCACCGGGGCAAGGTCTTCCAGGCGGTAGCTCACCTTTTCGACGAGCGGCACGCTGGTCGTCTGCGCGGACGAAGCGAAAAGCAGCGTATAGCCATCGGGGGCCGCGCGGGCCACGTACTCGGTGGCGATCGCGCCGGTCGCACCCGGCATGTTGCGTACGATGAACGGCTGGCCGAGCTTGCGTGAAAGCCCGTCGGCAATCAGTCGACCAAAGATGTCGATAAGGCCGCCAGCGCCGAACGGGAGAACCATCGATACCGGTTTGATCGGATACGCGGCTGCAGGCTGGGCGGATACGGGCTGAGCAGATACGGGCAGCGCAGTCATCGACAGCAGTACCGCGCCCGCCATGGCAAGCGCGGGGCTGAACGAGCGCAGCGAAGCAGCGCGTTGCGTCGATGAGCCGGCGGCATCCGCTGTCCCATGGATGGGATGGGACGCGCTACGAAAGAGGTTGCGGACGGGGTTACCCACGGCAGGGCGGCACGTTCGACTCATCGGCTCTCCTTCGCGACGTGGCCGCGTTCCGGTGTGATCACATCGGCGATCCGCGGCCAACAGCATTTTGCTATCCTAGCATTTTCGTCGCGACGCGCATGCATGCCGTGCATGCATCGTGGCCCATAGAAGACTTGCCGGGAGGGGTCGTGATCGACAAGACCGTGGCCGACTGCCGCGCCGCAGTGGCCGATGTGCGCGACGGCGCGACGATCATGCTCGGCGGCTTCGGCAACGCCGGCATGCCGGCACGGCTGATCGAGGCATTGCGCGAGACGGGCGCACGCGACCTCGTCATCGTCAGCAACGGCGCAGGCACAGGGCCGTTCGCGCTCGGTGCGCTCTTCGGAGATGGCCGCGTGCGCAAGCTGATTGCCTCGTTCCCGGCGCCCTCGTCGACGCAGTTCCGAGAGCGCTACCTGAGGGGCGAGGTCGAGCTCGAGCTCGTGCCGCAGGGCTCGCTGGTCGAGCGCATCCGTTGCGGAGGCGCAGGCCTCGGCGGGTTCTACACGCCGGTGGGCGTCGGCACCGAACTGGCGCAGGGAAAGGAAGTTCGGACCCTCGACGGGCGCGACTACCTGTTCGAGCGTGCGCTGCGTGCAGACTTCGCCTTCCTCAAGGGACACCTCGGCGATCGCCTCGGCAACGTGATGTATCGCGGCACGATGCGCAACTTCAACATGATCATGGCGACGGCGGCGGACCAGGTCGTGGCCGAAGTCGACCGCCTCGTCGGGGTTGGGGAGATTCCGCCCGAGCAGGTACACACGGCCGGCATCTTCGTCGACCGGCTGGTGCAGGCCGACCGCCATCCGAACCTGCTTGAACAGCCGAAGGAGGGCGGCGCATGAGCCTCACCCGCGACGGCGTCGCCTGGCGCATCGCACACGACCTGCCCGAGGGCGCCTACGTCAATCTCGGCGTCGGCATGCCGGTGCTGGTGGCGAACTTTCTCGATCGCAGCCGCGAGGTGTTCCTCCACAGCGAAAACGGCATCCTGGGGGTCGGGCCTCGCCCTGCGAAGGGCGAGGTCGACCTCGACCTGATCAGCGCGGGCAAGGGGTTCTGCACGCTCGCGCCCGGCGCGGCGCTCTTCGACCAGCCGATCTCCTTCGCGATGATGCGCGGCGGGCACCTCACGCACGCGATCCTCGGCGCGATCGAGGTCGCGGCCAACGGCGACTTCGCGAACTGGAAGGTGCCCGGCGAAGCGGTGCCGGGCGTCGGCGGGGCGATGGATCTGGCCGTGGGCGCGAAGCGTGTCTGGGTCGCGATGACGCACGTCACGAACAAGGGCGCGCCGAAGATCGTCGAGTGCTGCGCGGCGCCGCTCACGGCGCGCGCCTGCGTGAAGCGCATCTACACCGACATGGCCGTCATCGACGTGACGCCGGACGGCTTCGTGCTGCGCGAGACCGCACCCGGCTGCGACATCGAGTCGATCCGCGCCAGGACCGGCGCGGCGCTCGCGGTCGCGAGCGACTGCCGGACAATGGACATCCCCGAGGTCGCTGCCGACGGCACGCGCCTCGCGAACTGAGGAGCACGGCACGTGGGCGAACCGGAAGTTCCCTTGACCGAGGACGAGGTACGGCGCATCGGTCGCATCATCGAGACACTCGAACAATCCACGTTCGACTACCTGCAGCTCGAGTTGGGCGAGCTGAAGCTCACGGTGGCGAAGGGCAACGCGGCGATGGTGCTGCCGACGGCGGCGGCCCCCGCCCTCGCGACCCCTGCCCCTTCACCCGCGCCCGCTCCCGCCGCACCCCCGCCCGCTCCGTCCGTCGCATCGCCTGCCCCGGCCGGCACCGCATCGGCGCCCGCAGTTGCAGCAGCGTCCGCCGCGGGCTCCGGCCTCGTCGACATCGTGTCGCCGATGATCGGCCGCTTCTATTCGCAGCCCGAGCCCGGCGCGGCGCCGTTCGTGACGCCGGGATCGGAGGTAGGGCCCGAGACGACGGTCGGCCTCGTCGAGGCGATGAAGATGTTCAACGCCGTGCATGCGGGCACGACCGGCACGATCGCAGAAGTCTGCGTGCAGGATGCGACGATCGTCGAGTACGGGCAGGTGCTGTTCCGCGTGCGTCCGTCGTGACCGTGACCGCTCGACCGCTGCGCCGCGTGCTGGTGGCCAACCGCGGCGAGATCGCGGTGCGGATCATCCACGCCTGCCGCGCGCTCGGCATCGAGACCGTGCTGGCCGCCTCCGAGGCCGATCGCGACAGCCTGCCGGCGCGCATGGCCGACCGGGCACTGTGCATCGGGCCGGCAGCGTCGTCGGCGAGCTACCTGCGGATCGACGCGCTGCTTGCGGCCGCGCAGGGCACGGAGTGTGACGCGCTGCACCCGGGCTACGGTTTCCTGGCCGAGTCCCGGGCGCTCGCGCAGGCCTGCGCGGACGAGGGCATCGTGTTTGTCGGGCCCACGCCCGACCAGATCCATGACATGGGCAACAAGCTGGCCGCGCGGGCACTCGCGCGGGCCGCGAACGTGCCGCTGCTGCCCGGGTCGGAGGAGGTCACAGACGCTGCCCAGGCCGCGTCTATCGCCGGCACGATCGGCTATCCGGTGCTGCTCAAGGCCGCCGCAGGCGGGGGTGGACGAGGGATGAAGGTCGTCGAGCGCGCCGAGGACATCGCGCGCGCCTTCGCCGCCGCCTCGCACGAGGCGCGCAACGCATTCGGCGACGACACGCTCTACCTCGAGCGCTACATCCGCAACGCGCGCCACGTCGAGGTACAGGTGCTGGGCGATGCCCACGGCAACCTGGTCCACGTGGGCGAACGCGATTGCTCGCTGCAGCGGCGCCACCAGAAGGTGGTGGAAGAGTCTCCGGCGCCGAACCTGCCCGTGGCCACGCGCGACGGCATCCGCGCCGCGGCGGTGGCGCTCGCCCGCGCGATCGAATACCGCAACGCAGGTACGGTCGAGTTCATCGTCGACGGCGACACCGGCGAGTTCTTCTTCCTCGAGATGAACACCCGCATCCAGGTCGAGCACCCGGTGAGCGAGGCGGTGTCGGGCATCGACCTCGTGCAGGAACAACTGCGCGTGGCCGCAGGAGAGCGGCTGCGCTACCGGCAGCGCGGCGTCGTGCTGCGCGGGCACGCGATCGAGTGCCGCATCAACGCCGAGGTGCCCACCGAGAACTTCCGCCCCAGCCCCGGTCGCATCACCGCGTGGCGGCCGCCCGAAGGGCCCAACATCCGGCTCGACACGCACTGCCATGAAGGCTACGTCGTGCCGATCCACTACGACTCGATGCTCGCCAAGCTGATCGTCTACGGCATCGACCGGAACGAGGCGATCCTGCGCATGCGCCGGGCGCTCGCGCAGTTCACGATAGAAGGCATCGACACCACGCTGCCGTTCCTGCGGCATGCGATACCGCACCCGGATTTCGTGTCCGGTCGCGTCAATACGGCGCTGGTCGGACGGATGATCGACGAGATGAACGGCGCCGTACCGGCGCACGCCGGGTGAACGACCCGGCATCGAGGACGGAGCACAAGATGGAACGGATCGAATTCGTCGACGTCACGCTGCGCGACGGTCACCAGAGTCTATGGGCCGAGCGGATGACGACCGGCATGATGCTGCCGGTGATCGACCGCCTCGATCGCGCCGGCTTCGATGCGCTGGAAGTGCTCGCGCCGTCATTCATCGGCAAGTGCGTGCGCGACCTGCGCGAGGATCCGTTCGAGCGCATCCGGCTGCTGAAGGCGCACGGCGGACGCACGCCGCTGCGACTGAACGGCGGTGGACTCAACCTGTTCGGCACCGACCAGCATTCGATGGTCGAACTCTTCTGGCGCGTGATGAAGCGCGCGGGCATCGACGAGGTGCGGGTGTCGGACTCATGGAACGACCCCGCGGTGTGGGCGAAGCGTGCGGGCGCGGCCGCGAAGGCGGGCGTGAAGCCGATCATCAACCTCACCTACTCGGTCTCGCCCCGGCACACCGACGAGTACTTCATCGAGCGTACGCGCGCCGCGGCGGCGCTCAAGCCCTATCGCATCTGCCTGAAGGACCCGGGCGGCCTGCTCACGCCCGAACGCACCGCCATGCTCGTACCTGCGATGATGGACGCCGCGCCTGGCATCCCGATCGAGATGCACGGCCACTGCTCGACCGGCCTCGGGCCGCTGAACGCCCTGGAGGC
>CANGXU010000223.1 GCA_947457885.1 Betaproteobacteria bacterium
CGCCGTGGGTACGCACATAGGCACCCTGGTCGTGCCAGAGCTTCGCATCGATGCCGAGCAGCCGGCCGTCCTTGTCGAACGCGCCGCGCACCACGTGGCGCTGTTCGCGCGAGTGGTTGCAGGCGAGCAGGTTCTCGCGCCGGTCCTCGACCCACTTCACCGGGCGGTCGAAGCGCTGCGCGGCGAGGCAGGTCAGCACGTCTTCCGGATAGATCTCGCCGCGCACGCCGAAGCCGCCGCCGATATGGCCTTCGTAGAAGTGCATGCTGGCGGGGCTGCGGCCGATCAGCGTCGCCACCGCATCGCGGTGGGCATGTGGCCGCTTGCCCTGGCCGTAGCATTCGAGCACGTCGCGCGAGTGGTCGATGCGCGCGAGCGCGCCGCGGTTTTCCATCGGGACACCCGAATGGCGGCCGACCTGCACGTCGACCTCGACCACCTTGAACGCGCTGCGCAGCGCGGCCTCGATGTCGCCGAAGTTCTTGCGCAGCACCAGCGCCTCGGTGGACAGGCCGGGGGCGAATTCGCCCGGCGGTGTATCCGCCGACAGGATCACCGGCAACTGCTCGCCGTCCATCGTGACCAGGTCGGCGATGTCCTCGGCGACATAGGGGTCGTCCGCGAACACCACCGCGATCGGCTCGCCCACGTAGCGCACCCGGTCGCGTGCCAGGATGTACTGGCGGTAGGGCTCCAGGCCCTGGATGCTGGTGGGACGGAAGGTGATCGGCGGGATGTCCGCAACGTCGGCACCGGTCCACACGCCGCGGCATCCCGGGTGCGCCAGCGCGGCCGAGGTATCGATAGACCGGATGATCGCGTTCGCGTAGGTGGAGCGCACCACGCGCATGTGCAGCTGGTGCGGGAAGTTCAGGTTGCCGACGTAGGTGCCGCGCCCGGTGACCAGAGGCGGGTCTTCCAGCCGCGTGACGCGCTGGCCGACAAACTTGCGGCGCGGGTTGGCGTCGCCGTTGTGGCGCTCGCCGTGCTTCAGGCTGCTCGGGCCGTGCGTGCTCACCGTGCACCTCCCTTGCCGGCATCGCGCACCTGGCGTACCGCGCGCAGGATGTTCTGGTAGCCGGTGCAGCGGCAGAGGTTCGACGACAGCACCTCGCGCAGCGATGCGTCGTCGATGTCCGGCTGCTGTTCGAGCGTGCCGGCGGCCAGCATCAGGAAACCGGAGGTGCAGAAGCCGCACTGCAGCGCATGGTTGTCGATGAACGCCTGCTGCAGCGCATGCAGCTTGCCGCCATTCCCGGGCGAGGCTGCCAGGCCCTCGACCGTGCGCAGCTTCCGCCCCTGCGCCTGCACTGCGAACATCAGGCATGAGCGTACCGGCGCACCGTCCATCAGCACGGTGCAGGCGCCGCATACGCCGTGTTCGCAACCGACGTTGGTGCCGGTGAGCCCGCAGTCGCCGCGCAGCGCGTCGGACAGCGTCTTGCGCGGCTCGACGCGGATCTCGTGCTCGGTTCCGTTCACGTCGAGCGTGATCGCCATCTTCGATGCCATAGGATCAGTCCCCTGCCTGCGCATGCGCGCGCCGCACCGCCGTGCCGACGAGGTCGCGGCGATAGTCGGCGCTGGTATGGATGTCCTCGAGCGGATCGACGTCCGCCGACACCGCCGCCGCAGCGGCGGCGATCGCCTCCGGGCTGGCTGCACGCCCCTCGAGCAGGGCTTCGGCCACCGCGATGCGGCGCGGCTGCACCTCGACGCTGCCGGTGCCGATGCGCACGTCGCGCATCGTGCCGCCGTCGTCGCGCCACGCCACCAGCGCCATCGCCAGCGCGTAGTCGCCCGCACGCCGGCTGAATTCGTAGAACCCGGCGCGGCTGCCGGCGGGCAGCAACGGCAGCCGGACCTCGGCGAGCAGTTCGTCTTCTTCGAGCGCGGTGGTCATGATGCCCTGGAACCATTCGGACGCTTCGATGACCCGTTCGCCACGCACGCTGCGCGCGACCATGCGCGCGCCGAGGGTCGCCGCGACCAGGCACCATTCGGACGCCGGGTCGGCATTGGCCAGGCTGCCGCAGAAGGTGCCGCGCTGGCGGATCGGGTAGTGCGCGATGTTGTGCACGACCTGCGTCAGCAACCGTCCGAGCGGGCCGGGTTCGACCGGCGCATGGAAAGCGGCATGCCGCACGCAGGCGCCGATCACCAGTTCGCCGCCCTCGACGCGTACGCGCGAGAATTCCTCGACGCCGTTGATGTCGATCAGGTGCGACGGGAACGCGAGGCGAAGCGCCATGCTGGGCACCAGGCTCTGCCCGCCGGCGATCACCCGGCCGTCCTGCGGTGCGTACTCGGCCAGCAGCGCGACCGCTTCATCGGCGCTGCGCGCCGGGTGCCACTCGAAAGACCCTGCCTTCATGGTTTCTTTCCGCCGAACAGGTTGCGCAACGACGCGAGCAGCGCGCCGAACAGCAGCGAGAAGCCGGAGATCGGCTTCGCCGCCTGGGCCGGTGCCGGCCGGGTTACCGATCCCTCAGCCGGTCCGGCCGCCGGCGCATGGGCACCCGCCCCCGCCGGGGCATCCACGGCCGTCGCGGCAGCCGGCAACGCGACTGCCTGTGCCGCCGCCCTGCTCTCGAGGATGCGTGCGCGCAGGCAGTCGCCGAACTGGCCGATCAGCTGCGCGGCGACGCTCTGGATCATGCCCGAGCCACGGCCGTACTGGGCGACCGAGCCGGTAAGCGTGACGTTGCTGTGTATGTCCACGCGGGTGCTGGACCCGTCGCCGATCGGCTGCAGCGAGAAGTCGATCAGCGCCGAGGTGCTGCCACGGCCCTTGGAATCGGCACCGGTCGCGCGCATGCGGGCGCGGTGCGCGGCGGCATCGGTTTCCTCCAGCTTCGCCTGGCCGACGAAGGACAGCGCGACCGGCCCCAGGCGCACGCCGACCTTGCCCTTGTACGTGTGCGCATCGACCACTTCGGTGAGCTCGGCGCCCGGCAGGCAGGTGGCTATGCGCTCGATGTCGAGCAGCCAGGTCCAGGCTTCGGCCGGAGGCAGCGGTACATCGAACGCGTTGTCGAATTCCATGGGTGCTCATGCGCGGCCAGCGCGCGCTGTTGGGGTTGCTCGGAGGGTGGCCGCGCGGTCAGCCGGTGGTATCCGTCACCCGCCACTCGATCTGTTCGCCGCCACGGTAGACCAGCGCACGCCCGTCCGGACCGTCGATCTTTATCTCTTCCGGCGCGGTCCAGGTGCTGCGCTCGAGGGTGATCGTGCCGGCGTTCGCCGGCAGGCCATAGTGCAGCGGCCCGTTCAGCGAGGTGAAGCCTTCCAGCTTGTCGAGTGCACCGGCCTGTTCGAACACCTTCGTGTACTGCTCTATCGCCACCGGCGAATTGAACAGGCCTGCCGACCCGACTACGGCCAGCTTGCGCTCGACCGGATGCGGGGCGGAGTCGGTGCCGAGGAAGAAGCACTTGTCGCCCGAGGTAGCCGCCTCGACCAGCGCGCGCCGGTCGGCTTCGGTCTTGATCACCGGCATGCAGTAGAGGTAAGGACGATTGCCCCAGCCGAGCCAGTCGGTGCGGTTGTGCGTGAGGTGGTAGGGTGTGATCGTGGCGCCGACCTGCGGTGCCGCGCTTCGGATGTAATCGACGGCGATCTTCGAGCTGATGTGCTCGAGCACGAACTTAAGCCCCGGGAAATCCTTCGTCCAGGGCTGAAGCCGGCGCTCGATCCAGACTGCCTCACGGTCGAACACATCGACCTCGGGATCCACTTCCTCGCCGTGCATCAGCAGCGGAATACCGATCTTCTCCATGCGCGCCATCACCGGCCGGATCTTCCGGTAGTCGGTGACGCCGGCCGCCGAGTTCGTGGTGGCGTTGGCGGGATACAGCTTGACCGCGGTGAACACCCCGTCGCGGAACCCTGCCTCGACCTCGTCCGGATCGGTCATGTCGTGCAGGTAGCAGGTCATCATCGGCTGGAACGTCGACCCCTCGGGCAGCGCCTGGTGGATGCGCTCGCGGTAGGCGATCGCCTCCTTGACAGTGGTCACCGGCGGCAGCAGGTTGGGCATGATGATCGCCCGTCCGAAATTACGCGCGGTGAACGGCAGCGATGCCTTGAGCATCGCGCCGTCGCGCACATGCAAGTGCCAGTCGTCCGGCTTGCGGATGGTGATGCGGTCGACGGAAGGAGCAGGGGTCTCTGGTGGCATCGCGGCCTCGCGTTCAGCTGATACCCATCATACCGGCCTCGTAGGTGTCGCGCGGCGGATGGTCGATCATGGATCCGGTCAGTTCGGACACCTTCGCGACACCATGCGCCTCGCACCACCGTTCGATGCCGTCGATCATCGCGATCATCGCCGTAGGGTTGCGGAAGCTGGCATAGCCGACCTGCACTGCAGTGGCACCGGCCATCATGTACTCGATCACGTCTTCCGCGCGCGAGATGCCGCCGACGCCGATGATCGGGATCTTCACGCACTTCGAGCACTGGTGGACCATGCGCATGATGATCGGCCGCACGCCCGGGCCGGAGATGCCGCCATAGCCGTTGCCGATGTACGACAGCCGGGTGTCGATGTTGATCTTCAACCCGAGAATGGTGTTGGAGACGGTGATGGCGTTGGCGCCGGCTTTCTCTGCCGCCTCGGCCACCGCGCCGATCTCGCCGGCATTGGGCGAGAGCTTCGCCCAGATGGGCAGCTGCGTGGCCTCGCGGCAGAGCTTGACCACCTTGTAGGTGTGCTCCTCGTTCAGCGCGAAGTTGCCGCCGCCCGGCGCACGCGTCGGGCACGAGATGTTGATCTCGATCGCATCGACGCCCGGCACCGATACGTCGCGCGCCATCGCGGCGAAGTCCTCGATGCTCTCGGCCGAGATGCTGCAGACCAGCGGCGGCGTGAAGCGCTTGTACTCGGCAACCTGCACGTCCTGGAAGTACTTGAGCCCCTTGGTCGGCAGGCCGATCGAATTGATCATGCCGGAGTCGATCTCCGACACCCGCGGCGGCGGATTGCCTGCGCGGTAGCCACGCGAGACGGTCTTGGCAACCAGCGCGCCCAGGCGGTTGAGGTCGATGATCTGCGAGAACTCGACCGAGAAGGTGCCCGAGGCGGGCATCACCGGATTGGCCAGCTTCACGCTGCCGATGTTGACCGAGAGATCTACCATCCCAGGCACTCCTGCAGGTCGAACACGGGGCCTTCGACGCAGACCCGGCGCATCTCCTTCTGGCCGTTGCGCTCGAAGGTACGCACGCAGATGTAGCAGGGGCCGAGGCCGCAGGCCATGATCTGCTCCATCGCCATCTGGCCGGGGATGTCGAACTCGCGGCCCAGCTTCTTCATCAGCTGCATCAACCGGTTCGAGCCGCAGGTGAAGAACGCATCGGCACGCTTCTCGGCGATCAGCTGGCGCAGGATCTTCTCGACGTTGTCGATGTTGCTGGTGCCGTCGGTATCGAGAACCTTCACGACGCTGCCCACGCTCTCGAACAGGTCGGCCGCCAGTGCGAGGTCCGGGCTTCGCGCCGACAGGATGGCGGTGACGCGCACGCCCTTCTCGCCGGCGAACTGCGAGATCGGTGCCAGCGTC
>CANGXU010000224.1 GCA_947457885.1 Betaproteobacteria bacterium
CACCTCGGCGCAGGTCGAGGCGCTGGCGAAAGGCGCGCAGGTCATCGTGCACTCGGTCATCCATCCGGTGATGGGGCCGGACGGTGGCACCGGCTTTCCAGCGCCGATCTTCCACCGCCAGAGCACGGCAACCGACCTCGGCGCGATGGCCCAGCGTGCAGGCGCGCAGCACCTGATGCTCACCCACCTGATCCCTCCGCTCGGTGCGGACCGGCAGGGGCCGTACCGCCTGCCCAAGGGGGCGATCACGCTGGGAGACTACGAGGCCGCGGTGCGGGCCGGCGGTTTCGCTGGTGGCCTGACCGTCGGGGGTGACCTGTCGAATGTACGGCTGCCGGCGCGGCGCTAGCCTGGATCTGCCTGGCGCAGCAAGGGTGGCGTGGCAGAGAGGGGCGACAGCGTGTCGCTTGTGGTTACGCAGACCTCAGGCCATCAGTCCAGCAGCAGCCGCGCCTCAGTCATCGTTGTCGCTGCCGCGCCACAAGCGCCACCCGTTCACCAACACCATCCAGCTCCCGGTCAGCACACCTAAACCTCCGCCGAGCCCGAAGACGACGAACACGATCAACCCGGCTGGTGAACCTTCGGTCTGCAGGTTCGTGCTGTTCACTACCGACATGCAGTAGAGGCTTGCGGCAAGCAATGGAGCGCCAATGACCACGCCCGCGATGCGGCCGATACGCCGCGCCTTCGCTCGTTCCTCGCGCGTCAGTTCGATCTGCGAGCCGAGCCAGCGGACTCCCCAGCCGATCAGCAGGACGACGAGGATCTTCATGGGCGCGGTTGGCTTGGCATTCGATACCGGGGCGCTACTGCCGTTACGATGGGTCGAGCCGGCCGAGCGCACGGTGCGGCGGCAGGCACTGGGCAGCGGTGAAGATGCCAGTCACAACCGCCTACATCGTGCAGTTGGTTGCCCTTGAACGGGTTGGAAAACTCCACGCCAGCATCCGATTCCGTTGCGGCCCGTGATGAATCGGGCGCCATTCAGTGCCCGCAAGACGCCGAGCCGCACTCCGGATCCTGCTCGATGAGGGATTGGCAATAGCGGCAGTGCCAATGGAAAGAGTGCGGGGAAAAGCAACCCAGCCCCAGTCCGCCCTGGTTGCCATCGAGTCACCTCCCCAAGGGTGAGGGCAGAAGTACGGAAAGGAACTGGCCGCAAGATAGAAACGGCATTAAAACCAACGCTTTACGGATACTTTCTGGCGGAAGCGGTGAGATTCGAACTCACGGTGGAGTTTCCCCCACGGCGGTTTTCAAGACCGCTGCCTTAAACCGCTCGGCCACGCTTCCGGGAACCCGTCGGTGCGAAGGCTACTCAATTCCGCCGCGTGGCGCCACCAGCAGCTCTGGGGCGACATGGACACTGAGTACGGTAGACCGGCAGCCTGAACCTTTGTCATGATACGGAACTTCCGGCGCAAGCCAGGGTCTGAGTCGTCGTAGCAATCCGCTTTCACTTTCCCAGGAGGGAACACATGCAACCAGAACTCCGGATCCCGGCCCAGGCAGGGGAACTTTCGGTCTCGCAGAACCGGGTGCTCCGCAACACCTACATGCTGCTTTCGCTGACGATGATCCCGACGCTGATCGGGGCGATGATCGGCATGCAGCTCGACTTCGGGATCATGCGCACCAACCCGATCATGAGCTTCGTCGTGATCCTGGCCGTGTTCTACGGCATGGTGTTCGCGATCGAGAAGAACAAGGACAGCGGTCTTGGCGTGGCGCTGCTGCTCGGCTTCACCTTCATGCTCGGCCTGCTGCTCGCGCCGCTGCTTCAGTCGGCGCTTGGCCTGTCAAACGGTGGCCAGATCATCGCCATGGCTGCGGCGGGCACCGGCGTGTCCTTCTTCAGCATGGCCGCGATTGCCACCGTGACCAAGCGCGACTTCAGCTTCATGGGCAAGTTCCTGATGGTCGGCGTGATCGTGGCGATGATCGCGATCGTCGCAAACGTGTTCCTGCAGATGCCGGTGCTGTCGCTGACCATCTCAGCGGTGGTGGTGCTGCTGTCGACGATGCTTATCCTCTACACGCTCAGCGGCATCATCCACGGCGGAGAGACGAATTACGTGTCTGCCACGCTGAGCCTGTACATCAGCATCTACAACATCTTCTCCAGCCTGGTACAGTTGTTGATGGCCTTCACCGGCAATCGCGACTGACACGCAGGTTCCCGCTCGTGAACGGCCCGCTTCGGCGGGCTGTTTTCATTGCGGTGTCAACCGGTCGGGCAGAGCAGTCGATAGCGACGCGCTCGGGTCGTGCTCGAACCACGCGACCGACTCGACATGGCCGGTATGCGGGAACATGTTGACTACCCCCGCCGCGCGCAGCACGTAGCCTTTCGTGTGCACCAGCAGCCCGGCATCGCGCGCCAGCGTCGCCGGGTTGCACGACACATAGACGATGCGCGAGGGGGGCGGTACCACGACGCCGGCGGCGGTCGGTTCGCCGATCGCCTTGACCAGCGCCAGCGCGCCGTCGCGTGGCGGGTCGACCAGCCACTTGTCGAAGCGGCCTAGCGCTGCCAGCGTGTCGGCGTCGGCCTTGAACAGATCGCCCGCCTCGAAGCGCGTACGTGCAGACAGACCGTTGCGTGCCGCGTTCGACGCCGCGCGCGCAACCAGCGATTTCGCGCCTTCGATGCCGACCACGTCGGCACCCTGGCTCGCGATCGGCAGGGAAAAGTTGCCCAGGCCGCAGAAGAAGTCGGCAATGCGCTCGCCAGGGCGGGGGGCGAGCAGGCCGATCGCCCGGCGCACCAGCACCTCGTTGATCGCATGGTTCACCTGGGTGAACTCGGTCGGCGAGAACTGCAGGCCGACGCCGAACTCCGGCAGCCGGTACTCGAGCAGTGCAGGCTCCGCCGGATGCAGCGGGAACGCGGTGTCCGGTCCCTTGGGCTGCAGGAATACCTGCACCCGGTGGGTGTCGGCGAAGGCGCGCATCAGCGCTTCGTCCCCGGGTGTCAGCGGCGCCAGGTTGCGGAATACCAGCGCGCAATGGGGCAGCGGGGCGGCACCGGCGGCGCGGGTCCGGGGATCGGTCACTGCCACTTCGATCTGGGGCATCCGGTCGGCGATCGACAGCCCCTCGACCAGCGCGCGCAGCGGCACCAGCAGGTCGGCCACCACCGGCGCCAGCACATGGCACTCGCGCATGTCGGCGATGAAGCTGCTGCGCTTCTCGTGGAAGCCGACCAGCACGCCGCCTTTCTTCGCCACCAGCCGCACCGACAGCCGGGCACGGTAGCGGTAGTGCCAGGTCGGGCCGTGGATCGGCGAGAGCATCATGCCGGGGCGCAGCTTCGCGATATGCATCAGCGCGTCTTCGAGGACCCGCTGCTTGGCCGCGACCTGGGCCCTGGGCTGTACATGCTGCATGGCGCAGCCGCCGCAGACCCCGAAGTGCGGGCAGCGTGGGGTGATGCGTTCGGCCGACGCGCGCTCGATCGCCACCGTTTCCGCGAACTCGTAGGTCGGCTTGCGCATGTAGGAAGCGATGCGTACCCGCTCCCCGGGCAGGGCACCGTCGACGAACAGGGTCTTGCCGTCGAGGCGGGCGATGCCGCGGCCGTCCTGGTCGAGCGACTCGATCTCCACCAGCGGCAGGGTGGACAGGTCGACCGCGGCACCCGAGGGCGCAGGGCCACGCCGCCCGAAGGAACGGGCGGTACTCATCGCGCGGCAACCGACAGCGTGGCGGACGCGCACATCATGAAGGCCATGCGGCCAGGAACTCCTGCCAGTGCGCGCCGGGGGTGCGGCCGAGCGTCGCTCGTACCCGCGCGATCTCCTGCTCGTAGATCGCCGGCACCAGCGTGCCGCGCAGGTGCTGGAAGCGCAGGAACATCAGGTAAGTGTTGACTGCATCGGTCTCGCAGTAGGCCCGGATCTCGGGCAGGCGTCCGTCGCGGAACGCCCCCCATACCTGGCTGCCGTCCATGCCCAGCTTGCCCGGAAACCCGCACAGCTTCGCCAGTTCGTCCAGCGGTGCGGAAGCGCGTGGCTGGTACATCGCCAGCAGGTCCATCAGGTCGAGGTGCCGCATGTGATAGCGGCTGATGTAGTTGTTCCACTTGAACTCGCGATCATCGTCGCCGAGATCCCAGAAGCGCGGTGCGGTGACGCCGTTGACCAGCGCCCGGTAGCTCAGCACCGGCAGATCGAAGCCGCCACCGTTCCACGAGACCAGCTGTGGCAGATACTTTTCGACGCCGTCGAAGAAGCGCTGGACCAGCGTTGCTTCGCTGTCCTCCGGCTGTCCGAGCGACCACACCCGGAAGTGATCGCCTTCGCGCAGCGCGCAGGAGATCGCGACCACCTTCTGCAGGTGCAGCGGCTGGAAGTCGGTGCCGTGGCTCTGCCGCCGCTTCTGGTGCGCCATGTCGACGACATCCTGGTCGGACAGGGCGTCCGACAGCCCGTGCAGCACGCGCAGCCCGGCAATGTCGGGGATGGTTTCGATGTCGAAAGCCAGTATCGGGGTCATGGACTGCGCGCGTGGGGTTGGCTGCGGATTCTAGCCGATGGGCGTCGATGAAGGTCCCGGCGATCGGCTATCATTGCAGCCGATGAAACAGACCTTCCTCGACTTCGAGAAGCCGATCGCCGAGATCGAAGCGCAGATCGAAGCGCTGCTCGTGGCGCACGAGCTAGCGCCCGACGGCACCGCCTCCGATCCCGCAGACGAGATCGCCGCATTGCGCCGGCAGAGTGCTGCGGCCACCCGGCAGGTCTACGCGAAGCTGTCGCCGTGGCAGATCTCGCAGGTGTCACGGCACCCCCAGCGCCCGTACTCGCGCGACTACATCGAGCGACTGTTCACCGATTTCCAGGAATTGCACGGCGATCGTACCTATGCCGACGATGCGGCGATCATCGGCGGGCTGGCTCGCTTCGACGATCAGCCGTGCATGGTGATCGGGCACCAGAAGGGCCGCGACACGAAAGAAAAGATCCTGCGCAACTTCGGCATGCCGCGGCCGGAGGGCTATCGCAAGGCGTTGCGGCTGATGCGCCTGGCGGAGCGTTTCGAACTGCCGGTGTTCACCTTCATCGATACGCCAGGCGCCTACCCTGGCGTGGGTGCCGAAGAGCGCGGCCAGTCCGAGGCGATCGGACGCAACCTGTTCGAAATGGCCAAACTGAACGTGCCGATCGTGTGCACGGTGATCGGCGAAGGCGGGTCGGGCGGGGCGCTCGCGATCTCGGTCGGCGACGTGCTGCTGATGCTCGAGTACTCGACCTACTCGGTGATCTCGCCCGAGGGCGGGGCGTCGATCCTCTGGAAGAGCGCCGACAAGGCGTCGGATGCGGCCGCTGTACTCGGCATCACCGCGGCACGCCTCAAGTCGCTGGGGCTGGTTGACAGGATCGTCTCCGAACCGGCCGGCGGCGCACATCGCGACCCCGACCAGATGATGGTCACCCTCAAGCGCGCGCTGGCTGATGCGATCAAGACCATCCGCGCCAAACCCGTCGACCAGTTGCTCGAGCGGCGCTTCGATCGGCTCATGGGCTATGGCAAATTCCGCGAGGTCGAAGTCGG
>CANGXU010000225.1 GCA_947457885.1 Betaproteobacteria bacterium
CGCCCACCCGCCCTGCCACGCCTGGTCCGGCAGCTGCGCTACGGGCGCCAGCACGGTCGGCCCGACGTCCCTGGCTCCAGCCAGCGCAGCGAGCGCGTGGTGCAGCACCAGCCCGGCCAGCATCCCGGCCGGAATCGCCGGCAGCCAGGGCAGGCGCCGCGCTGCGAGCAGGCAACCAGCGAACGCGGCCACCATGACCAGCGGCGCGAGCGGTGGCGTGGCTGCCGCCGCTGCGGCGGGATCGCGCAGCCACGCGAGATGATCCCCTGCAGTGACCATGGGCAGTTGTCCGACGGCCAGCAATGCGGCCGCTGCATTCTGGAAGCCGGCCACCACCGGGTGCGGCACGTACTTGCCCAGATTGCCGAAGCGCAGCAGGCCGAAGGCGATCTGCAGCAGGCCAGCCCCGGCGGTGATCAGCGCGAGGCAGGCGAGTGCGAACGCCGGCGGGTAGTCGACACCGACCAGCGCCTGCAACGTCGCGGTGCCGATCAGGAAAGCGAGCATGCTGCCGGGCGCGAGCACCAGCGGCATCGCCCGCGGGCGCGCCAGCCAGAACGCCAGCGCCACCAGGGTGCCGACCGCGACCGTCATCAGGCCGGCCTGTGCGCCGATCGCGACGACCCGGTCGGCGCTGCCCTCGCCGCCCCCGCTCGCCAGTGGCAGCAGCGCGAAGATGCCCAGCCCGAGCGACAGCGGCACGGCAATCAGTGCGGCCGACAGCCCGGCGCCGAACTGCTGCTGCCAGCGGCGCCAGCTGCCAGGGTCAGCCAGCGCCATCGCCAGGGGCGCGGTTCGAGCGAAACGGCGCGTGTTCGTTCAACTCATCGACATAGTGCGCGATACCGCGTGTTTCGCGCGCCAGGAAATCGCCCACCGCGCGCGCGAACTGCGGATGCGCCAGCCAGTGCGCCGAGTGCGTGACTACCGGCGTCAACCCGCGCGCGAGCTTGTGTTCGCCCTGCGCGCCGCCTTCGAATACGGTGGCACCGTGCGCGATGCAGTACTCGATCGACTGGTAGTAGCAGGTTTCGAAGTGCAGGCCCGAGTGCCATTCTGTACCGCCCCAGTAGCGGCCGTATACGCGATCGCCGCAGTGGACATCGAGCGCACAGGCGATCGGCTTCACAACGCCCGCATCGCTGCGCTCGCCGAGCATCAGCACGAACGGCTCCGGCCGCGCCTGCGCCACCTGCAGGAAGAACTCCAGCGACAGGTACGGCGAGTGGCCATGCCGGCGGTAGGTGTCGGCGTAGCACTGGTAGAAGAACGCCCAGTCGCCCTCGGTGATCTCGCGCCCGCGTTTCCAGCGATAGCCGATGCCGGCATCGCGCACGCGGCGCCGCTCCTGCTTCACCTTCTTGCGCTTGTCGTGATTCATCGTCGACAGGAAATCGTCGAAATCCGTGAACCGTTGCGGCGCGCTGTCGTCGATGGCGCCGGCGGTGCCGTACCCCTGCTGGCGGCTGTTGTGCCAGTGAAATTGCACGCCCTCGCGTGCCATCAGCCCCGCGCGGGCCAGCGCTGGACGGTCGGTGGCCGGGGGATACAGCACATGCAGCGAGGATACTTCGAGCCGCTGCGCAAGCGCGAGCGCGCCGGCCACCAGCGATTCGCGCTCGGCATCGCTCTCGGCCAGCAGGCGGACGCCGCTGACCGGGGTGAAAGGCACCGCGCACAGCAGTTTCGGAAAGTAGGACAGTCCGCTGCGCTGGTAGGCATCGGCCCAGGCCCAGTCGAACACATATTCGCCGTACGAGTGGGTCTTCAGGTACATCGGCATCGCCCCGACCAGCTGCCCGCCACGTCGTGCCACCAGGAACTGTGCGCCCCAGCCGGTGTCCGGCGTGACGCATCCAGTCGCCTCCAGCGCGTGCAGGAACTCGTGGCGCATGAACAGCTGGTCGCCGGCGAGGCGGTTCCACGCAGCCGCATCGATCGAGCCGAGGGAGGCGTGGACCTCGATGCGCAGCGCCGGGCCGGAAGGTTCGATCATGGCTCGATGATATAGCCAGCAGCGCGAAGATCGCGCTCGTGCAACTGAATTTGGTCCTCGGCGACCTCGATGGCGATGCGCGCCAGATCGTCGAGGCGGCTCAGCTTGCCCCAGCGCGCAGCCGATTCAGCACTTCGCCCAGCAGCAGCAACGCGGCCACCACCGCGAACAGCGGCGCGGTGCAGGACACGGTTGCGGTGATCGTCGGCCCGAGCCGGGCGTTGGACTCGAACACCAGCAGCGTCACCGCCGCCAGTGCCGGATCGATGAACGCCGGCAGCGCCAGCCAGAACAGCACCGCTGCAGATGGCACGCTCACCGTCACCCCGGCACGGGCGCTCATGTGGCGCAGGCCGACGTTGCTCGCGATCATCGCGCAGGCGAAGGCGAACGCCGAGGCGAGAGCAAGCAGAAGCGTCAACGCGGGAGTATCCGATGCGACATCCGATCCCTTTTCCCGGCGCACCGGCCGCCAGTTGATCCGGGGCGACACGACTGGCGTCGAGGGCGCCACCCCCGCGCCACCGGGTGATTCAGTGGTCTGATGCTGCCTCGAGGGCGCGGGCAGATCGGGAGGACACCCTGCGCGGGTACGTCAGGTGCCGCGCGCCATCGCGTCTGCCAGCCACATGATGACGTCCGAGTGGCAAAGGCTGTCGTTGCCCGGGGCTCCGCTCGCGGCGAGCTTCCTGCGCTGCTGGGCAAGCGCGAGTGCGAGCGTGCTGCCGTCCGAAGGTGCCGGATGCGCCAGCCCGTGAAGCATCCGAGACAGACTCTCTCCGGCGCCATCGCTGGCCACCTTGCCGCCCGAGGACGCCAGCTGGAACACTGAGACGCCTTCCTTGATGGTCTCCATGACCTGGATGTCGGCGATCGTGGAAGGCTCTACGGCGGTTGGATCCTTCGAGAGGATGACGAAATCGGCGAGCTTGCCGACCTCGAGGCTGCCCTTCGACTTCTCTTCGAAATGCTGATAGGCCGGCCAGATCGTCATCGCCCGCAGGGCCGTCATCACGTCGACCCGGTGCTGCGGACCGACGATCCGACCCGAGCCCCGGGCGCGGCGGGTGACCGTGGCATCCAGCACACGCATCGAGTTCGGGAACGATACGGGTGCATCGTGGTGACTGGTGAAGATCATCCCGCGCTTGCGCGCCCAGCCGGTCGGCGAGATGTTCATGCCCGACTCGGGGCCGGCGGTATGGTCAAGGTGCCAGTCGCCCCAATAGAACGTGTGCATCGGGAAAAGCGACGGGATCACGCCGAACGCCTTGAAGCTGTCCAGTTGGTCTTCGCGCAGGAACTGGCCGTGGATCAGCACCGGACGCATCGCGCGAGCCTTGGGGAAGCGTGCCTGCGCGGCGCGGTGCGATGCGATCAGCAGGTCAGAGGCGCGCTCGCCGTTGGCATGGGTGATGATCTGGATGCCGTTCTCGGCGGCCCAGCTCACTGCACCCATGACTTCCTCGGCGGATGCGGCGGCATAGCCGGAGTATCCCGGCGGATAGTTTCCGACCGGCTTGTAGTACGGCCGGTCGCGCCACGCGGTCAGGCCCTGAGGGCTGCCGTCGATGGTCAGTTTCGCGCCGGCGACACGCATGCGCTGGACGTAGGTCTGGCTGGTGCTCTTGCGGATGAAGTCGCGGTCGACCAGCACGTCCGAGTACACCGCCAGGTCGATCGGGAACCCGCCTTCGTTCGCCACCTCGCGCATCAGCGCTGTGGTCGCCGGCGTTGCACGCCCTTCCTGTGCGGTGGTGTATCCGAATCGCGCCCACAGCTTCGCACCTTCGCGCGCGAACGTCTTCAGCCCGTTGGGGCCTATCGACGGGAGCATCTTCGCGATCGCGTTGAAGAATCCGACCTCCTCGAGCACGCCGTTCGGCTCCTGGCTGCCTTCGCGGCGACGGATCAGACCGCCTGCCGGGTCCTTGGTCGATGCCGAGTAGCCGACGAACTCGAGTGCCTTCGAGTTCATCGAGGCCAGATGCGCCGACTGGTGCACGATCACCAGCGGGTAGTCGCGGGTGACCGTGTCGAGGTCGTCCCTCGTGGGATGGCGCCGCTCCTTGAGTTGCGAGTCATCGTATCCGAACCCGATGACCAGCTTCACTTCACTCACGATCCTCTGGTTCGCGGTCATCCAGTCGCGTAGCGTCTTCAACAGGCTGGGGATGTCTGTGACCGAGCCGTCCGGCGGCGCCAGCAGGTTGGCCGACAGTGCCTGCAGGCCGCCCATCATCATGTGGCCGTGCGCATCGACGAAGCCCGGCAGCAGCGTGCGCCCCTTCAGGTCGATCATCCGGGTATCGGGGCCGCGCCGCTTCATCACCTCCGCGCGCGAGCCGACCGCGATGATCCGGCCGCCGGCCTCGGCGATGGCCTCGGCGCGCGCGCCCCGCTCGTTGATGGTCAGGATCGGACCACCTGTCCAGATACGGTCGGCCACGGTCGCAAGGGACTGGGCTGGCGCGGTCGGCAACACAAGACCGGCGCCGGCGAGCATGCCTGTGCGGAGGAAAGCGCGTCGCTTCATCTGTCGTGCCTCATTCGAAATGCGCGGCACTGGAAAAGCCGCAGAATTTGTTGACTATCAACGTGTGACTTATCGTCCCGGACTACGTCCAGACTCTCTGAGACTCCGAACCACAGGCAGCTCGGTTTCGCAGGCCGCTTCCTACTCAACCCTCGCATTGAACGCCAGACTTCGCCGCTCGCCGGTCCCGCGAAACGGCTCCGCGCCGTGCAACAGCCAACCGGGGAAGATGTAGAGATCTCCAATCACGGGCTTGAAACTGATCAATGACCTCGCAAATCTCTGTTTGCCGCCGATCAGAAAATTGATGTATCCCGCCTGACGACCCGAGATGTAGTTTCTTTCATCCGCATTCGATGAAATCGTCGGGACCTTCAGGTAGAGCACCCCGGACAACTCTGCGGAATGGAAATGCACCGGGCTGGGAGTTCCTGCGAACTGGCTGACAACCCAGACGTTGTCCAGCTGTACCAGCCCCGGCGGTTCATGTTCGACACTCTCGACATAAGTTCGAAGCGCGCGAGTCACGCAGCTTTGAAGAGAATCCTCGCCACCCCGCGAACAATCCGATTCCGATAGCTCGAACTCGGCTCCTTGTCCCGGTGTCGTCAATGCGTCAGAAACCGAATTGAGATGATCAATCAGACCCACAGACATCCGCGTCCGTCCGATCAAAGGACCGAACGGCGACAAGAAGTCCATTCCCGGTGAGCCTTCAGAACTGAACGCTACCGCCTCCGAGGCTTCATACTTTTTCAAACGGCGAGTTTTCTCAACGATATCCATAGACATCCTCACTCAATCATCATCTCCGCGATCTCCCGATGACGACGCAACAGCACGGCTTGAACCGCCCCGGGTTTGTCGGAGGCTCCATTTCTTGAGAGGATGGAGCCCTTATGAGCAGACCAACGAAGTTTTCACCGGAAGTCCAGGAGCGCGCGGTTCGACTGGTGCTGGAGCACCAGGGCGAGCATGAGTCGCAGTGGGCGGCG
>CANGXU010000226.1 GCA_947457885.1 Betaproteobacteria bacterium
CACGCCGGCGTTGACCGCTTCCTTCACCGCCATCCGCGTGTCCTCGTGCAGGTAGCGCCGGTCGCCGCCATCGTCGTAGTCTTCCGGGCGTCCGTCGGACAGCAGCAGCAGCAGCCGGCGCGGCGTCTGCACGCCCTCGAACCGGTGCACCGCATGGCGGATCGCCGCACCCATGCGCGTGGCCAGGCGGCCGGACAAACCGCCGACGGTGGCGCGCACCCGGTCATCGTACGGCTGGTCGAAATCCTTGATGCGGTAGTAGTTGACGTTGTCGCGGTACTTCGAGCAGAAGCCGGCGATCGCATACGGGTCGCCGACCTCCTCCATGCTCTCGGCGAACAGCATCACGCCGGCACGGATGGTATCGACCAGGCGGCCGTTGCCGTCGGCCACCGTCTGCATGATCGAGGTCGACAGGTCGGCGAGCAGCGTCACCGCGACATCGCGGTTGCGGATCGCGCGCCGCTTGTACACGCGCGCCTCCGGCGAGCGCCCGGCCACGCGCTCGGTGACGTAGCGCACGGTCGCTTCGAGGTCCAGGTCGTCGCCATCCATCTGCCGGGTCAGCGGCGCGGGACGCGTCGGCTTCTGCGACTGGATGGCCTTCTTCAGCCGCTTCAGCGTGCCCGCGTGGCGGTCGGCCAGCCGCTGCGCCTCGGCCGGGTTAGATTCGGCCAGCACCTTCTCGGCGACCCAGGCCCAGTCGGCCTTGTATCGGTTCTCGCGGTAGTCCCACTCCGGATAGGGCAGGCCGCGATCGGGGCCGTTGGCCTTGCCCGCCTGCTGCTGCGCGCGCTCGCCGGTCTTCGTCTCGCCACTGCCCTTGCGATTGGCCGCGGACTGCGCATGCGCGGCGGCACCGCCGCTGTCGTCGGCCTCGGCATCCTGCGGCCCCATCTCCTGCTCGACCGATTCGCCCTCTTCCTCCGGCTCGCCCTCGCCTTCGCCGGATTCGGATTCCTTCTGCTCGCTGCGCTCGGCCTGGCTGCCCGGCCCCTGCGCCGCCTTCACTTCGCGGCCCAGGTTCGGGGACCGGCCCGGCAGGTAGGCATCCTGAACGTCCTCGGGCGTGTGCGGCTGGCCGAGGTCGGCCAGCATCGGCAACAGCGCCCGCGCGATGCGGAAGGCGTCGATCACCGTGGCATCGGGCTCGAGCAGCCGCGCGAGCAGGTCGGTGACCGGCTTCGGCAACGGATGGGCCCGGCCGAGTGCGAACTGCAGCGTGCCCAGCGCGAGCTGGTAGTAGTCGCGGGCGATGCCTTCGGGCATCGCGACCAGTGCCGCGAGGCGCACCATCCGGCGCAGGTGGGTCGGCGCGATCATCGCGATCGCGTTGTCCACGCGCAGGTCTTCGCAGATGTCGAACAGCAGCTTGAAGCGCACCACGTCGTCGCCGAACTGGGCGACCAGCGGCTCCCACGAGATCGCGCGTGCGTCCGTGATCTCTGCATCGAGGCCGAGGTCGGCGAACAGGCCCTTCAGCGGCGCCACGGCATACGTGCCGAACTGCAGGTGTCCGGCCACATGGAGCACGCCGAGCACCGCATGCTCGCGGTCGGGCAACGTCACCGGTGCCAGCACCACCCGCCCATCCGTCTCGACGAACGGCCTGCCCTTGTCGGGCGCCCATCCGCTGTCCTGCACGTCGACCGCCTCGCCATACCAGGCGGTGAGCACCATCTTGAGGAAGCGCTCGTTCTGCTGCGCGCGGAAGCCCGGCAGGTCGTCGAGCAGCAGGCGCAGGCTCTCCTCGGACTCGAGCCGGAAGTACGCTTCGCCGCGGAAGCGGTCCGCGGTCAGCACGTCGATGCCGCGCCGCGCCCAGGGCGCGATCGCGCCGGCACCGAGCAGCGCACGCACGCGGATCGCGCCGGGCAGGAAGGTCGCCAGGCCGAGCCTGCGCGTGGTGAACAGTTCCTCGGCCGGGGCGCTCAACTGCTCGATGCCGGGCACGCCCTGGCGCCCGGCGAGATCGCGCACCGGGGTGCTGAAGTAGGCGTTGCCACTGTCGGCGTGGCGCGCGCACCAGGCGAAACCGATGTCGGCCCAGCGGATCTGGCCGATCGGGCCGAGCGCGCCATAGGCATGGCCCAGGTTCGCCATGAAGCCGTCGATCGCCTTCCACGAGCCCTGCAGGTCGAGGAAGTGCAGCGCCTGGCGCGTCCAGGGCAGCACCGCGCCGCACGCCGCGAGCGCCTCCGGCGTACCGCGAGTGAACGCGCGCCCGGCGTCGCGGTCGAATTCGAACAGGCGCCGACAGGCCGCCAGCCACTCCAGCGCTTCCGCTTCCCCGGCCACCGCGAGTACCGAGGGCAGCGCCGAGGACGCATCGCGGTGGGCGATGAAGGAGACCTTCGACAGTTCGTCGAGCGCGCCGCGCAGCGCCTCGCTGGCCGGCGCGCCGACGGCTGCGTTCGATCCGGAGCCGGCCGGTACCGAGGGTTCGCTCATCTCAACCTCCCCTCATCAAGCGGCGCGCAATGTAGCGGCCGATCCACAGTCCGATTCCGAGCAGCAGTACCAGACCGATGATGATCTGATCATGCCAGCGCACATCGTCGAGCAGCGTCTCAAGCGCGCTGCCGAAAAGATAGCCGGCACCGCCGATCACCACGGTCCACACCGCCACCCCGGCCACGTTGAACACCATGAAGCGCCAGGCCGGCACGGCGCTCATCCCCAGCGCCACCGGCGCGGCGATGCGGAATCCGTAGAGGAAGCGATTGATGATGATGATCGCGATGTCGTAGCGCACGATCCAGCCCTTGATACGCTGCACTTTCGATTCGACCTTGGGGAAGCGATCGAGGAATACGCGCCCGAAGCGCACGCCGATCACGTAGTAGCCGAGATCGCCGATGTAGGTGCCGACCATCGCGACCGCGCCGACCAGCCATGCATCGAGCAGTCCCTGCTGGGCGGCGATCATGCCCAGCACCAGCACCGTCTCGCCCTCGAGCATGGTGCCGACGAAAACGAACAGGTATCCGTATTCCCGGATCAGTTCGGGCAGGTTAAGCCCGAGGCTCGAGAGGAAGCTCATCGTCGTATGCCGGCTCGCCCGCAGCTACCGGGGCGGGCGCGACCGGCGCTACTCGAAATGCGCCCGGACGATTTCCAGCAAGGCCGCAGACAGTTCGATGTCATCGGTCACCGGATTGATGATCGCGACCTGGCAGGCCTCGATCGGCGACAGGCCGGCGCTGATCATGCTCGCCGCATAGACGAGTGCACGCGTGGAGGTGACCTCGTCCAGCCCGTGGTCCTTGAGGGCACGCGCCTTGCGCGCCACCGCCACGAGCCGGGACGCGCTCTCGGCGTCGAGGCCGGGCACCTCGTTCACCAGGATACGGCGTTCGGTCTCCTCGGCCGGGAAGTCGAAGTTGAGCCCGATGAAGCGCTGCTTGGTCGAGGGCTTCAGGTCTTTCAGTACCGTCTGGTAACCGGGGTTGTAGGAGATCACGAGCAGGAAGTCTTCATGTGCGGTGATCTCGCGGCCGATCTTCTCGAGCGACAGGCGGCGCCGATGGTCGGTCAGCGGATGGATGATCACGGTCGAGTCGGTGCGTGCCTCGACGATCTCGTCGAGGTAGCAGATCGCCCCGGCCTTCACCGCACGCGTCAGCGGACCGTCCTGCCAGACCGTCTCGCTGCCTTCGAGCAGGAAGCGGCCGACGAGGTCGGACGAGGTAAGGTCTTCATGGCAGGACACCGTGACCAGCGGGCGGTTGAGCCGCCACGCCATGTGCTCCAGGAATCGGGTCTTGCCACAGCCGGTCGGCCCCTTGAGCATGATCGGCAGGCGCTTGCTGTAGGCAGCCTCGAAGATCTCGACTTCACGGCCCTGCGGTTCGTAGTAGGGCGCGGTGGCCGTCGGACGGGCCGGCGGGACGATGTCGTGGTCGGCCGGCAGCGGCGCAATCGGATCGTTCATTCGAGGGTCTGGACCAGGAGTCGACGGGATGTAAAAACGGTGTGGAGAATAGCATGCCGTCCCGTGCTAGCCGGGTGACACCGGCGCTGCGGCGGACCCCGCCTGCGCCGCGCCGCGCACTTCGAACCGGACCTCGTCGATCACGCGATCCTGCGCGTCGACCAGTTGCAGCCGGTGGCTGCCCGGGACCGGGTGCCAGGGGTACGGACGGTCCGCTGGCGCCAGCCGCCGGCCACCGATGCGCCAGTGCAGGCCCTGCGCGCCCGGCCCCGCGGCGAACAGCAGCCGCTGCCGCGTCGCCGGGATATCCGGATCGATCGCGACGATGATGCCGGCACCCGGGTAAACGATGCGCGGGGTGCCGCCGCGGACGGGGGCTCGCTGCACCCGGTCCAGTTCGGTGCCGGCGATGAACCACTCCGGCCGGTCCGCTGCCGGGTCGGTCGACTGCCGCACCAGGCCGCCGGGCGGCGCCGGGGGGGCCGAGGGCAGATCCCGGTGCAGGTAGTCCATCACCTCCTGCCAGACCGGCGCCGCGCCGGTCGTGCCGGATACATCGTGCATCGGCGAGCCGTCGAAGTTGCCGACCCATGCGCCGACGGTGTATCGGCTGGAGAAGCCGATGCACCAGTTGTCGCGCATGTCCTTGCTGGTGCCGGTCTTCACAGCACTCCAGCCGCGCGTGGACAGCGCACTGGCAAACCCGAAGGTGCGTGCGCCCGCCGTGCGGTCGGCGAGCACGTCCGAGACGATGAAGACCGCAGCCGGCGCCATCACCTGACGGAAGCTGCCGGGCACGGCCCCGCCGGGCCGCATCACCAGCGGCGAGGCGACGCCGCCATTGGCCAGCGTACGGAACGCGTTGACCAGTTGCGACAGCCTCACCTCGGCCGATCCGAGCGCCAGCGAGTATCCGTAGTAGTCCCCGCCGCGCGTCACGTCGGCGAAGCCGAGCGCGCGCAGACGGTCGGCAAACGGCTCCGGACCGACCAGCATCAGCGTACGCACCGCAGGCACGTTCAACGAACCGGCCAGTGCGGTGCGCAGGCTCACCCATCCTGTGAACTGCCGATCGTAGTTCTTCGGCACGTAGAGCCCGTTGGGGGCCACCAGGTCGACCGGCGAGTCATCCACCAGCGATGCCGCAGTCAGCAGCCGCTGCTCGATCGCCAGTTCATAAAGGAACGGCTTCAGCGTCGAACCGGCCTGCCGCGGCGCCGACACGCCGTCGACGAAACGCGCGCTGGACCGCTCGCCCGCGTTGCCCACGTACGCAAGCACTTCGCCGGTGCGGTTGTCGACCACCAGCAGCGCACCGTCGCGCACGTTGCGGCCGGCTATCGATTCGAGTTGCGCGCGCAGCGCATCGGTCGCGAACCGCTGCAGGTCGCGGTCGAGCGACGACACCAGCGGCGGCTGCCGGCGGACGCCGCTCTCCTGCGCGAACAGCAGCCGGGCGGCATGCGGCGCGAGCGCCACCGGCGGCACGATCGACGGCGGTATCGACAACCGCGCGACGGCCAGTGCCTCGAACCGTGCGCACGACTGGC
>CANGXU010000227.1 GCA_947457885.1 Betaproteobacteria bacterium
CAGGCGTGACCGGCCGCGCCGGCGGTGGCCGCCAGCCACCAGGACGGGCTGCCGTCGTCCAGCGCCTGCGGCCAGGGCGATTCGCGAGCCAGCACCAGCACCGCGCGTACGACGGTGTCGGGTCCGCGCAGCGGCAGCAGCAGCGCATGGGGCGGCAGCCACTCCGACCAGCCATCGGCCAGTCGTGGTGGGAGGCTGCCCGCGTCGGCGGCAAGCATCGCGGCCTCGGGCGGCAGCGCGGCCAGCGCCGGCTGCAGCGCATCCACCATCTCGCCGATCCACAGCGCGAACGGCGTGTCCGCGTCCACCGCCACCAGGCCCGAGTGCGCGAGCAGCGTACCGCGTCGGGCCGCGTCGCAGGCCACGATGGCCGCCTGCCGGTACTCGACCAGCGCGCGCAGCTCGTTGCAGAGCACGAAGCTCAGCGCCGGCAGGTCGCGCGCCTCCCGCATCCGCGCGGTGAGCCGCAGATGCACGGCTGTACCCTGTTCGACGACCGGCATCCGCGAGCTAGCGCCGGGGTACAACCACCCGGCCGCTCATGCCGGGCAGCAGGTCGGCACCACCGCCTTCGAAGGTCATCTCGAGTTCTATGGTCTGGCTGACCGCATCGACCCGCCCTGCCACGCGCGCCACGCGCATCGCGTGCCGGCGCCCGGTCTCGTCGATCACTGCGTCGAGCCGCTCGCCCGGCTTGAGCCAGGCCAGCCACCGGGAGGGTGCATTCACCCTGGCCCTGACCGCACCGCTGCCCACCACGTCGATGATCGGCGCGCCGGCCGTGACGCTCTGGCCCGGCCGGACGTGGATGCGGGCTACCCGTCCGTCGAACGGCGCGCGCACCACGCACTGCGCCAGCTGGGCCTCTATCACCCGTGCCTGGGCCTGCGCCCGATCGACCGCCGCGGCGGCCAGCGCCACCTCGATCTCGGCGGCCGACTGCAGGCCCTGCAGGCGAAGCTTGGCCTCGTGCTGAAGACGCGCGGCACTCGCCTCGGCAGCGGCGGCCTCGCGGCGTGCTTCGACCTCGCTGCATTCGAACCGCACCAGTGGACGACCGGCGGCCACCGAGTCGCCAAGGCGCACCTCGACTGCGGACACCCGAGCCGCAGCCGGCGCCGACATCGCGCTCTCCTGGTCGGCGACCACCCGCAGGCGCACTTCGATATCCGTCGCGCGCAGCCGGCCCGCCGCATCCCCCGGCGCGACCGTTACCGGCACGGGCACCGCCCCCTGCGCCAACGACGGCGCCGGCATGCCATACCCTAGCGCCAGTGCCAGCACGGCCCAAACCGTGCCCGCCCGCCGTGTGGGCGGGATCCGCCCGGGGACATGGCCCGGCGCGTGGGCGGTGCTCATCGGCCCGGGCCGCGCGCGCCCAGCGCCTCGCGCAGCCGCGCCATCACCGACAGTACCGCGGCCTCGGCGAACGCCGACAACGTCTTGGCATCGGAGGTCGCCGACAGCACGCTGGTGTAGTCGGAGCCGAACACTGGCTTGCCCGCCGCATCGGCGACATCGATACGCCACGCGGCGCGGCCGCCACCGGCCGGCGGCGGAGTGAACGCGAGCGACAGCCGGAACGCATCGTCGGCCGTACGCACGCCGACCTGGCTGCGCACGAGTACGCGTTCGACCGACTCGCGCACGGTGCCTTCATCGCCCTGCCCGCCCAGGCCTGCGATCGCCACGCGTACCGGCCGCGGCGCGGCTACCTCGGCTACCCCGATGCGAAACGCCTCACGCTCGCCAGCGGTGAGCGACGTCTCGATCGCACGCTGCAGGTCGGGCAGTTCAGCCGAGCGGACTTCACCGGGCAGGAGGTCGATGCCGAGCGAGTTCATCACCCGTCCGAAGGCCGCCTGGGCAGCGGCGTACGCAGTCGCCTGCTGGTAGCGCGAAACCAGTGCGCGGCTCTCGGTGCGCAGCGCCTCGAGTTCGCTCTCCAGGCGGCTCGCCGCGCTGGCGCGCGAGATCGCCGACAGGCGCTGATCGACCTGGGTGGACTCCCGGGCAAGGTCATGGTCGAGCGTGGTCAGGCGGTAACGCTCCACGGACACCCGCACCTGGGTGATCACCGCCATCGACAGCGCCATGCGGCGGGCACTGTCGGTCTGCGCGCGTGCCTCGTTGGCACGGCGCATCGTCGGCAGACCGGTCAGCCGCATGAGGTTGATCGACACGCTGGCTCCGGCATCGGCCCAGGTGTTGTTGTAGAGGTACGTGTTGGAGTTGTAGCTCGCGCCGGCAAAGACGTTCAGGTTGGGGAACATCGACGCCAGCTGCCGGCGCGCCTCGTTCTGGGTGATGCGCGCCCGGTAGTCTTCCTCGAGCAGTTCCGGACGGCGGGTGAGCGCCATGCGCTCCAGTTCGGGCATGTCGACCGGCACGGCCAGCAGCGGCGGCTCGGCGACATCGGCGATACGCACCTCGGTGCCCGGGCGCACGTTCATCAGTGCCGCCAGCTCGCGGCGGGCGAACTCCATCTCCTGGCGGCGCAGGTTCACCAGCGTCATCGCGTCGAGCAGGGCACGCTGATAGGCCAGCGCCTGCGCGGGCGGCATCACACCCGCACGCTCGGCATCGCGCGAGCGCTCGATCGCCGACCGGATAGAGACCAGCAGGGCATCGGCCTCGCCGGACAGGCGCTGCGCCGCCGCCGCTCGCCAGTAGGCACTGCGCACGTCCTGCACGATGTTCTGCAGGATCTTGCGCCGCCGCTCCTCGGCAATGCTCACCTCGTCGGCGGCCTGCTTGGCGCGGTAGTAGCTGATGCCGAAATCGAGCACGTTCCATGACAGTTCCGCCCGTGCGGTGCTGAAGGCACGTTCTTCGGATGTCGACGGGCGCAGGCTGACCAGCCGATCCTCGATGCCGATGCTGGTACCTCCGGAGTCGTTGCTGCGCGACCGGTAGCCGGCATCGGCGACCACCCGTGGCAGCAGGTCCAGGCGAGACACGTCGAGCAGCCCCTGCGACAGCGCGATCTCCATCAGCTTGAGGCGGTAGTCGAGGTTGTACTTGAGCGCCCGCGCCAGCGCGCCCGAGAAGGTGAGCGGCTCGGTGAGCACTTCCTGGTCGGCGTACATCGCATCGCGGTCTCGGCGCACCCGCTCTTCGATCTGCTCGGCCGTCAGGCGCTCGGGCACGATCGAACAGCCGGCCAAGGCCAGGATCACCGCAGCGGCCAGGGCCCAGCGGGTGGATCGCGCGAATCTGCGGGTCGGATCACTCATCATGTGCTGAAGTACCTCATGTCGTTCAACCTGCGCGTGCCAGGGTACGCGTCCCTTCGGTTGCCGCGGTCGTTGCAGCCGCCGGCGCGTGCACCACGCGCGGCAGCGTCGGCGACGACTGCCCTTCGCGCACCAGCGCGCGCTCCAGCGCCACCTGGCGCAGCTGCTGTGTGAAGCCCGTCCACGGCGCCAGCGACACGGTGCGTGCTGCACCCGTACCGTCCTGCGCCAGGGCGGGCGCGCCCGTGCCCTCCCCGGGCTGCGGTGGCCGCTCGGCCACCGGTGGCGCCCCGTCCTGTGCAGCGAGGACGGCCGCCTCCCCACCGGCGGCGACGACCTCGCGCGTGCCGAACGGAGAGAACAGGTCGAACAGGGTCTGGTTGCCGACCACGTAGACGTTGCCCAGAGACCCGGGACGCTCCTGGCCATCGGCCAGCAGCTGCCGCGAGTAGCGCACGCCATCGCGCGACACATGCTCGGTCGGATCCATCGAGTCGGGGATAGACAGGCTGTCGCTGTGGATTTCACTGCCCGGAGGCAAGGCCAGGCCCTGGATCAGGCGGGCATGCTCGAGGGTTCCGGCTGCGGTCTCGCGCACCGCATTCTGCACATGCAGGGAAGGCTCCATCGGCGCGTTGACCGACCGGCGCGTGTCGAAGGGGCGGAACGGATCGCGCCGGTCACCCTCAACCGGCCGGTCCGTGCCCGGCGCCGGCAACGGCACCGCGTCCCCGCGCAGGGTGATGCGCAGGGTCGTGGTGCTGGTGTCGCCGTCGGCATCGGTGATGGTGTAGTCGAAGACGTCGACCAGGGTACGGCCCGGACCCAGAACGGCGACCGCCGGGTTGGTCGCATCGGCGCGGTACACGTAGGCACCCGAAGCTGCCATTTGAAGCTGTCCGTAACGCCCGCTCAGCGCCGTGCCCGGTGTCCCGGCAAGGCCTCCGGCCGATAGTGCGGTCACCGGTGCGGCGACCGTGTCCGCTCCGATGCGATCGCTGGCGTCACCGGCCGCGCCTGCGACCACCACGTTGCCCGCCGTCTGCAGGGCAGCAGCAGTGGTACCGGCCACCACCGCAGCGGTATCGGCACGGGCTTCTGGCAGGTCATCGATGATGGCCACGCCCAGCGCGCCCACGCCGCTCGCCGCGGCGCTGGAGGCATCGGTGGCCTGGAGCGCGAGCGTATCGAGGCTCTCGGTGGCACCCGGTTGCAACTGGGCGGCATCCAGTGTGTAGCTGAACAGCACGCGTGCCGAGGTGGGCGCGGCGTCGGCACCCGACACCACGACGAAGCCGGTCACGCGCAGCGAACCGGCGGCGGTGACGATCGCGGCCGAGGGCGACAGCACCGAGTAGCTCGCGAGCTGCGCGACCGTGAAGACCGTGCCGCTGATGCGCACCGTGGCGAGGCCCTCCGGCGCCGATACCGCAAGCTCGCCGCTTGCGGTACGCGACTGCCCGGGCGGCCCATCGGGTGTGAGCCCGGATTCGTATACCGTCGCCTGGCCGGCCGCTGCGCCGTTGCCGTCGACCGCGCTGATCGAGGGACCACCGTCGGTGACGCCGGTGATGGTGATCGAGAGGACCGCCGTATCCTGCCCACCAGCCGGGTCGGAGATCGTGTAGTTGAACGATTCGACCAGCGACTGCCCATTGGCGAGCGCATTGACCGCGGGATGCGCGCGATCGAGGGTGTAGGTGTAGCCCCCCCCGGCCGCGATGGACAGCCTGCCGTACTGGCCTGCCAGCGCCGCGCCGCCGACAGCGCCTGCAGCGCCAGCCCCCTCGACCGCCCCGGCCCGGATGGCGCTGACGAACAGCTCCTCGTTCCGATGGTCGGGGTCGGTGTCCAGCGTACCGCCGGCGCCGGTCTTCACGTTGCCCGACACCGAGACCGTGTCTTCGGTCAACGTCGAGGTATCGTTGGTCGCCACTGGCGGATCGTTGACCGGCACGAGCGTGATCAGCCCGGACAGCAGGTTGGAGTTCAGCGTCGGGTCGCCGCCGCCGTTGCCCCCCGCATTGGCAGCGCCGTTGACGTTGTTGCCGTCGTTGAGCAACACCGTGTAGGCGCGGGTGAAGTCGTCGATGCTGAGCAGATGCCCCACCGGATCGTTGCTGGTGTTCTCGAACCGCAACGCGTTCAGGATCGCCCCGATGCTCGCGGGCGTCGCCGCGGTGTTCAGGTTGACGACGAGCGAGGTCCCGCTGCCACCGGTCGTCCCGGTCACCCCCGCCGGGC
>CANGXU010000228.1 GCA_947457885.1 Betaproteobacteria bacterium
AAGTGAAGTACGTTCCCCCAGGTTCGATTGTTCGAGGATGAAGATGAACACAGTTTCCACGATGGGTCCCGCGGTGCGCACGCTGCTCGCCGCCGCCATGCTTTCCCTTTGCGCCGGCGCAGCCACCGCGCAGGAGCGTTTTTCCCTTTTCGTGCCGAGTGCGCAGCCGACGGTCGAACGGCTGGTCAAGCTCGCGCGCATCCAGGATAACGACGTGGTGGTCGACCTCGGGTCCGGCGACGGCCGGATCGTGCTGACCGCCGCGCGCGACAACCCGAAGGTGCGCGGCTGGGGCGTCGACATCAACGAGAACCTGGTGCGCCAGTCGAACGAGGCGGCGAAGAAGCAGGGCGTGTCCGACCGCGTGCAGTTTTTCCACCGCAACGTGTTCGATGCCGACATCCGCGATGTCACCGTGATCAACATGTGGCTGTTCCCGGAGCTGATGCGCCTGCTGCGCCCGAAGATCCTTGCCGAGGCACGGCCGGGCACGCGCGTGCTGACGCACCTGTTCGACATGGGTTCCTGGCAGGCGGACGAATGGGACAAGGAGGCCGGCTCGGCGGTCGGGTTGTGGATCGTCCCGGCCAAGGTCGAGGGATACTGGTCCTGGCAGTACACGCTCAACGGCATCCCCTTCACGCACGATGCGATCCTCGAGCAACGATTCCAGATGGCCGAGGGCGTGACGCGCGCGGGCAACCGCCGCGGGCTGCTGCAGAACGTCAGGCTCCGCGGCGAGGATTTCTCGTTCTCGCTCGAGATGACCCTCGACGGCGTAGGCCTTACCCGGCACGATTTCGCCGGCAAGGTGAACGGTGACCAGATCAAGGGAACGGTGAAGATCGCCATGCCCGACGGCAAGAACGTCGAGCTGCCGTGGACTGCACGGCGCACGGTGACGACCGCGTATTTCCGTCCGACGGGGGTCGAGACGAAGTAGTCATGCGCCGGCGGACCGGGGGGCCGGGCCGCAGGCGTCCACAGGCAACAGGGACAGGGAGAACACAGATGGAACAGCAGTCGCGTCGCACTTTCATCGCCGGGGCCACGGCCGCGGCCGGGATGCTCGCCGGTGCATTAGGTCCGATCCGGGCCGCAATGGCGCAGGAGTATGCAACGCCGTTCGGGCCGAGCAGCCCGGATGCGGTGAACCGCATGATCAAGCTCGCGGCGCTGAAGGACGGCGACGTGGTCGCCGACCTCGGCTCGGGCAACGGCCAGATCATCATCGCGGCGGCGAAGAGCAACCCGAAGGTGCGCGGCTGGGGCGTCGACCTGCAGGAATGGCTGGTCAAGACCGCCACGGAAGAGGCGGCAAAGCAGGGTGTGTCCGACCGTGCGCAGTTCAGCCAGCGCAACGCGTTCGACGTCGACCTGGGGCAGGTGAACGTGATCAACATGTGGCTGTTCGCCAACCTGACCCGGTTGCTGCAGCCGAAAATCCTCGCCGAGGCCCGGCCGGGCACGCGCGTCATCGTCAACGGGCAGCTGATCGGCACCGACAACATCCTCGGGCTGTGGCAACCGGACGTGATCGATCGCGAAGGTTCCAGCCCGATCATGCTGTGGATCGTGCCGGCGCGCGTGGCGGGTTACTGGACATGGGACCTGCCGCTCAACGGTACCACCCAGACCTACGACGTGATCATGAACCAGGCGTTCCAGAACGCAGAGGGCTTTGCGCGCGTCGGCAACCGGCGCGAGAGCCTGACCGACGTCAAGCTGCGCGGCGAAGACCTTTCGTTCGTGTTCGACATGACGCTCACCGGCGTGGGCCGCACGAAGCACGAGTTCTCCGGCAAGGTGAACGGCGACTCCATCAAGGGTTCGGTGAAGGTGGCGATCCCCGAGGGCAAGCCGGTCGAGCTGCCGTGGACGGCACGGCGTGTCGCGAAGAGCGGCTGGTTCCGTCCGACCGGCATCGACCTCAAGTGAGCCAGGACCGAGGGTCGTCCCGAACCGGCGTGCGCTGGGTTGCGCCGGCGTCACTGCAGCGACGGGCCTGCCTGTCGCTGCTGGCCGGTGCGGCGCTGCTGCCCGGCGCCGCGCACGCACAGGAACGCTTCTCGCTGTTCGTCGGCAGCCCGCAGTTCACGGTCGACCGCATGATCCGGATGGCGCAGTTGCGCGACGACGACGTGGTGGTCGACCTCGGCTCGGGCGATGGCCGCATCGTGCTCACTGCATTGAAGGCGAACCCGAAGGTGCGTGGCTGGGGCGTCGACATCAACCCGGAACTGGTGGCCGAGGCGACCGCGAATGCGCGCGAGCAGGGCCTGGACGGTCGTGCGCAGTTCTTCCACCGCAACGTGTTCGATGCCGACATCGGGCACGCGACGGTGATCACCATGTGGCTTTTCCCGGAACTGATGCGGCTGCTCAGGCCGAAGCTGCTGGCCGAGGCGCGGCCGGGTACCCGGCTGGTGTCCAACGGCTTCGAGATGCCCGGCTGGGAGCCCGACTTCACCGACAACGAAGGCGGACGGGTGCTGGTCTGGATCGTCCCGGCTCGTGTCCAGGGCTACTGGAACTGGGAGCTCCCGGTCACCGGCAGCGCGCAGCGTTACGATGCCCTGCTCGAGCAGCGTTTCCAGGTGGCGGAGGGCATCTGCCGCGTCGGCGATCGGCGCGGCGTGTGCACCGACGTCAAGCTGCGCGGCGAGGACCTGTCGTTCGCGATGGAGGTCACCCTGGACAAGGTCGGGCTCACCCGCCAGGAGTTTTCCGGCAAGGTGCGCGGCGACCGCATCGAGGGCAGCGTCAAGGTCGTCTACCGTGACGATCCCGACTACAAGACCGTCACCTATCCGTGGCGCGCGGTACGCACGCCCGCCACGACCTACTTCCGCCCGACCGGACTGGTGAAATGAAATCCTCCGAAACCGCTTTCCGAATGGCCCCGTCGGCGATATCCGGGTTGGCAGTTCCTGCGGCAGCCCGACGCTCGGTGCTGCACGCACTTGTTGCAGGCGCCGCCGGCACCGTGCTGTCCCAGGCCGCCCGTGCGCAGGCGGTCGCCCGCGACGCGGTGGTGATCCGGTCCGACTCCTCGCCTTATGTGCCGACGCCGCAGAAGGTGGTCGACGAGATGCTGCGCATGGGACGGCTGAGCGCGAAGGACTTCATCGTCGACCTCGGTTCGGGTGACGGACGGATCATCATCACCGCCGCGCAGCGGATGGCCGTACGCGGTTTTGGCGTCGATCTCGATGCCGAACTGGTGCGCTACGCCAATGCGAGTGCGAAGCAGGCAGGTGTGTCCGATCGGGTCGAGTTCTTTCAGCGCGACATCTTCAAGACCGATCTGTCCGGGGCGGACGTGGTCACGATGTACCTGCTGCCGGAAGTGAACATGATGGCGCGGCCGAAGCTGCTCGCCGAGCTCCGGCCGGGTGCACGCGTGGTCACCCACGATTACCACTTCGAGGACTGGCTTCCGGACGACCGGATCACGCTCGACGTGCCGGAGAAGAAGGTCGGTACGCCTGGGCTCGCCTACGTCTACATGTGGATCGTTCCCGGGCAGGGCGCAGGCCGCTGGCAGGGCAGGATGCCGGTCGCCGGCGGGCAGACGTTGCCGGTCGAGCTCGACCTCGAACAGCGGTTCCAGATCCTGACCGGGACGGTCAGTCTGGGCGGTCGCCCCGCGAAGCTGGTGTTCGCCGAGATGATCGGCAACGACCTCAGCGTGATTTTCAGCGCGGAGGTCGGCGGCCGCCAGGTTCGCCATGAAATCCGCGCTCCGGCACGCGGCGATGAAGCTGCCGGCAGCGTGCGGGCCGGTAACGAGACGCCGCCGCCGCTGCTTCCGGGGCAGGCGGTCCTTTCCCGGGTCGTGAAGCGGAAGGCCCATCTGGGCTGAGCGATCGCCGTGAAGTGAAGTAAACTGACGTTTTGCTGATGGCGGCTGCCGCGCAACCGGATCACAGAGCCCTGGCGCGCTTCACGACACGACTGCACCGGCGTGCCATCCTGGCCGGGTGCATGAATCCACGAGAGGAGCAGTTGATGACCCAAGATACGCGCCGGGCCCCGGCCTTCCTTTCACCCGCGGCCCTGCTGTCGATTTCCGCAGCGGCGATCGCCGTGCTGTCCGCCCTGCCTGTCCAGGCGCAGGCGCAGGCCTATCCTGCCAAGCCGATCCGCATGATCGTGCCGTTCCCGCCTGGCGGGAATACCGACATCATCGCGCGCGGCGTCGCCAACCGGATGCAGGAACTGCTCGGCCAGACGTTCGTCATCGAAAACCGTGGCGGCGCCGGCAGCACCATCGGTACCGAGGTGCTGGCGCGTTCGCCGGCCGATGGCTACGTGGTCGGCTTCGTGTCCTCCGCGCATGTGTTCAATGCCGCGATCCTTCCCAAGCTGCCGTACGACAGCATCAAGGACTTCACCATGCTGGGCGTGGCCGCCGATGTGCCGACTCTGGTCGTCGCGCATCCGTCGCTGCCGGTGAAGAACGTGCGTGAACTGGCCGCGCTGGCGCGCAAGAATCCGGGCAAGCTGAACTATGCGTCGTCCGGTTCGGGTACGGTCGGGCACCTTGCGATGGAGCTGCTGACCTCGATGAACGGCGGCAGCTACGTGCACGTGCCGTACAAGGGCTCGGGCCAGGCTATCACCGACGTGGTGGGTGGTTACGTGATCCTGATGGCTGCGTCGATGCCGGTGTTCGTGTCGCACGTGAAGGCAGGCAAGCTGAAGCCGCTCGGGGTGACCAGCGTGAAACGTTCGCCGGCGCTGCCCGACGTGCCGACCATCGCCGAGCAGGGCTTCCCCGGCTACGAGGTGTCGTCCGGCTTCGGCATGATCGCCCCGGCCAACATCCCGGCGAACGTGGTCAAGGTCGTCAACTCGGCGCTGGTCAAGGCGCTGCAGGACCCGGGCGTGCGCGAGCGGCTGTCGAGCCAGGGCGCCGAGCCGGTCGGCTCCACGCCGGAGCAGCACGACCAGCTGGTACGCAGCGAGATCGCGCGCTGGACGAAGATCGTCAAGCAGGTCGGCATCAAGGTCGACGGCAGCTGATGGCGAGCCGCCCTGCGGGCAGGAGCGGCCATTGAGTTCACTGGCGCTCTGGTACAACGTGATCGTGGTGCTGAAGGCGGTCGCCGAGATCGCCGGCCTCGCGCTGCTCGGGCAGGGCGTGCTCGCGCTGCTTGCCGGCCCTTCGCGGGAAATCAACGTCTTCTACCGGGTGCTGGCGGCGATGACTTCGCCGGTGCGGGCAGCCACGCGCTTCATCACCCCGCGGTTCGTCGTCGACCAGCACATCGGTCTGGCGGCGTTCGCGCTCGTGCTGATGGCCTGGATCCTCCTCTACGTGGCGAAGGTCTACCTGGTGCTGCGCGTGGCGAGCGAAGCCCTGCCGTCCTGATCGTCGTCAGCGCGGGCTACCCTGCGAGCGGTACTACTTTCGCGCGCGGGCGTCAGGAATGTCGTTCATCGGTCCGGTTTCTGTACAAAGATTCAGCGAGGGC
>CANGXU010000229.1 GCA_947457885.1 Betaproteobacteria bacterium
CGTCCTACGGCCTGCGGCTGCGCGACGGCACGTCAGCTGCGGGTGGGTCCGGCGCGGACGTCGACGGCGACTGGGACGGGCGGTCGCCCTTCGCCGTCCTGCTGCATGCGACGGCGCGTGCCGAGAAGTTGTGGCCGGAATCGGCGTGGATCGCGCTCGGTCGCGCATTGCACGACCGGCTCGGCCTGCGGGCGGTCATTCCCTGGGGGTCCGACAGTGAGCGCGCACGGGCCGAACGGCTCGCGGCGGCGATCCCCGGCGCGCGCGTGCCGCCGCGCAGCGGGCTGGTCGACCTGGCGCGCGGATTTGCGCAGGCGGCAGTGGTGATCGGCGTCGACACCGGGCTCCTGCACCTGGCCTCGGCGGTCGGGGTGCGCTGCATCGGCATCTATGTCGCCACCGACCCGGCCCGCAACGGGCTTTATCCGGCCTCGGTCGGCCTGAACCTCGGTGGCGTGTCGAACGTACCTGGCCCGGACGAGGTGCTGGCCGCGGTCGTGCAGGTCACCGCCGGGCAGGCCGCATGACCCGGGACGGCGGGGCACGCCCGGCCGCACCGCGCTCTGAGGCCGGCACGGCCGGCGGCCGCAGGCTGTACACGCTCGGATTGTGGCTCGCCGCGCCGCTCGTGCTGGCGCGGCTCGCGCTGCGTTCGCGCCGGCAGCCCGGTTACCTGGATCATCTGGGCGAGCGGTTCGGGCGCTATCGGTCGCGTGATCGGTCGTGCGATCGGTCGTGCGCCGTCCCCACCGCGCCGGCCGGGACGGCCTCGGTCGAACGCCCCGGGCCCCTGTACTGGCTGCATGCGGTGTCGGTCGGCGAGACCCAGGCTGCGCGCCCGGTGATCGAGGCGCTGCGCGCGCGCCGGCCCGATGCGCGCTTCCTGCTCACGCACATGACGCCCACCGGCCGGGCGACCGCGCACGAACTGTTCGGCGATACCGTGCAGTCGGTCTATCTCCCGTACGACTTCCCGTTCGCGGTGCGGCGGTTCCTGGACCACTTCCGGCCGGATGTCGGCGTGATCATGGAAACGGAGCTCTGGCCGAACCTGGTCAGCGCATGCCGGCACCGGGGGGTACCGCTGTACCTGGTGAATGCCCGGCTGTCGGAGCGCTCGGCTGCCCGCTACCGGCGCTTTCCGCAACTGACGGCCGATGCGCTGCGCGGCCTGTCGGGAGTGTTTGCGCAGGCTGCTGCCGACGCCGACCGGTTGCGCTCGCTCGGGGCGCCCGAGGTCGTCGTCACCGGAAACGTCAAGTTCGACGCCTTGCCGTCGCCCGCGCTGGTCGCGGTGGGCGAGCGCTGGCGTGCCGGCTGGGCCGGGCGCCCGGTGCTGATCGCGGCGAGCACGCGCGAGGGGGAGGAGCCGCTGGTGCTCGAGGCGCTGCGCGCGATGCAGGTGCCCGGGCTGCTGCTGCTGCTGGTGCCGCGCCATCCGCAGCGCTTCGACGAGGTCGCCCGTCTGCTCGACCAGGCCGGGCTTCGCTCCGCGCGGCGCAGCGCGCCTGGGGGGCTCGAGTCGCTCGCGGATCGTTCGATCCAGGTGCTGCTCGGTGACAGTATGGGCGAGATGGCCGCCTACTATGCGGCCTGCGACATCGCGTTCGTGGGCGGCAGCCTGCTGCCGCTGGGCGGGCAGAACCTGATCGAGCCCTGCGCACTCGGTCGGCCGGTGCTGGTCGGGCCGCACACGTTCAACTTCCGGGAGATCGCGGCGCAGGCGATCGAGGCGGGCGCGGCCATCCGAGTCGCCGACCCGGCTGCCCTCGCCCACGAGGCCGAGCGCCTGTTCGGCGACCCCGCCGCGCGAGCTGCGATGGGCGAGGCCGGCGCGGCGTTTGCCCGGCACCATCGCGGCGCGACGGCCCGCACGATCGGGCGACTGCCGGGCTGAGCCGGGCGTTGCCGCCGATTGTCACGAAACAGCAATTTGCCTGACGTAAGCTCTCGACCTGAGTCGTTGCCTTCCGGTTGCGACGCAGTTGCAGGAGAGACAGAATGCGCCGCAGGGATCTGATCGTCGCGGTAACGCTCGCCACCGCGGCGGGCAGTGCTGCTGCGGCGGCGAGCTTTCCCGTTCGTCCCGTTCGCATGATCGTTCCCCTGGCGCCGGGCGGCGGCAGCGATATCGTCGCGCGCATCACCGCGGCGGCGCTGGGCGAAGCCTGGGGCCAGTCGATCGTCGTCGACAACCGACCGGGGGCAGGCAGCGTCGTCGGTACTGCCATCGCGGCCAAGGCTGCGCCGGATGGCCATACGCTGCTCGTGTCGAGTTCCTCGCTGGCGATCTCGCCCGCGCTGTACAAGGATCTGCCCTACGATCTGCAGCGCGACTTCGCGCCGGTGACGCTGCTTGCGAGCCAGCCGAGTGCACTGGCCGTGCATGTATCGGTGCCCGCAGCGTCGGCGCGTGAGCTGATCGCGCTGGCGAAGGCGCAACCGGGCCGTCTGGCCTACGGATCCGCCGGCGCGGGCAGCGCCACCCATCTCGGCTCGGAACTGTTCCGGATCGCCGGTGGCATCGAACTGCTGCACCTGCCGTACAAGAGTGCAGGCCTCGCGACCAACGCGCTACTGTCGGGCGAGGCGCAGGTGCTGCTCACCAACATGGCTAGCGTGCTGCCGCACATCAAGGGAGGCAAGCTGCGCGTGCTGGGCGTGACCAGCCTGAAGCGCTCGCCTCTGGCACCCGAACTGCCGACGGTGGCTGAATCCGGCCTGCCTAAGTTCGAGTACCTGACCTGGTACGGGATGGTCGTGCCGGCAGGTACGCCGCGCCCGGTAGTCGATGTGATTGCCCGGGATGCCAGTCGTGCGCTGCGAGCCCCGGCGTTCCTCGATCGGTTCACCCAGCAGGGACTCGACCTGCTGGCGTCCTCGCCGGCCGACTTCGGCCGCTTCCTCGACGCGGAACTCCAGCGCTGGGACGCCGTGGTCCGCAAGGCCGGCATCAAGGCGGAGTGAGGTCCGCCTTCGCCCGCACCTCGCGCCCCACCTGCAGGCTCGGCCCGTAGCGTTCTTCGCCCACACTTTGCCTCGCGTCGATCCGGTCAGCCCTTGACCGGTACGGTACTGCTCCACGAGAAGCCGAGCGGATCGATCAGGCCTGACTGCGCCACCGTCAGTTCGGTACGCTGCACGAAGATCGCCTCGCTCTCGACCACCGCACCCAGCGCGCCGGCCATTTCAGCGAGTCGCGGCTGGCCGGACACCGGCAGCGGACGGGCGATCACCGGGCCTTCGGCGATCACCGAGGCGTGCGCGCGGTCGATCAGCCCGAACCGTTCATGCCGGCCGGCGTCGATCACCACCTGGTCTCGCTCCAGCGTGAACGCACGGCCTGCGCGCAGGTGAGCGACCACTTCATGACGCGTGGCAAGCACTGCCAGCTTGCGCGCGGGCCCGTTCACCCGCACCACCGGGCCGGTGGTCGCCTCGCCGAGCCTGGCACGCCCGGCCACCTTCAGGTCATCGAACAACGGGAAGCTCACCTGCAGTTCGGCTTCGGGGCTGAGGCTGTGCGTGTTGAATGCCATCACCGCGAACAGCAGGTCGCGGATGACCTGCTGCTCGCAGTCGGGTTGCATCACGAGGAAATCGATGTGGTCGGCGGGCATAGGTGCGACGCAGCAGGCAGGCGCCGCAGGGTAGCCGCAAAGCGGCGGCCGGTCGCGCCTCGGCAGGCTGTCCATCGGGCGTTGCGCAGCCCCGTTGCGGGTGCCGCGCGGTGCCCGGCATCAGCCCTTGCAACTGGCCCCCGGCAGGTTCGGGAACAGCCCGTCCGGCAGCGACTGGATGAAGGACAGCGATTCGTCCAGCTTGATCACGTCGGCGTACTTCGCATGCATGTCGCACAGGTTGATCGCATGGCTCGCCTGTGCGCGGTCGAAGCAGCCTTCCTCGACGATCGACACGCGGAAGTTGTTCGAGAATGCATCGAGCACCGTCGCGCGCACGCAGCCGCTGGTGGTGGTGCCGGTGACGATCAGGCTGTCCGCCCCGAGCAGCATCAGCCACGACAGCAGGTTGGTGCCGTGGAAGGCGCTGGGCTTCTGCTTGTAGACGACCAGGTCGTCCGGGCCGGGTGCGATCTCGGGGACGATCGTGTTGCCGTCGGCCTGCACGCCGGTCGGGCGCACGCGTTCGGCCGAGCGGCTGTTCTTCCACGCCCAGGAGCCAGCGTCCCAGTCGTCTTCGCGGCGCACGCCGGTCGAGTAGAGGATGGGCAGCCCCTTGCCGCGGCCGGCGGCGATCAGCGTCTTGATCGCGGCCACGCCCTCCCAGGCCTCCAAGCCGCAGGAATTGCGCCAGCGCTTGATCGATTCGAGGATCGGCTCGGGACGGTCGCCGCAGAAGTTGTAGTTGACGTCGATCACCAGGATCGCCGGCCGCTTGCCGAAGCCCTGCAGGGCGCCGTAGCCGCTCGCCTCGAACACCTGGCGGTCGCGTTCGGTGAGGAAGGCATCCCAGATCGGTTTGGACATCATGATCTCCAGTGGTGAAAGGTTGCGGGCAGTCAGTTAACCGACGAGTGCCAGCCTTCCGACGACGTTAGCAAATTCCGGCGACATGCGCCGATGCCGGCGGCTCCCCCAACCAGGCTTCGCTGCGCTGCCAGAGCGCCGCTGCCAGCGCGCGATCCTGCCCGGCCGGGCTGGTTGCCACCGGACGGCACCCGCTGTAGTACAGGCCGCTCTCGCTGGCTACCGAAGACGCGGTAGCGCAATGCAACGTGGTCAGCGCGCCTGCCTCGTTCGAAATGCCGCGCAGCGCGACCAGCGGCCGCAACGGCCAGGGCAGCTGGCGCCAGATGTCCGACGCCACCACCCCCGGGTGAAGCGAATAGGTCGAGACGCCGCTGCCGTGCAGTCGTCGGCCCAGTTCGGCGCTGAACAGCAGGTTGGCCAGCTTCGAGGTCGCATACTCGCGGATGCGGGTGAGCGTGCGGGTCGGCTCCCGCACCGCCTGCCAGTCGATCCCGTCCGCGTAGCGATGCGCGCGGCTGGCGACGGTGACGATGCGCGCCGGTGCGGATTGGCGAATCCGCTCCAGCAGCAACTGCGTCAGGAGGAAATGCCCCATGTGGTTCACGCCGAACGCGACCTCGAACCCGGATGCAGTCAACCCCCGCGCCCCAGCGAGGCCTGCGTTGTTGACCAGCACGTGCAGCGGCAGGCCGCGTTGCAGGAACAGGGCCGCGAAATTGCGCACGGAAGCGAAATCGCCGAGGTCCAGTGGCAGCCACTCCACCTGTGCGCCCGGCGTTGCCGCGCGGATCTCGTCGAGGACCGGCCGGGTACGTTCCTCCGAACGGCAGGCCAGGAATACCTGTGCGCCGCGCCGGGCGAGTTCGCGCGCGGTCACCCGGCCGATGCCGGTGTTGGCGCCGGTGACCAGCATCACACGGCCGGCCAGGCTGGAGTCGTCGGTCGGATTCATGGCGGTATCGAAGGCGTA
>CANGXU010000230.1 GCA_947457885.1 Betaproteobacteria bacterium
ATCATGAACAGGGTGCCGTACATGATGTACGTCGTGTCCCACACCCAGTCGTTCGGCGAATTGAGGACATAGCGACAGAACACCTCGACGCTGATCAGCAGCGTCAAGCCGACGATCAGCCAGGCGAAAGCCTTGCCGAAGAACGCGCTGATCCGGTCGACCGCCAGCAGCCACCCCTGCATGGTGCTTCCTTCCAATAAAAAATCACCCTCCGTTGCGGCGGAGGGTGATTGTCGAGGGCAACGTCGATGCCGAGCGGCGTATGTTTACGACTTGGCTGGCGCTGCGGGTGCGGGCTTCGGGCCGAACCAGTGGTTGTAGGCAATACGCGGATCAACCAGCGTGTCCATCGACCAGGTTACGGTGCGGCGCGCCCAGGCCATCTGCGAATCGAGCACCTTCGCGAAGAAGGGATTCTCTTTCCGCTTCTCGTCGACGACCGTCGACCAGGCCCGCATCTGCGCCCGCAGGATGTCATCCGGTGTCTTGAAGAAGCGCACGCCCTGCTTCTCGCGCATCTCGATGTAGTCCTGGGAATAGCGGTGGATCGCCTTCCAGGACATGTCGGCGCTGGCCGCTTCCGCCGCGATCTTCAGGATCGCCTTCATGTCCGTGGGCAGCGCGTCGTACCGTTTGCGGTTGAACAGGATCTCGAAGGCCTCGGCCGGCTGGTGGTAGCTCTGCAGCATGCAGGTCTTGGACACGTCCGGGAAGCCCAGCAGCCGGTCGGAGCTGGCGTTGTTGAACTCGGCGGCATCGAGCAGGCCGCGATCCATCGCCGGCACGATCTCGCCGCCGGGCAGCGCATTCACCGAAGCGCCCATCGCCTTGAAGACGTCGATGGACAGGCCGACGGTCCGGTACTTCAGCCCCTTGAGCTGGGCGGCGTTCTGCACCGGCTTCTTGAACCAGCCCAGCGGCTGGGTTGGCATCGGACCGTAGACAAACCCGACCACGTCGAGGTTGAGCACGTTGTGCACCAGCTCGTCGTACAGCGCCTGACCACCGCCGTAAGCCATCCAGGCGAGGAAGTTGTTGGCATCCATGCCGACCGCGGGACCGGTACCGAACAGGGAAAAGGCGCTGTTCTTGCCGTACCAGTACGCAGACACGCCGTGGCCACCGTCGAGGGTGCCCTTGGCGACCGCGTCGATCAGATCGAACGCCCTGACCACGGCACCTGCCGGCAGCACGTCGATCCTGAGCCGGCCGCCCGACATTTCGTTGACCTTCTTCGCATAATCGAGCGCGTACTCATGGAAGATATCCTTCGCCGGCCAGGTGCTCTGCCAGCGCAGGGTGATCGGCTGCTGCGCCCGTGCAATCATGGGAAATCCGGCGGCTACGCCTGTACCCAGGGCAGCACCTGCAAGGAACTTGCGTCGGCGCGGATTGGACTTTGTCGGGACTGCGTGGTCTTCCATCCTGGGTTTCCTCCAGTTGTAAACGAAGCGGCACCATTGTGCGGTGCGCAATATTGTTGTTAACGGAATTGAAACAAATGCATGCTAGCGCCCACCGGTACTGCACGCAAGTAGCAGCGATCCGGCCGAGGCGTTCTTGATGCGACTGTCCCGGGCGACAGTTGCCATGTGGTCGCAGGAGCACATGGAATATCTTCCGCGTGGCGCGGAGCATCAGGCTGGCTGCGGGCCTGCTGGACAGGCGTGAGGTCTTCGTATTGGCGGAGAGAGAGGGATTCGAACCCTCGATACGGCTTTTGACCGTATACCCGCTTTCCAGGCGAGCGCCTTCAACCACTCGGCCATCTCTCCGCTGTCACCGCTGTCACCGCTGTCGTGCCGCACGCGGCCGGATGCTTCCGCGTGCGGCGGATGATACGCCAGCTGCGCCTGTCCTTGCTAACATCGTCGGCATGAACGCCATAGACGTGCACACCCATATCGTCCCGGAGAAGTTCCCGGCCTACATCGGCCGCAACGTGGACGTACCGTGGCCGTCGATGGCACCTGCCCATGCTTGCCATTGCCACGTGATGATCCGCGGCAAGGTCTACCGCACGGTGCATCAGAGCACGTTCACGCTGGAGGACCGGCTGGTGGACATGGACCGCACCGGTATCGCCCTGCAGTGCCTGTCGCCGATGCCGGAACTGCTGTCCTACTGGCTGCCCGCCGACGATGCCCAGGTGCTGTGCCGTTACCTGAACGACGAGATTGCCGGCATGGTGTCGCGCCATCCGGCGCGCTTTGCCGGGCTGGGGTGCGTACCGCTGCAGGACCTCGATCTCGCGCTGGCGGAACTCGACTATCTGGTCGATGTGCTGAAGTTTCCGGGGGTGGAGATCGCCAGCCATGTGAACGGCGTGTCGATCGGCGATGCACGCTTCGAGCCGTTCTTCGCGGCGGTCGCGGCGAAGCGTGCCTGCGTGTTCGTGCATGCGCTGCGTCCGGCGGGCAAGGAGCGCAATGTCGGCAGCTTCTCGGAACAGGCGGTCTGCTTCCCGGCCGACGTAGCGCTGGCCGCGGCCTCGATGGTCACCGGCGGCATCGCGGAGCGCCACCCCGGCCTGCGCCTGTGCTTCAGCCATGGTGGTGGCGCCTTCGTCGGCATGGTGCCGCGCTTGTCGCGCGCCTGGCACCTGAACAAGCCGGCACGCGATTCGCTGCCGCGCGACCCGCTCGAGTACGCGAAGCGCTTCTGGTATGACAGCATCATGTTCGATACCGGGCTGATCGAACTGGTGGCGGCGCGCTTCGGCGCGACCCAGGTGGTTGCCGGCAGCGACTATCCATTCACGCTCGGCGACCCGGATCCGGTGAAGACGCTGGGCGGCACGCAGGTGGACGCGAACACGCTGCAGGGGTTCTACCGCGACAACGCGCTGCGCTTCCTGGGAAGGACCTGAAACCGCCTCGCAGCAGGCACCGCTCAGCGCATCGACCTGAGCTTCAGTGCGGCGTCGCTCTCTGCGCACAACGCCGCTGGATCCGTCAGCCCGCGCGCCTTCGCGGCATGCAGCACAGGCAGCAGCAACTGGGCGGTGGCCTGCGCGTCGCCCAGCGCATGGTGGCGCTCGCAGTCGTCGATGCCGAAGCTGGTCAGCCAGTCGTCGAGCGAGACTGGCACCTTCCCGCCCGGGTCCTGCCGCGCGGGCAGCAACAGGGGTGCGATCACTGCGAGGTCGATCCATCCGCGCAGCGGTGGCGCTGCGTGCCCATGTGCACGCAGGGTGCGCTCGATCATCCGGCGGTCGAAGCCGGCATGGAAGCCGACCGCCCACCGGCCGTCGCACCAGCGTTCGAACGCGGTCAGCGCTGCAGCCGGATCCTCGCCGGCGGCCTGCTCGCCGGTGCCGACGCGGTGGATCAGGATATCCTCGCCGATGGTCGGTTCCGGCTGGCGCAGCACCGCATAGAACGCGTCCGCAGTCTCGACCCGGTCGTCGCACACGCCGACTGCGCCGATCGTGAGCAGCCGGTCGCGGGCGGCGTCCAGGCCCGTGGTCTCGGTGTCGATCACCGCGTAGCGGGCCGGCGTGGCGGTGCCGTCCGGCGGTCTACGGCGAAGCAGGCGATCGAACCAGCGCATCGCGCCGCTCAGACCTGGTAGTCGGCCGCCAGCCGCTGCTGCAGTCGGCGCGCCTGGAACAGCGCCTCCTTCAGCACGCGGCGGTCGAACGTGTTCAGGGCGTCCGGCAGCACTGCGTTCGGGTTGCCGGCCACGCCGGCCGGGTCGCCGAACTGCAGCCGCAGGCGCAACTGCTGCAGGATGTGGAAGGCGTCGATCGCCGCCTCGGCCTCGTCGCGCGGCAGTGCGCCGCGCTCGGCGAGTGCCTGCAGGCGGGCGGCGGTGCCGGTCTCGGCGATGCCGTGCGCGAGCGCGAGGATGCGTGCCGCGTCGACGAAGATGCGGGCGCCGTGCAGCTTGAGGTCGATCGCGTCCGGCCGCTCGCCGCGGCCGCTGCCGGTGAAGCCGCCGAACCAGCCCAGCGGCGGACGGGTCTCCAGCGCGTTGCGCGCCATCGCCTGCAGGAAGGCCTTGCGCGAGGGCGCGGAATCGGTAAGCCCGTCGCGCAGCGCGATGACCCGCGCCGGGGCGGCACCGATCGTCCGCAGGTCGAAGAAGATGCTGGCCGACAGCAGCGCCTGCGGCACCGGGTTGCGCAGCCAGTCGTCGAACAGCGCACGCCATTCATCGACGGACAAGCACCAGCGCGGATTGCCAGCCATGATGTTGCCGCGGCACAGCGGAAAGCCGCAGCGGTCGAGCGCTGCGTTCGCAGCCTGTGCGAACGCAACCAGCCGCGCCCGCAGCAGCTCGACGTCTGTCATGCCCTCTGGCGGCACGAACGCGATGCCGTTGTCCTGGTCGGTGGCGATCGTCTGCTCGCGCCGGCCTTCGCTGCCGAGCGCGATCCAGGCGAACGCGATGTCGTCGATGGCGTGCGCGGCCTGCACCAGTGCCAGCGCCCGCTGCACGACACGATCGTTCAGTTCCGACACGAAGCGGGTCAGCGGCTCGGCGGCGACGCCCTGCGCCAGCAGGTTGCGCGCAAGCACGCGGATGTCGCCGGCGGCGGCGGCCAGCGCATCGATGTCGCCTGCGCCGTCGATGCGTTGCGCAACGCGGAAGAACGACACCCGCTGCAGCGCGAACACGTCGCGCTGCGACACCACGCCGGCGAAGCGCCCGTCGCGCACGACGACTACATGGCGCACAGAATGGCGCACCATGCACAGCACTGCATCGCCGACGGTGGCATCGTGCGACAGTGCGTGCACGCCGGGGGTCATCAGCGCCGAGATCGGTGCCGCGCGGTCGAGGCGATCGAGCGCTGCACGGTCGACCACGTCGCGCTCGGTGAAGATGCCGACCGGACGTACCTCTGCGTCGACGACCACCATGCAGCCGATGCGCTCGCGGCGCATCGTGTCGAGCACGCTGGCGACCGGCGTATCGGGCGTGCAGCCGAGCGGCGCGCGGCCGACCAGTTCCGACAGCGCCGTGGTCATCGACTGCTCGCCGCTGGAGGCCTCGTTGTAGCGCGCCTGCAGCGCCGCGCGCGACTGCTCCAGCATCGTGCGCAGCCGTCGAGAGCAGAAGGCCTGCAGCGGCGGGCTTGCCGCCACCACGGCGCGGAACGTGTCGCCATCGATCTCGTGGCAGAACACATCGCCGATCGCGCGGTAGGTGCAGGCGACCGGGCGGCGGTCGAGCACCGCTGTGACCGGGAACAGTTCACCGGCCTGCAGCGACTCGTCCGCATCGCCCGGGTTCACCCAGGCAGAGGGCACCTGCCGCTCGACCCGGCCGCGCTGCACGACCAGCACATGCGATGGCGGACCGTCGTCCGGGGAGAGGAGGGTGTCGCCGGGCGGGCAGTAGCGGATGCGGGCAGCGGCGGCCAGGCGGGCGACCTGGTCCGCCTCCATGCGGTC
>CANGXU010000231.1 GCA_947457885.1 Betaproteobacteria bacterium
AGGAAGATGCCGAGCACGCTGATCGCAAACAGGATCGCGCCAAGAATCAGGTAGTACGACAGCGGCACCAACGGCTTGGCTCCTTCTATTCTTGCTTCTTCCTGGTGTCGGTCCCGCGCCGCCCCCTCGGGCGACAAGGGTCATTTGGGCTGTTGCGGCGGCGGCTGTTGCGGCAGTTCGGGTTCCGGCGGGGGCGCGGACACGCCCTTCTTCTCGGAAGGCATCGACACCAGGCGGACGCGGCCCTCGCGGGTCGCGGCAACCTGCACCGACGCATCGATGTTGCGGGTGTTCTTGCGCGTGCGCAGGGTGAGCGCGATGGCGGCGACGATCGCGACCAGGAGGATCACCGCGGCGAGCTCGAACGGATACAGGTACTCGGTGTAGAGCACCATCCCGATCGCCCGCGTGTTGCTGTAGCCCTCGGCCACTTCCGGCGGCGGCGGGCGCATCGACAGGCCGAAATACGGCCCCATCAGCGTCGCACCCATGATCGCCAGCAGCAGCACGGCCACCGGCAGCGCGATCGGCAGGATGTTCCAGAAGCCCTCGCGCAGCCGGTCGATGTTGATGTCCAGCATCATGATCACGAACAGGAACAGCACCATCACCGCGCCGACATAGACGAGGATCAGGGTGATCGCGAGGAACTCGGCATGCAGCAGCAGCCACAGGCCGGCCGCCGCGACGAACGAGAGCACCAGGAACAGGGCGGCATGCACCGGATTGCGCGCGGTGATCACGCGCAGGGCGGACAGGACCAGCACCGCGCCGAGCACGAAGAAAACGATTTCCTGGAAGCTCATCGCGAAGCCCCCGGCGCGGGCGCAGCAGTCGGCGCCGGGACCTGCGTCCGCGGGCGGTTCAGGCACGCCGGCAGGGTGCCGGCTCGCATGTCAGCGGTAGTTCGCATCGGCCATCCTGTCGCGGGCGATCTGGTCTTCACAGCGGTCGCCGATCGCCAGCAGCATTTCCTTGGTGTAGACGAGGTCTCCGCGCCGCTCGCCGTGGTACTCGAGCGTGCGCGTCTCGACGATCGAGTCGACCGGGCAGGACTCCTCGCACAGGCCGCAGAAGATGCACTTGGTGAGGTCGATGTCGTAGCGGGTCGTGCGCCGGGTGCCGTCATCGCGCACCTCGGACTCGATGGTGATCGCCATCGCCGGGCAGACCGCCTCGCACAGCTTGCAGGCGATGCAGCGTTCCTCGCCGTTCGGGTAGCGGCGCAGCGCATGCAGGCCGCGGAAGCGCGGGCTCTGTGGCGTCTTCTCCTCGGGATACTGTACGGTGATCTTGCGGGCGAACAGGTTGCGCCCGGTCAGCATCATGCCGCGCAGCAGTTCGAGCAGCAGGAACGAACGGAAGAAACTCTGGATGCGGGTCATCATCGGGGGCCTCTGCGCATGTCCATGGCTCAGAACCACCAGCTGAACGGCGGCCAGTTGCGGATCGGTTCCATCAGCGCGACGCCGACCACCATGATCCAGACCAGCGTCAGCGGAATGAACACCTTCCAGCCCAGGCGCATGATCTGGTCGTAGCGGTAGCGCGGGAAGGTCGCACGCAGCCACAGGAAGCAGAACAGCAGGAACGCGATCTTCAGGAACAGCCAGTGCGCACCAGGCCCGAACAGCAGGCCCACGACCGGGATCGCGGCCAGCGAGTCGACCTGGACCGGCGGCAGCCAGCCGCCAAGGAACATCAGCGAGGCCAGCGCCGAGATCAGGATCATGTTCGCGTATTCGGCGAGGAAGAACACCGCGAACGCAGTGCCGGAATACTCGACATGGAAGCCGGCGACGATCTCGGACTCCCCCTCGGCCACGTCGAACGGCGCGCGGTTGGTCTCGGCGACGCCGGCGATGAAGTAGACGAGGAACAGCGGCAGCAGCGGCAGCAGGTTCCACGACCAGAAGCCGCCGCCCTTCTGCGCATCGACGATGCCGCCCAGGTTCAGCGTGCCGGAGACCATGAGGACCCCGACCAGGGCAAAGCCCATCGCGATCTCGTAGGACACGATCTGCGCCGCCGAGCGCATCGCGCCCAGAAAGGCGTACTTCGAGTTCGACGCCCAGCCGGCGACGATCACGCCGTAGACGCCCATCGAAGTCAGCGCGAGCACATACAGAAGGCTCGCATCGATGTCCGCGAGCACCGTCTCCGGACCGAACGGCAGCACCGCCCAGGCGGCCAGCGCCGGCATGATCGACAGGGTCGGGGCGATCAGGAACAGGAACCGGTTCGAGCCGGTCGGGACGATGATCTCCTTGAAGATCAGCTTGAACACGTCCGCGAACGGCTGCGCGAGACCCGCCGTCCAGCCCATCCCGAACGCCATCACCCGGTTCGGCCCGATGCGCAGCTGCATGTAGCCGATCACCTTGCGCTCTGCCAGCGTGAGGAAGGCCACACAGATCGTGATCGGCAGCACGATCACGAGGATCTTCACCAGGGTCCAGACCACGGGCCATGCCGGGCCGAACAGGTTCTCGAAGAATTCCATCGTCACGCCCTCAGCTCACGGTCTCGGCAGGCACGGCCCGGGCGGGCGCCGCGACACGCTCGATCGAGAGCGCGCCAGTGCCGCCAGCAGGGGCGCCGAACTGGAACGTCGATGCATGCCCGGCCGCAAGCAGCAGGCAGCCCGCGGGCAGCCGGGGGTCGAGCACAGCCGGAAACACTGCGTTTGCACCACCGCTGCCGGTGCCGATGCGCACCGAATCGCCCGGCTGCAGGCCCGCACCCTGCCAGAGGTCGGCCGCCAGCGCCGCTTCCACGGGTGCCGCGTCGCGAGTCTTCTGCAGCGGCGGCGAGCGACGCGCGAGCGCGTCGGCATCGTGGATGCGTACCGGCGCGACCCGTTCGATACCCGCCGGCGCAGCGAGCGAGGCATCGACGGGCGGCGACGCGGACAGCGCGTTGTCGCAGCCGGCCGCCGGCAGGCCGTCGAGCGACAGTGCAGCCCGCACCGCATCGGCCGAATCCTGGTCGAATCCCGGGAGCCCGAGCAGGTTGCCGAGCACGCGCAGCACCTTCCACGCCGGGCGGGTATCGCCCAGCGGGCGCACCACGCCGGCGAACGACTGAGCGCGGCCCTCGGTGTTCACGAAGGTGCCCGCGGTCTCGGTGAACGGAGCGATCGGCAGGATCACTTCGGCGTAGTCGAGCGCACGGTGTTCGAACGGCGACATCGCGACCACGAACTCGGCGGACTTCATAGCAGCCAGCGCTGCCGCGCCATCGGCGCAGTCGAGTTCAGGCTCGACGCCGAGCAGCACGTAGGCCTTCCGGGGCGACGCGATCATCGCCCGTGCATCGAGGCCGCCGCCGGAAGGCAGCGCGCCCGCAAGTACCGCGCCGACGCTGTTGGCGGCTGCGCCGAGATGGCCGAAGCGCGCGCCGGTGACGGTCGCCAGCGCCTGTGCGAGGACTTCGAGTTCGGCATAGCGCGGATGCTGCACGGCCAGGTTGCCGAGCCAGACCACGCCGTGCGCCGCGCGCGCGAGGTCGTCGGCAGCCTGCCTGGACTGCGGCGACACCGTGAGTTCGGCCAGCGCGGCGTCGAGGCCGGCCGGAAGCGCGGCACCCTTCGCCTCGGCGGCAGCCTTCACCACGGCGGCCAGCGTGGCAACCAACGCCGACGGTGCGACCACCTGCTCGCCCGCAAGCGGCATCAGCGGATCCTGGGCGAGCGGATTGAGCAGGTGCACCCGCGCCTGCCGCTTCGCGGCCTGGCGAAGCCGCTGCGCGAGCAGCGGATGGTCCTTGCGAAGCACGCTGCCCACCACCAGGATCGTATCCGCCCGGCCGACCTCTGCCACCGGCAGCCCCAGCCAGGGGGCGCCGCTGCGCGATCCGTCGAGACGGAAGTCAACCTGGCGCAGGCGATGGTCGACGTTGTCCGAGCCGAGGCCGCGCACCAGTTTCGCCAGCAGGTGCAGTTCCTCGACAGTCTGGTGCGGCGAGGCCAGCGCGCCGATCGAATCGGCGCCGTGGCTGGCCGCGACCGACTTCAGCCGGCCTGCCACATGTTCGAGCGCCTGCGGCCAGTCGACCTGTTCCCAGCGTCCGTCACGCTTGAGCAGCGGCTGCACGAGCCGCGTCTCGGCATTCAGCGCTTCGTAGGAGAAGCGGTCCTTGTCGGAGATCCAGCACTCGTTGATCGCCTCGTTCTCCAGCGGCAGCACGCGCATCACGCGGTTGCCCTTCACCTGCACCATCAGGTTCGAGCCGAGGCTGTCGTGCGGGCTCACCGACTTGCGGCGCGTCAGCTCCCAGGTGCGGGCGGTGAACCGGAACGGCTTGGAGGTCAGCGCCCCCACCGGGCAGACATCGATCATGTTGCCGGACAGTTCCGAATCGACGGTGCGCGCGACGAACGGCATGATCTCGCTGTGCTCGCCACGGCCAGCCATGCCCAGCTCCATCACCCCGGCGATTTCCTGTCCGAAGCGCACGCAGCGCGTGCAGTGGATGCAGCGGGTCATGTCGGTGGCGATCAGCGGGCCGAGGTTCTTGTTCGGCACCACCCGCTTCATTTCGTCGTAGCGCGATTCGCTCGCGCCGTACCCGACCGCGAGGTCCTGCAACTGGCATTCGCCGCCCTGGTCGCAGATCGGGCAGTCGAGCGGATGGTTGATCAGCAGGAACTCCATCACGCCCTTCTGCGCCTGCACGGCCTTGGGCGAGTGGGTGAACACCTTCATGCCTTCCGTGACCGGCGTCGCGCAGGCGGGCAGCGGCTTGGGCGCCTTCTCGACCTCGACCAGGCACATGCGGCAGTTGGCAGCGACGGTCAGCTTCTTGTGGTAGCAGAAATGCGGCACGTAGATGCCGAGCGCATTGGCGGCTTCCATCACCATCGCGCCGTCGCGTACCTCGACCGGTTTGCCGTCGACTTCCAGCTTGGCCATCGTTGCTATCGCTCTCTCAGACGTACGGGCCGACCAGGCACCGCTTGTGGTCGACGTGGTACTGGAACTCGTCGCGGAAGGCCTTGATGAAGGCCCGTACCGGCATCGCGGCCGCATCGCCCAGCGCGCAGATGGTGCGCCCCTGGATGTTGTCGCAGAGGTTCAGCAGGAGGTCGAGGTCTTCCTGCCGGCCCTTGCCGTGCTCGATGCGGTCGACCACCCGATACAGCCAGCCGGTGCCCTCGCGGCAGGGCGTGCACTGGCCGCAGGACTCCTCGTAGTAGAAATAGGACAGGCGGTGCAGGCAGCGCACCATGCAGCGCGTCTCGTTCATCACGATCACCGCCCCGGAGCCCAGGAACGACCCGGCCTTCTGGATCGAGTCGTAGTCCATGTCGAGCGCCATCATGGTGTCGGCCGGCAGCACCGGCATCGACGAACCACCCGGGATCACCGCCTTCAGCTTCACGCCATCGCGCATGCCA
>CANGXU010000232.1 GCA_947457885.1 Betaproteobacteria bacterium
CTTCCTGGGTGTAGCCGAACGCCTGCTGGCGGTCGAGCAGGGTCTCGGCGTGTGATTCGCGCGGCTGTTCGCCCGCAGTGGCAGTGCTTTCCAGGTCGTCGAGCTTGATCCGGATGCGGTCGATCCACTCGCGGTACGGCTTGGCCGAGGACAGCGTGTACTTGAGCTCGGCATCGTCGATGATGCGGCCAGCCTCGGTGTCGATCAGGAACATCTTGCCGGGCTGCAGGCGCCACTTCTTGACGATCTTCTCTTCCGGGATCGGCAGCACGCCGGTCTCGGAGGCCATCACGACCAGGTCGTCGCTGGTGACGATGTAGCGAGCCGGGCGCAGGCCGTTGCGGTCGAGCGTCGCGCCGATCTGGCGGCCGTCGGTGAACGCAACCGCTGCCGGCCCGTCCCACGGTTCCATCATCGCGGCGTGGTATTCGTAGAACGCCCGGCGGCCCGCGTCCATCAGCGTATGGCCTTCCCAGGCTTCAGGGATCAGCATCATCATCGCGTGGGCGAGCGAATAGCCCCCCATCACCAGCAGTTCGAGCGCGTTGTCGAACGAGGCCGAGTCGGACTGACCGTCATAGATCAGCGGCCAGATCTTCTCGAGGTCGTCGCCGAGCACCGGCGAGCTGATCGCCGCCTGGCGCGCGCGGATCCAGTTCACGTTGCCGCGCAGTGTATTGATCTCGCCGTTGTGCGCGATCATCCGGAACGGGTGGGCGAGGTCCCAGGTCGGGAAGGTGTTGGTGGAGAAACGCTGGTGCGCCAGGGCGAGTGCCGAGGTGACGCGCGGGTCTTTCAGGTCGACGAAATAGTCGGCCAGGCTCTCGGCCAGCAGCATGCCCTTGTAGACGATGGTGCGCGCCGACATCGACGGCACGTAGAACTCCTTGCCGTGCGCGAGCTGAAGCGCCTGTATCGCATGGCCGGACGACTTGCGGATGATGTACAGCTTGCGCTCTAGTGCATCGGTGACGGTCACGCCGGCGCCGCGGCCGATGAACACCTGGCGGATCATCGGCTCGATCGGCTTCACGCTCTCGCCGAGGAAGGAACTGTCGACCGGGACATCGCGCCAGCCCAGCAGTACCTGGCCTTCGGACCAGACCGCGCGTTCGATCTCGCGCTCGCAGGCATAACGGCTGGCCGGTTCGCGCGGCAGGAAGCAGAAGCCGACGCCGTACTCACCAGGTGCGGGCAGCTCGATCCCCTGCTTAGCCATCTCTTCGCGGAAGAAGGCATCCGGGATCTGGATCAGCACGCCGGCGCCGTCGCTCGCCTTCGGATCGGCCCCGACCGCACCGCGGTGGGTCAGGTTCTTCAGGATCAGCAGGCCCTGCTCGACGATCGAGTGGCTCTTCTTCCCCTTGATATGCGCGACGAAGCCGACGCCGCAGGCATCGTGCTCGCGCGCCGGATCGTACAGGCCCTGTGCCTCCGGAAGGCCCGGACGGGACAGTGGCTGCGTCTGGCCTTGGAACAGGGCGCCGTCGAAGGTGTCCGATCGCGGTGCTTGCGGGATTTGTGAGTGATCACTCATTGCCGACCTCGGTGCAGGAAGGGGACGCAGCCCCGCGGGCGGCGCGGGCCACCCTGTGGGTACGTCCAGAGGCGACGAAAGCCGCGGCGGGCGCGGCTTTCGAAAGGTCTACCGGGGGGCGTTCGACGCATCCGCCAGGGCGCGTGCGAGCCTCAACCGGCCGAACGTGCGAGTGTAACCTCGGAGCCGCATTGCAGCAATGCAGGCGCAGGTTGTGCGGGCTCGATCCTTTCCGGTTCAGTGCTCGTCGACGCTGAACAGGCGACGGTGTTCGCGCATCGCGTAACGGTCCGTCATGCCCGCGATATAGTCTGCGATCGCCCTGGGCGCGTCGACCCCGGCCCGGGCCTGATCCTGAGGCGGCAGCAGCCGATGATCGCCGATGAAGGCCGAGAACAGTTCGGCCAGGATGCGCTGCGACTTGCCGCTCATCCTTACCACCCGGTAGTGCCGGTACAGGGCGTGGCGCAGGAACTGCTTGAGTTCCACCTGTTCCGCCGCGACTGCCGGGCTGAAGCCGATCATTGGCGGCAGGGCGCGGACTGCGTCGATCGAATCCGGGGCGTGCAGCGCGATCAGCCGGCGGCTCTCGGTAGTGAGGTCGACGACGAGCGTGTTGATCATCCGGCGGATCGTCTCGTGGATCAGCCGGCGGCCGGCAAGCCCCGGATGGCGCTCGCGCACCTGGGCGACATGGCGCGCGAAGATGCTCACCTCTTCGAGCTGCGCGAGGGTGATCAGCCCGGAGCGCAGGCCGTCGTCCACATCGTGGTTGTTGTAGGCCAGCTCGTCGGCGACGTTGGCCAGTTGCGCCTCCAGCGAGGGCTGTTCGCCGCGCAGGAAGCGCTCGCCGATCGGACCAAGCTGCTCGGCATTGCGGCGCGAGCAGTGCTTGAGGATGCCCTCGCGTGTCTCGAACGTGAGGTTCAGTCCGTCGAAGTCGGCGTACCGCTCCTCGAGCAGGTCGACCACCCGCAGCGACTGGAGGTTGTGCTCGAAGCCACCGTGCTCGCGCATGCACGCGTTCAGCGCGTCCTGTCCGGCGTGGCCGAACGGCGTATGCCCGAGGTCGTGCGCGAGCGAGATCGCCTCGGTCAGTGCCTCGTTCAGCCCGAGGTTGCGCGCGATCGAGCGCGCGATCTGCGCCACCTCGAGGCTGTGCGTCAGGCGTGTACGGAACAGGTCGCCTTCATGATTGACGAAGACCTGGGTCTTGTACTCGAGGCGGCGGAACGCGGTCGAATGGATGATCCGGTCACGGTCGCGCTGGAATTCGTCGCGCCCGGCGGGCGGTGGTTCGGCGTGGACCCGTCCGCGCGATCGGCCGCTCGATGCCGCATACGGCGCGAGGCCCGTCTCAGCCATGGGCGGCGGCTCCTGCGAGTGTCGCCTCGAGTGCCGCCGGGTCATAGTCGCCGGTCGTCACCGCGTTGCCCAGCCCTTGCAGCAGCACCAGCCGGATGCGCCCGCTACGGACCTTCTTGTCGTGCCCCATCAGGTCGAGCCAGCGAGCGGCCGGCATCGCCGGCGCCTCGACCGGCAGTTGTGCCAGAGAGAACAGGCGCCTGACCCGTCCGACGTCGGACTCCGACAGCCAGCCCAGTCGCGCAGACATCTCAGCGGCCAGCACCGTGCCGGCCGCGACGGCTTCGCCATGCAGCCATTGGCCGTATCCGACACCGGTTTCGATTGCATGGCCGAACGTATGGCCCAGGTTCAGCGTTTCGCGCAGGCCGGCCTCGCGCTCGTCGGCTGCGACCACCTCGGCCTTGTGCTCGCAGGAGCGGCGCACCGCATGAGCGAGCGCGGCGGGGTCGCGCGCCAGCAGCTTCGGCAGGTTCGGCTCGAGCCAGTCGAGGAAGACGGTGTCGCGGATCAGCCCGTACTTGATCACCTCCGCGAGCCCGGCGGACAGTTCGCGGTCGGGCAAGGTGTCGAGCAGCGCGGTATCGGCCAGCACCAGCCCGGGCTGGTGGAACGCGCCGATCATGTTCTTGCCCTGCGGGTGATTTATCGCGGTCTTGCCGCCGACCGACGAATCGACCTGGGCGAGCAAGGTGGTCGGAATCTGCACGAACGGCACGCCGCGCTGCCAGGTCGCGGCCGCGAAGCCGGCCATGTCTCCGATCACCCCGCCGCCGAGCGCGATCACCGGCGTGCGGCGATCGCAGCGGTGCGCGATGAGATGGTCGAACACGGTATTGAGTATCTGCCAGTTCTTGTGCTGCTCACCGTCGGGCAGCACGACCGGCACCGCCTCGATGCCGGCAGCCGCGAGCGCGGCGCAGACCGGCGCGAGGTAGAGCGCGCCGACCACCTCGCTGGTGACCAGCGCCGCCCGGCCGGGCTTCATGTGGGTGCCGATCAGCGCGCTGTCGGTCGACACGCCGCGGCCGATGATGATCGGGTAGCTGCGATCGGCGAGGGCGACCTCGACGGTTTCTGTCGGCCCGGCAGCGGCAGTTCTCGGGCCGGGACGGGGAGGGGCGACGATCATCGTGACTCCGTGGCGGATGCAGCCGGGACACAGGTTTCAAGGCTGGCGGCTGTGTCCGCCTCCCCCCTGTGCCGATCGTTGAGCCGGTCGACCAGCCGCGTGACCATCGACTTCACGCTCTCGTGCGTGCTTTCGATCGTCACGTGGGCGGTCTCGACGTAGAGGGGTTCGCGTGCCGCCAGCAGGTCGAAGATCCGCTGCTGGGGATCGCTGGTCGCAAGCAGTGGCCGGCCGCGGTCGCGCCGGGTCCGTTGCCAGATCTCGGTTGCGGACGCCTTGAGGTAGATGACCAGTCCACGCTCATGCAACCGGCAGCGGCTTTCTCCGGACAGGACAGCGCCACCGCCGGTCGCGAGCACGATATCCGGAAGCATCGTGAGTTCGTCGATCACCTGGCGTTCCCGCTGCCGGAAACCTGCCTCGCCCTCGATCTCGAAGATCACCGGGATGGAGACCCCGCAACGCGCCTCGATCTCCTGGTCGGCGTCGATGAACCGCTTGCCCAGTCGCTGGGCAAGCAGCCGGCCGACCGAGGTCTTGCCCGCGCCCATCATGCCCACCAGGAAGATGCTGCCTTCTAGCGTGCACGGCACCTGCGCGCAGGTGCCTTCGCACGAAGCGTCTGCGGGTTGCGGCAGGTCGGTGCAGGGTTCGTTGGCTTCCATGGATCGATTGTAGCGCGCGCTGCAATGCCGCCCGGCATGCGCCGCAAACGAAACGGGCGTGCATTGCACGCCCGTCTGTGCCCGGATGAAGCGAACGGCTACCGCGAGGAAAGCCGGTCGTTCAGCACGCGCGGGGTGACGAAGATCAGCAGTTCGCGCTTGTCGTCGACGATCGAACGGTCGCGGAACAGGAAACCGACGAACGGGATGTCGCCGAGCACGGGCACCTTGTTGACCGTCTGCCGGGAGTCCTGGGTGTAGATGCCGCCGATCACCACCGTGCCGCCGTTCTCGACCAGCACCTGCGTGCTGATCTGGCGCGTGTTGATCGCCGGGCCGGATTGGGTGTTCTGGCCGACGCTGTCGTTGTTCACGTTGAGCGTCATGATCACGTTGCCATCGGGGGTGATCTGCGGCCGTACCTTCAGCGACAGCGTCGCCTTCTTGAACGACACTGCAGTCGCACCGCTGGCGGTGGCCTGCTGGAACGGGATCTCCGTGCCCTGCTCGATCGTCGCTTCGATCTGGTCGGCGGTGATCACGCGCGGGCTGGACACGATGCGGCCACGACCCTCCGCCTGCAATGCCTGTACTTCCAGGTTCAGGAAGCGCGACAGGCTGTCGTTGAACACGACCACCGAGAACGCGCCCGGCCGGGC
>CANGXU010000233.1 GCA_947457885.1 Betaproteobacteria bacterium
GGGTTGCCCTGTTGGGTATGGCTGTGCTGGCCGCCTTCGCGAATGGCGCCTCGGCACAGGCCTGGCCCGCCAAGCCGCTGCGCATCGTGGTGCCGTTTGGTGCGGGCGGTGCCACCGACACCTTCATTCGCACGCTCGCGCGAGACCTGCAGCCTGCGCTGGGTCAGCCGGTGCTGGTCGAGAACCGGCCGGGCGGCAATTTCATCATCGCGGCCGACGCCGTGATCAAGGCCGACCCTGACGGGCATACGCTGATGGCGGCGACCAGCGGCCATGCAGTCACCGAGGCGATCGGCACCAACCATGCGCGCTACCGGTTGCTGCGCGACCTTGCGCCCGTGTCGACCGTGAACTACATCGAGCTGATCCTGATCTCTCACCCGTCGCTGCCGGTGAAGTCGGTACGTGACTTGGTCGATCTGGCCCGTGCGAAGCCGGGCGCGATCAACTACGCAACGACCGGCACGGGCGGCATCAACCATCTGGCGATGGAACTGCTGCAGTCGACGACCGGCACGCGGATGACCCATGTGCCCTACAAGGTTGGCGGCGCAGGACGGCTCGACCTGATCGGCGGGCGAGTCGAGCTGATGATGGACACCCTCACCGACGGCGTACCGAACGTGCGCGCAGGCAAGGTGCGTGCGCTCGGTACCAGTGGCAGCAAGCGCTCGATCGCCTTGCCGGAAGTGCCGACGCTTGCCGAGAGCAGCGGCATCGCCGGATTTGAAGTGCCGGTGCTCATCGGAATACTGGCGCCAGCGGCCACCCCGCCGGCGGTAATCGAGCGCCTGAACCGCGAGATTGGCACTATCGTGCGCCGGCCGGAAAATCAGGACGCCTGGGGCCGGATGGGCGCAACCGCGCTCGCGAGTACCCCGGCCGAGTATCGGGCAATGATCGAGGCTGAAATCGAGAAGTGGGCGCGGCTGATCCGGGACGCGAAGCTCAAGCTCGATTAGGAGGGGGCAGTTCGCACTGCGCGAATGACCCTTGTACGCAGCTGAGCGGAAGGTCTGGAAAGTCGAGGTCTGCCGGCGCCGGGGGTATGCCCGGCCGGGTCGGCCGTGACGGTCTGACTCACACCAATGAGCCGCCGAGATACCCGGGTCGATTCACTTGTTCCACATTACAGTAATGACGGAATCGGTCCGAGGGTCGACGATTGCGCTCGCGGCCATGAACCGACCGAGTTGGGAGACCACTTGCTTTCCTTCGTCGGCCTCGATCTCTCGCCGCGAGCGCTTGCTGAAGCTGAGCCGCATGGCCCCATGGGCGGCGGTACGGTCGCCGTACTCAAGTAGCCACCGCATGATGAGGGGCGGAATCCCGCGCTGCTGAGACCGGATACTGGCATGTCTTGTCAAGTCCATTGTCGCCTACTCCACCGATTGCTCAGGTTTGGACTGACCACCATGGCCTGAGTTGGAGGCCTTAGCAGCTCGTTGTTGTTGCAGTTCCCGGCGCATCCACGCTGCCCGATCAGCGTCCGCTCCTAGCACCAGATTCCATGGAATGTCAGCTACGCGCAGTTCGCGGCTCCGTATGGCCGTGTTGAGTTCAGGATCTCCGTGCGTAAGCCAATCAAGATGCCCGGTGCACACCTCGTAGTCGGGGATTCGAGTCTCGGCGTGTAGCACGAGCAGGGCGGGCAGATCTTCCACTTCCAACTTGGAAGGCTCCGCAAAGTCCACACTCAGTTGTTGCAGGTACTCGGCGAAGGGGTTGTCCCCGAACTCGATGTCATCGACGACTTCGTGGTCCAGCCACATTCCAAAAATGTCGTCGCGACGGATTGACTCGTTCTCTGACAGCAGCCTCGAGGGCGTGTCCTGCTCGCCTTCGCCCATCAGGTGCTGCATCTCGGGAAAGGCCCTCAGGAAGCGCTCCCGCAGTTGCAAGTCGCTCTCGAGGCGCTGCTTCCGCTCTCGCAGGCTCGACTCAGCGTGGTAGGCGAACATCAACGGTGCTAGATCGATGATCTCTTCGAGCGAGACCTTGTACGCGCTTCGAATCAGATCAAGCTTGGTGACTGTTGCAGGTCGCACCTTGACGGGCAGCGGCATCCGTTCATCGACTTCAGCCGGGGCCGCTGGGGAGTCTTCTCGCGCCGATTGCAACTCTGCTGGGGATACGCTGAGCGCCCGCGCCAAAGCCAGGAGCGTCTTCTCTCGGACATAGTGAGGCCCTGGAAGTCGGGCTTTGCCCTCGATCCGTTGCAGCTGTCTTTTGTCGAGGCTCCCTTTCCCGATGCGGTTGACGAGTTCGACCAATGCCTCCTGAGTGAGGCGCTTCGTCTCGCGCAAAGCCTTGAGCGTTGCCGGATTGATCAGTTGGTTCATCTGAACACCTTCGTCGGTTTGGACAATCGAACTCTAGCCAACAAAAAGACGACATTGCAAGCGGCATAATGAATAAAAAAGCGTGCAAAAATACAAGTACGACGACATTAAAGTGAGAAAGCGCCTTGGAGAGCGTCAACTTTGTGACTGTTAACGCCGAGGCAGTTCCGACCTGTCGATCCACCGAGGGCCGATGCCCACGACGCTGACGGTTGGGCTAAACCCGCCGCGGTCGTGGTGGGGGGCTGGCTGGCTAAGCGGCTGATATGAGCGCGATCGGTGTCGCCCGAAGGTGTCATCGGCGTCTGGCTCGGGTCTCGAACACGGTCCCGATCTGCGCGCCGCCTTCATCGAAAGCGGCCACGCTGTTCGAGTGGGCCTGTACTGTCCACGGTGCCGCGAGTCCTTCTCGCTGCGGCGCGGCAGGATCTCGGGGGTGATCCGGAGGGTGCCCGAGCGGCGTATGGAACCAGGAATACACCCAACAACACCCATTTCAGGAAGTCAGCCTTCCGGACTCCTGAGCTCCCAACACGATGCAGAAGTGCCGAGATTCCCCCAGCGCGCCCTGCGCGTGCCTTAGCAATGCGAGCCAGCCGTCTCCAACGCACGACCCGGAACCAGCACCTCCCTGAGGTGGCCGCCCTCGCGCATCACGAACAGTGCGTCGAGGCCGTGTGCCTGCGCGAGCGGGATGCCTTCCGCTTCGCCCAGGACCATCAGCGCAGTGGCCCACGCGTCGGCCAGCATGCAGGTGGGCGCGAGCACGGTCACCGCCGCCACACCGTTAGACAGCGGCCGGCCGCGCTGCGGGTCGATGGTGTGGGAGTGCCGCGTGCCGTCGATGTCGATCCATTTCCGGTAGTCGCCCGAGGTCGCGATTGCCATGTCGCGCAGTTCCATCACGCCTGCAATCTCGCGTGATCCATAAACCGGCTTCTCGATCGCGACCGTCCACGGGGCACCGTCGGCCCGGCTGCCGCGTGCGCGCATCTCGCCATCGATGCCGACCAGCCATGCATCGATGCCCTGCTCGTCCATGCATGCTCCGAGTGCGTCGACGCCGTAGCCCTTCGCAATGCCTGACAGGTCGATCGTGGCAGGTGCCCGCTTGCGCAGTCGCCGCTGCGAGCGGTCGAGGTCGAGCAGCGCAGTCGCGCGCGGATGTGCGCGACCCGGTTGCATGGCCGGCACCTGCGACGCCGCGCGCCGTGAGGGCCCGAACCCCCACGCGTCGACGACGTCGCCGAGCGTGATGTCGAAGGCGCCGTTCGACGCCAGCCCGACCTGCAGCCCGGCGTCGATCACCTGCGCCAGCGCTGCCGGAAGCGTCAACCAGGTGTGGCAGGGCGCGGCGTTCAGCCGGCACAGGTCGGATGTCGGATCCCAGCTCGACATCTGCCGTTCGATGAGGTCCACCGCCGCCTGCAGGCGCGCCGCGAGCGGAGCGGCATCGGTGCAACGCGGTGCGTAGAACACCGCGGTGAAACGCGTGCCCATCGTCGCGCCGTTCAGGCTGAATCGCTCCGGGGCATCCGGCCCCGCGCGGTCAGAACACATCTTCACGATAGCGCCCGCTGGAGCGCAGGGTGTTCACGTCCTGGGCGATCGGCGCGAGCACCTCGTCCAGCGCCTGGCGCACGCTGCCTGCCATCGTGCTGCTGCCGCAGACCAGCACCTGGGCCCCCTCCTTGACCAGCGTCCGGAGATTGGCCGCGTCCTCGGCAAGGCGCGTCTGCACGCGCACGCCACCGACCACGCGGGAGAACGCCGTGTGCAGCTGGGTCAGGCGGCGGTCGGCCAGGTAGTTGCGCAGCTCGGGTTCGTACAGGAAGTCGGAGGCCGGGTCCCGGCCGCCCCAGTACAGATACATCGGGTGCCGGCCCGTGTTGTTGCGGATGAAGCCGGCGAGCGGACCGATCCCGGTGCCAGCGCCGATCAGGATCACCGGTGTCCTGCCCGAGGCCGGGCGGAACTCCGGGTTCGCCTGGACGAAGGCATCGATGCTGTCGCCGGGTGCGAGGCCGTGCAGGAAGGTGGAGCACAGCCCGCCCGGCTGCCTGCGCACGCAGATCTCGAGCATGCCGTTTCGCGCGCTGCTGGCCAGTGAATAGAAGCGCGGCATCGGGCTGCCCGGCGCGACGACCCCGGCCAGGTCGCCGGCCTCGAAGGAGGGCAGGCCGCTGCGGCGGGTAATGCGAGCGAACCACCCTGCCTGCGCGTCGGCTGCGGCCACGAAACGCAGGATGACCGTCGGCTCCTGCTCGTGCACGCCGTAGTCGATGCGCTCGCGTAGCCGAAGCCGGATCGTCGGCGGATGCACCGGCGTGTGTTCCAGCGACAGCGGTACCGCCACCCGTTCGCCGAGTGCGGTGCCCCAGCGCGCAAATTCCTGCGTCGACTGGCGATTGATGGTGGTGAGCGCCATCAGCGGAAGCCAACCCTGCGCGCGCATCGCGGCATCGACATCCTTCGCGAACTGGCAGAACTTCGGAAACTGCCGGTCGCCGAACCCGAGCACTGCGAAGGTGGTCGCCGGATTGGCCGCGACCTGCCTGCTCAGGGCGAGGAACTGGCTGGCCGAGGCGGGTGCGTCGCCATCGCCATAGGTGGCGGTGAGAATGAACAGTCGCCGGGCGGTGCGATGCCGCGCAGAGAACGCGTTCATCGGTGCGGTGTGCACGCGCTGGCCCGACTTCCGCAATGCATCGTGCAGCACGCGTGCGAAGCCCCAGGTGCTGTTGTTCTCGCTGCCGACCAGGACCACGGCATCGGCAGACTGCGCACTGTCGTTGCCGGTGATGCGTGGCCTTGCCTGTCGCCGCTGCCACCAGACCGTCGCGCCGGTCGCCGCGAGCCAGGGCGCGCCCAGTGCGCACAGGCCAAGCAGCAGGCCGAGCCACCACAGGCCCTCGCCGGTATGGATGCGGTAGAGCCATTCGTGTGCGCGATAGGTGGCGCCGTGCGCGCGGAAGGCGAGGTGTTCCCCGGTGGCAGGGTCGAC
>CANGXU010000234.1 GCA_947457885.1 Betaproteobacteria bacterium
GCCTCGAACATGATGAAGGTGATGATCGCGGTGCGTTCCGCGCCCACCTGCGGCGGCCGCTCATAGCCCATCGCCACCTGCAGGATCACCGGTACCAGGAAGAAGAACCAGAAGATCACCAGCACCAGGGGGATCGAGCGCATCAGGTTCACGTAGCCGGCGGCGAACATCGACAGCGGCTTGATCGGCGACAGCCGGGCCAGCGCCAGCAGCGTTCCGAAGAACAGCCCGCCGAGCGCCGCGATCGCGGTGAGATGCAGCGTGTACTGCATACCCTTCCACAGGTAGGGCAGGGAGCCGCCGATCACCGACCAGTCGAAATCCATCGTCGCTACCTACTTCCCGCCGGCGATGTAGCCGGGAACGGCGGTGCGCCGCTCGATCAGCGCCATCACCCGGTTGGCGGTCATCGCGATCGCGATGTAGACCAGCGTGGCGGCGGTGAATGCCTCGAAGAAGCGGAACGTGTACTCGCCCATCTCACGCGTGCGGAACGTCAGTTCGGCAAGCCCGATGGTCAGTGCGATGGAGGTGTTCTTGATCAGGTTCATCGTCTCGCTGGTGAGCGGCGGAATGATGATCCGGAAAGCCATCGGCAGCAGCACGAAGCGGTACATCTGGGTGGTGTTCAGTCCGATGGCCAGGGCCGCGTGGCGCTGGCCGCGCGGCAGGGACTGGATGCCGGCCCTTACCTGTTCGGCGATGCGCGCGGAGGTGAACAGCCCCAGGCAGAGCGTGGCCGACAGGAACTGCGCATGCGAAGGGTCTGCTGCGACCACCCATGCCTTCAGCGGCGGGATGAATTCCGGCACCACGAAGTACCAGAGGAACATCTGCACCAGCAACGGGATGTTTCGGAACAGTTCAACCCACGCATTACCGATGAACACCAGTACGCGGCTCTCGGTGGTACGAAGCGTGCCGATCACCGACCCGCACAGCATCGCGATGCTCCACGAGCAGGCGGCGACGCCGAGCGTCCACCAGAGCCCGGAAAGCAGCATCTCCCAGTAGAAGACGCCGCCTTCCGGCAGCTCCTGCAGGAACACTGACCAGTCGAGGCTGATGCCCATCAAGCGCCGCGTTCGGCAGCCCTGGACTGACTGCTACTGCACGCCCTGGTCGTTCGGGTTCTTGAACGCCTCGCGCAGCGACTGGCTGACCGGGAAGTTCAGGTTCACCTTGCGTGGCGGGATGGGGCTCAGGAACCACTTGGCGTACAGCTTCTCGATCTCGCCGGATTTCATCAGGCCGCCGACCGTGCGATCGACCAGTGCCTTGAACGGCGCATCGTCGCGGCGCAGCATCACGCTGTAGGGCTCGGTGCGAAGCGACTCCGGGATGATCCGGAACTCGGCCGGGTTGCGGGCATTGGCGATCTGGCCGGCAAGCAGCACGTCGTCCATCACGAACGCGGAGACCCGGTCGTCGACGAGCAGCAGGAACGACTCGGAGTGATCCTTGCCGTAGATCTCTTTCACGTCGATGCCGCTGGTGCGCTCGTACCGCTTCAACAGCGGCACCGAGGTGGTGCCCGCGGTAGTCGAGATCGTGCGCCCGTTCAGGTCGGCAAGCGTCTTGATCGGGGAGTTGGCCTTGACCGCCGCGGTGACGTTGATCACGAAGTAGGTCGGCCCGAATGCGACCTGCTTCTGGCGTTCGACCGAGTTGGTGGTCGAGCCGCACTCGAGGTCGATCGATCCGTTCTGCAGCAGCGGGATGCGGTTGGCCGAGGTGACCGGCTGCAGCACGACCTTCAGGTTCGGCAGCTTGAGTTCGGCCTTGATCGCGTCCACTACCCGCGCGCAGATGTCCATCGCATAGCCGACGGCCTGCTGCTTGTCATCGAGATACGAGAACGGGATGGAGGCTTCGCGGTGGCCGATGGTGATCGTCCCGGTGTCGCGGACCTTGGCAAGGGTGCCGGTCAGGTTCTGGGCAGTGGCAGATGCCGACACAAGGGCAATCGCGGCGGCGATCGCAGTCGATGCAAGTCGCTTCAAGGGCGTCTCCGGTTGAACGGCGGGAAAAAATGTCCAGTTTGTTACGGTTACATGAAGCCACAGGCGGCGATTCTTGTCCACACCGCCAGTCGATGCGCGCCCGGTCGGGTCATGTGAGTGACGCGACCGGGCGCCGCCGATGCCTTCGACGCGGAGTCGGAGTACGATTTGCACATAACCAGAACGAACCGGTCTGCCGGGCCCTGCGGGGGACCGACAGAACCGGTCGACGGATCCCGGGCGATCGCCGCACGGCGGCGACGACGCGGGACCTTGCGCCGCGCGCCGGCCGCTGGCAGGCATGCGGGCCCGAAACGTTGGAGGAGAGACGCTTGAAGCAGACGGATGTCCGTGATCCGGAGTATTTCCACAAGGTTGTCGACTGCCAGTACGCGTGCCCCGCGCACACGCCCGTGCCCGAATACATCCGGCTGATCGCGGCCGGACGCTACACCGAGGCCTACAAGGTCAACTGGGATTCCAACGTGTTCCCGGGCATCCTGGGGCGCACCTGCGATCGACCGTGCGAGCCGGCGTGCCGGCGTGGACGGGTCGAGGAGGCCAACCAGGACAAGCCCGAGCCGGTCGCGATCTGCAGGCTCAAGCGCGTTGCCGCCGACCACAAGGACGCCGCGGAGATCCGTGCGCTGCTGCCAGCGCCGGCCGCAGACAACAACGGCCGTCGCATCGCCTGCGTCGGCGCAGGGCCGTCCTCGCTCACCGTTGCACGCGACCTGGCGCCGCTGGGGTACTCGGTCACGGTGTTCGACCGCGATCCCAAGGCCGGTGGCTTCATCCGATCGCAGATCCCGCGCTTCCGGTTGCCGGAGTCGGTGATCGACGAAGAGGTCGGCTACGTGATCGACCTGGGCGTCGAGTTCCGTGGCGGCACCGAGATCCGCTCGATGCGCGACCTGCTCGCGCAGGATTTCGATGCGGTTTTCGTCGGCTCCGGCGCACCGCGCGGGCGCGATCTCGACCTGCCTGGCCGCAGGGAAGCCGCCGCGAACATCCACCTGGGCATCGACTGGCTGTCCTCGGTCTCCTTCGGCCACACCACGAAGATCGGCCGCCGCGTCATCGTACTCGGGGGCGGCAATACCGCGATGGACTGCTGCCGCACCTCGCGCCGCCTGGGCGGCGAGGACGTGAAGGTCATCGTACGCTCCGGGTTCGACGAGATGAAGGCGAGTCCGTGGGAGAAGGAGGACGCGCAGCATGAAGGCATCCCGATCCTCAACTACCTCGTGCCGAAGACCTTCGAGCACCGCGACGGCCGTCTGGTCGGCATGACCTTCGAATCGGTACGCGCCGAGTACGATGCGCGCGGCCGGCGCCGGCTGGTACCCACCGGCGAGGCAGATCGCTTCGTCGAGTGCGACGACGTGCTGGTGGCGGTCGGGCAGGAAAACGCTTTCCCGTGGATCGAGCGCGATTGCGGCATCGACTTCGACGAGCACGGCATGCCGGTGGTCGATCCGGTCACCTTCCGCTCGACGCACCCGAAGGTGTTCTTCGGCGGTGACGCGGCGTTCGGGCCCAAGAACATCATCTGGGCGGTCGCGCATGGCCATGATGCAGCGGTGTCGATCGACCGGTTGCTGGAGGGCGAGGCGCTCGAAGACCGGCCGCCGCCGGGCGTGTCGATGATGTCGCAGAAGATGGGCATCCACGAGTGGAGCTACGACAATGCGGTGGCGCCGGAGGCCCGCTTCAAGGTGCCCTGGGCCGATGCGCAGAAGGCGCTGGCCAGCATCCGCGTCGAGGTGGAACTGGGCTTCGATGCCGCGACGGCTTTCAAGGAGGCGCAGCGCTGCCTGAACTGCGACGTGCAGACGGTGTTCGCGCCCAAGGCGTGCATCGAATGCGACGCCTGCGTCGACATCTGCCCCATGGACTGCATCACCTTCACGCCCAATGGCGAGGAGGCCGACCTGCGCGGGCGGCTGACCGCGCCGGCGCTCAACCTGGCCCAGGCGCTGTACGTCCAGGACGGGCTGAAGACCGGCCGGGCGATGGTGAAGGACGAGGACGTCTGCCTGCACTGCGGGTTGTGTGCCGAGCGTTGCCCGACCGGTGCCTGGGACATGCAGAAGTTCCTCTATACGAAGACCCACGCAGGCCCCGCCTGCCGGGGGCGTGACGAAGCACAGCGGGATTCCGAGCGGAGGGCCGCCTGATGGACACGATCCTGCCGAGCCTGCAGCAAGCGACGCAGAAGCCGCGCATCGAGGCGGTCAACGATCTGGTGGTCAAGTTCGCCAACGTGAACGGCTCCGGATCCGCCTCGGCCAACGAACTGTTCGCGCGCTCGATCCTGCGCATGGGCGTGCCGGTCTCGCCACGCAACATCTTTCCGTCGAACATCCAGGGCCTGCCGACCTGGTACGAGGTACGCGTGACCGAGGATGGCTGGCTCGGTCGGCGCGGTGGCGTGGACATGATGGTCGCGATGAACCCGCAGACCTGGGACCAGGACCTGAAGGAGATCGAGCCCGGCGGCTATCTGTTCTACGACTCGACCAAGCCGCTGCCGCCGGAAAAGTTCCGCGAAGACGTGCACGTGATCGGCGTGCCGCTGACGGCGATGACCAATGCGCGCTGGAGCGTGCCGCGCGAACGCCAGCTGCTCAAGAACATGGTCTGCCTGGGCGCGCTGGCCGCGCTGCTCGACATCGACCTGGCCGAATGCGAGAAACTGGTCGGCGAGCAGTACAAGGGCAAGGAGAAGCTGCTCGCGCCGAACATCGAGGCGCTGCGGCTGGGGCGCGACTGGGCGCGCGACAACCTGGCCTGCCCGCTGGGCATCCGGGTGAACCGCGCGGACAACGTCGGCGACCGCATCTTCATCGACGGCAACTCGGCTGCGGCGCTGGGCGCCGTGTACGGCGGCGCTTCGGTCTGCGCCTGGTATCCGATCACGCCGTCCTCGTCGCTGGCAGAGGCTTTCCTGGCCTACTGTGGCAAGTACCGGGTCGACCCGGAGACCGGCAAGCACCGGTATGCCGTGGTGCAGGCAGAGGATGAACTGGCTTCGATCGGCATGGTGGTCGGTGCCGGCTGGAACGGTGCGCGTGCGTTCACCGCCACGTCGGGGCCGGGCATCTCGCTGATGACCGAGTTCATCGGGCTGGCGTACTTCGCGGAGATTCCCGCGACGATCGTCAACGTGCAGCGCGGCGGCCCGTCGACCGGCATGCCGACGCGCACCCAGCAGGCCGACGTGCTGGCCTGCGCCTATGCCTCGCATGGCGACACCAAGCATCCGCTGCTGTTCCCGATGGACCCGAACGAGTGCTTCGAGATGACCGC
>CANGXU010000235.1 GCA_947457885.1 Betaproteobacteria bacterium
CGGGCGCAGCCGCCTGCCGATGCCGACTTTTCCGACCGGCTGCTCTACGCCGCCCTGCTCGATACCTGGGGCTTGCGTGAACAGGCCGATGGCGAGTGGCGGCGGCTGGCGTCCGACCGGCCGGACGAGCAGCGGATACGCGCGCGCGCCGCAGCACAGTGACTGCTCGTTTCAGAACGAAGTGACATAGGTCAGGCGCATGTGCCAGCCATTGTCGGCCAGCGTCGAGGTCGGCGTCCGCACCGGGTGTAGTGCGTCCCCGTAGTAGATCTGCAACTGCACGCCGGCGTAGGGTTCCCAGCGCGCGCCGACCCCGATGCTGGACAGATAACCGGGCGCTGGCGCGGGATCGTTGCGCAGCCGGCCCCTGCCGGCATCGGCGAACACGGCCAGTTGCAGTGCGCCTTCCGTACTGCCCTGGGCGCGTTGCCCCGGAAGCCGTACATGGCCGACCAGATGCCGGTACTCGATCGAGGAGAACCAGCCGCTGTCGCGAATCTGCACATCCTTGCGATACCCGCGCACACTGTCCATGCCGCCGAGCGCGTAGCGCTCCGGGCCGAGCAGACTGTCGTTGGCCTGCTGATTCTCGGCTCTTGCCACCAGGGTGCCGCGGGTACCCAAACGCTCGATCCACTGCCCCTGCAAGAGCGCCGATGTGAACTTCGAATCGGCGATGCCCGGCGCGCTGGCGACCGATGCACCCATCGCATCCAGCCCGTAGGACACCAGACCGCGCAGGGCAATGACACGCTCGGTCGATCGTCCCACCCAGTCAAGCCCGAGGCGCAGCGCGCTCACGGTGGTCACCCCATCAGGGGCACCGGGCACGAACACCGACGGCTGGCCGAGAAAATAGTTGCGCGTGCGCCGGTTCGACACCGTCGCAGTGGCGATCAGCGATCTGGCCAGCGTGGTGATCAGCGGCTGCGACAGCGCGAGGTCGAACCCGCTCGACTTCGCGCTGATATCGAGCTGATCGAGCGGCGCCTCGACGATCCGACTTCGAGTCTTCGCCATCCGAAACTGCACCTGGGTGCCGCTCGCATGAAGCGGCATCACGGCGCTGAACTGCCCGTCATCCAGACCCTGGGTGTTCGCACCGCGCAGCGTGATCACTTCGCCAGCGCCGAACAGATTGCGCGCGCCCGCGAATGCCTCGACCTGGTTTGCGCCCGCCACTGGCGAGCGCTCGTTGCCATAGGCGAAGCCAGCGAAGTACACCGGCCCGCAAGTTACATCGACCCGCAGGCGTGCTTCGCCCGGCTGGCTGCCGGGTGCCAGCTCGCCCGACAGGCGCTCGATCTGCGGATCCTGCAGCAGCAACTGCATCTGCTCCTGCAACCGGTTCACGTTGAGCACCGGCTCCGCACTGCGCGCGAGGCGGTCGCGCAGATAGCCCGGCCGGAAGCGGTGCTGGCCGATGATATCGATGCCGGTGAGTCGGCCTTCGATCACCAGCACCCGCAGCTCGCCGTCGTTCACCTCCTGATCCGGAATCACTGCGCCTGAGTTGATGTAGCCTGCCTTGATGTACTGACGTGTGATCGCCAGCCGGATCGCCTCGAGTTCGGCAGCACCGACCCGTGTGCCCAGATACCCGACCACCCCCTCTTGCAGTTCGGGCGCGCTGAACACGGTGTTGCCCTCGAATCGCAGCGCTCGCAACAGCAGCTGCGGCTGCGTGGCCAGACTGCGTGAGTCGGGTGCCCTCCCTGGCGGCACCACCGGCAGCAGTAACTCCGGCCGCACAGGCGCGCGCGGTAACTCGTCTGGCAGCAACTGCAGGTCGCGCGGTCGGCTGGGCTGATCGGCCGGCGGCAGCGCGATCTGGGCTCTTGCCATCGACCCGGCCACTGTCGCGCAGGCCGTGGCGGTCGCCAGGATCAGCGACTGGAGGCTGCAGCCCGGCCACCGATGTCGTTCAGCGACAGGCAACGTGGAACGCGGGCATCGCCCAGGCAAGCAGAGGCACCGCAGGCACGCCGGCCGCCGCTCCAGCACCGGAAGAATCCAGATGGTCGAAGTAGCTGGAGAACAGGTTCTGCTCCGGCGAGAACGGCAGACCACTGCGGCCAGTGGCACGCAGACTGCTGCCACCGCTGCTGCCACGCACCGAGCAGGTTGTGCGAAGTAACGATGTGGCGTCCAGAAACTGCGAGGGCAGTGCAGCCAGCGCGCTGACCAGATCGATCCCGGAGCTATTGACCTGCACTGTGCCGGGCAGCCCGAGTGCCGACGAGGCGTCGATCAACGTTCCGGGCGCGTTGAAGAAGTAGTTGGCGACGATACCGATATTGCCGCCTGGTCCGCCAAAGGCATTGGCGACGATGCGCGAGCCCGGCTCGAACACCACGAATATCGGATCGATCGTGATGTTGCCTCCGGCGCCGGCGCCCGACCCGACAGCCGTACTCACTTCACCGCCCTTCAGATGCAGAAGCGTGCCCACCGTGACATCGATGTTACCGCCGTCGCTCCCTGCGGCCTGGGTGCTGATCGTGCCACCGAACAGTTGCAGGCGATCGCTCGCGCTCACCGCGATCGAGCCGGCATTGCCGGTGCCGGTAGCGGTGGCGGTGACCCGGCCACTGTCGCTGATCAGGATTGCCGGCGCGTCCAGGCTGAGATTGCCGCCATTGCCGGCGCCAGCGCTGTTGCTGGAGATCGTGCTCGGGAACGGGCCCTGTGCACGGCCGGCAGCGCCGCGTACGAGGTCAGGCGCTATCGTGTCGGTAACCACCGCTGTCGCATCGACACCGCTCACCCGGATCGAGCGGCTGGCGGCGACGTCGATGCGGCCGCCCGCACCGCTGCTGCTGGTGCCAGCGTCGATCCAGCCGCCGTTGACGACATTGAGTTCTCCCGCACGCACCGTCAGCGGGCCGGCGTTACCGGCACCGGTGGTCGAGGTGCGCACGATGCCGCGGTCGAGCGTCATGGTGTCAGCCGCGAGCACGATGCCGCCACCGGCACCGCTGCCCTGCGTCTCGGCGTACAGGCCGGAGAAGGCCGCGTCGGTCGGACTGCGGCCACTGATCAGCAGATTGCCGGTAGCGGCGATGTCGATCGAACCGGCGGTACCGGTCGAGCCGACGGCCGAACGCGCATCGACCTGCGCGCCGTTGCGCAGAGCGATATCGCCCGCGCGCAGCGTCACCGAGCCGCCGCGGCCGTCCAGCAGCGCGTTGCTCTGGATGCGCCCATCGTCGAGCAGGATGGAGGCCGCGTTGACGCTGATGCTGCCGGCGTTGCCGCTGCCGCGCGCCTGGCTGCTCAGGCCACCTGGCCAGAGGGGATCAGCGCCCGAAAAGCCGACGCCGAATGCCGGCGTCCGTTCGACCATCTCGAAGGCACCAGTGAGATTGATCGTGAGCGCACCGGCGTTGCCGGAGGTGCCATCGTTGGCGTTGACTTCGATGCGCGAGGCGCCGGTCATGCGCAGCGCTTCGCCGGTGATGGAGATCCGCCCGGCGCTGCCTGTCGTCGTAGGCGAGAATCCGCTCAAGTCCCGATCGGCCGAGGCAACGATAACAGCCCCATCCTGCATCACGATACTGCGTGCCGAGATGTCGATCAGGCTACCGTCGCGCGGGCCTTCGGTGGTGGAGATGATGCGGCCGTCGTGGGCCATGCGCAGCGAATCGGCACGCACCACGATCTGACCCTGTTGACCGGTACCCCAGCGCGTGCGCGAGAACAAGGCGCCGCCATCGAGCCGCACCGAGGGGGCATCGATCAGGATCGTGCCCCCGCGACCGCCACCTTGTGTGACCGCTGCCACGCGCGCGAAGCTGCCGCGATCGGCTGTCGTATCGATTGCGAACGAGGTGGCCGCGCGAATCTCGACATTGCCACCATCTCCGGTCGACTGACTGTTGGAGCTCTCGATATTCACGTCCCGCTCAAGGACGCCCGGCTGCAGCCGGATCGTATCGCCGTTCAGGCGTATCACGCCAGCGTTACCACGGTCGTAGGCGACACTGATGATGCCCACCCCGGCGACGGTTATCTGCGGCGCGGTCACGCTGATATCGCCGGCACCACCAGTGCTGTAGCTGTAGGTGTAGCCGAGCGAATCGGTGGGCGCGAAGCGTTGCGCGGAGATGATCATGTCGCCGCCACGTCCACTGCCGACCGCCCTCGTCCCGTACTCGGCAAGCCCACTGGTGAGGATCTCGGGGGCCGACAGCAGGACGTTGCCGCCGCGACCGCTGCCCCAGGTGTCGGCGAGCACGCTGGACGAGGTGCCGGTCCAGTCCGTGCCGGAGACCTCGATGCGGCGGCTGGCATTGAGCACGATGTCGTTGCCGGCGCCGCTGCTGGTGTCGCGCATGTGGCTGTAGACGAAGCCGCCGTTGATCACCGACACCTCGCCGCCGTCGAGCGTGATCCCCCCGCCCGCGCCGGTGCTGCGCCCGTCGATCTGCACGATGCTCCCGTCCACCGTCACCCGGTCGCCGCGCAACACGATGTCGCCCCCGCGCCCGCCGCCCAGCGCGAAGCTGGTGATCGAGGTGAAGTACGGATCAGCCTCCTGCGCCAGCACCCTCAGCGGACCCTCGGCAGTGAAGCGAAGATCGCCACCGCGACCGCTCGAAGACGTACTCGTCTGCACGCGAGTGTACTGATCGAACTGCATCGCGGGCGCGTTGATCACTACGTCGGCACCGCGGCCCGCGGCAGTCGTGCGGGTACTTATGATCGCACCGCGCGCGATGAAGCCGGCGCCATTGATCGTGCCGTCGCTCTCGCCGGCGGACGTGATCTCGATCGGCCCTGCGTCGGTCGCCCGCGAGTTGACGCTGGAGATCGTTGCGCTCACCAGCGCGATCTGCCCGCCGCGAATGACGATGCGTCCCGGCGCCAGCGCAGGACTGGTCACGCTCTCGGCAATCAGTTGCGCACCGAGGCTCGCCGTGATCGTGCCCTGCGCCATGCCCGGCGTCGGCGTGAGCGCCGCATCGAGCGCAAACTCGCCGGCGCCCGCCGCGCTGGCGATGCGCAGATCGCCCCCGCGACTGCGTAACCGTGCCGCCAGGCCGCTGATCGCGAAGTTGCCGCCCACGTAGGACGCGTCCTTGCCGGGCGCTGCATTGAGCACGGACGAGGTGATGGTGATCGGCGCCGGCGCCGGCCCGAGGAAGCCGAACGCCGCGGGTGCCGCCACCGACAGCACGCCCGGGTCGACAGCCACTGCCTCGAAGCGCGTGCCGTCGCTCATCCGGATGTAGTTCGCGGTGGTCGCATGAAACGACCCGGTCAGGTCGAGCGTCGCCCCGCTGCCGAACAGGATGCCGGCCGGA
>CANGXU010000236.1 GCA_947457885.1 Betaproteobacteria bacterium
AGTGGTAGTTCAGTTGGTTAGAATACCGGCCTGTCACGCCGGGGGTCGCGGGTTCGAGTCCCGTCCACTCCGCCAGCCGCTGTGTTGCCTCCTTCCGGAAGTTTCCCGAGGAAAGTCCGGAAAGGATCCGGGGTCAAGCAAGGCGAACCAGTGTTCGCCTTTTTTTTCGCGCAGGCTTCCATGTACGATTTCGTTCACAAGCAGAAGCGGGTCGCCCAGATCATCCTGGCATTGCTGATCCTCCCGTTCGCGTTCTTCGGCATGGAGAGCTACTTTCAGGGGGGCGGCCGCGAAACGCATGTCGCCGAAGTGGCAGGCGAGAAGATCCTGCAGCGCGATTTCGACCGCCGCCTGCGAGAGCAGCAGGACCGCATGCGCGAGGCACTCGGCGCGCAGGCCCGCCCCGAGATGTTCGAGGGCGCGGAGTTCCGTACGGCCGTACTGGAAGGCATGATCCAGGAGCGGCTGCTGCAGCGCGCGGCCGATGCATCAGGCCTGCGCGTGTCCGACGCACAGTTGCAGGGCGTGATCGCCGGCCAGCCCGAGTTCCAGGAGAACGGTACTTTCTCCCTCGCTCGTTACCAGTCGCTGCTGCGCACTGCTGGCATGAGCGAGACGATGTACCAGGAACGGGTTCGCACGGAACTGGCGCTGTCGCAGGTGCAGGCCGCGTTCACCGCCGGCACCATCATCCCGGCGAGCGTCGTTGACCGCCTCGTCCGGGTGATCGACCAGCAGCGCGAGGCCAGCCAGCTGGTGGTCTCGCCGGAGGCCTTCCTCAAGCAGGTCACGCTGGAAGCGGGCGCGGTCCAGAAGTTCTACGAGGCCAACCGCAAGGAGTTCGAAATCCCGGAACAGGTGCGGGTGGAGTACCTGGCGCTGTCGCAGGCTGCGCTCGCAGCCCGGTTGACGGTCACGCCGCAGGAGGTCCGGGAGTACTTCGACCAGAACGCGGCGCAGTTCCGCGGAGCGGAAGAGCGACAGGCAAGCCACATCCTGATCCGGCTCCCGGCAGGCGCCGACGAAAAGGCAAGGGCGACCGCGCGCGAGCGCGCGGCAGCGATCGCCGAGCAGCTGAAGAAGGCGCCGCAGACCTTTGCCGAGGTCGCGCGCAAGTCTTCGGAAGACCCGGGTTCTGCGGCGCAGGGCGGAGACCTCGGCTTCTTCGCGCGCGGCACCATGCTCAAGGCCTTCGACCAGGCGGTGTTCTCGATGAAGCCGGGCGAGATTGCCGGTCCGGTCGAGAGCGAAGCGGGCTTCCACGTGATCCGCCTGGCCGGGGTGCGCGGTGAGGCTGGCCCAGGTTTCGATCAGGTGCGTTCGAAGGTCGAGGAAGAACTGCGCCGGTCGCGCGCTTCGCGCCGATTTGCGGAACTTGCCGAATCGTTCACCAACACCGTGTTCGAGCAGTCCGACACATTGAAGCCGGCGGCAGATCAGCTGAACCAGCCGGTACAGACCAGTGGCTGGTTCAGCCGACAGGGTGGCGACATGCCCAAGGGTTCGAACGACCGGCTGGTCAGTGCGGTGTTCGCCGACGACGTGCTGCGCGACAAGCGCAACACCGCCGCGATCGAAGTCGCACCGGGCGTACTGATGGCCGCCCGCGTCGTCGAGGTCAAGCCGGCCGGGCTCCGGCCGCTCGCAGAGGTCTCCGAAGCACTCGAGAAACGCCTGCGCTTCCAGCGGGCGTCCGAACTGGCGATCGATGAAGGTCGCAAACGGCTGGCGGACCTGCGTGCCGGCAAGGACGTCGGCGGCGGCTGGTCCGCGCCGCAACTGCTGAGCCGGCAGAAGCCAGGCTCTTTGCCGGAGGCCGCGCTGCGGCAGGTGTTCCGCGCCGATGCATCGAAGCTGCCTGCCTATGCCGGCGTCGAGCAGCCGGGCGGCGGCTACCTCCTGCTCAGGGTCTCGCGTGTGGTCGAGTCGCGCGGGATCGATCCGAATGCACGGGCCGGCTTTGCCCGCCAGGCTTACCAGCTTGCTTCACAGGAAGAGGTCGGCGCATACATCACGGCGCTGCGCGCAGGAGCGAAGGTGAGACTCACGCCGGCGGCCGTCGAGCGGCCTCAGTAGCGGTGCGTGTCGTCGCAGCGGCGGCCGTTCCGGCCGCAGCTGTCGACGGCCGGAGCGCCGGCCGCCGGTGGCGAAGAGGCTCGTTCAGCGCGGGATGCAGGCGCCCATCACGTTGAAGCCAGCGTCCACATAGGTGATCTCGCCGGTGATGCCGGCGGCGAGATCCGACAGCAGGAATGCGGTCGCATTGCCGACGTCTTCTGTCGTCACATTCCTGCGCAGCGGTGCATTTTCCTCGACGAACCTGAGGATCTTGCCGAACCCGCCGATGCCGGCCGCGGCCAGCGTCTTGATCGGACCGGCGGAGATGCCGTTGACCCGGATGCCCTGCGGGCCGAGGTTCGCCGCAAGGTAGCGCACGTTCGCCTCCAGGCTGGCCTTCGCCAGCCCCATCACGTTGTAGTTGGGCACGACACGCTCGGCGCCGAGGTAGGACAGGGTCAGCAGGGCACCGCCGGCGCCCATCATCGGCCGCGCGGCCTTCGCGAGCGCGGCAAAACTGTAGGAACTGATCTCGTGTGCAATGCGGAAGCCCTCGCGATCCAGGCCGTCGAGCAGCTCGCCGGACAGCGCTTCGCGCGGTGCGAACGCGATCGCATGGACCAGGCCGTCGAGCCGGTCCCAGCACTTCCCGAGGTCGGCGAACAGCCGCTCGATATCAGCGTCGCTTCCGACATCGCACGGGAAAACACGATCGCACGAGAACTCCGCCGCGAGTGCAACGACGCGGTCCTTCACGCCTTCGCCCTGGTACGTGAACGCCATTTCAGCGCCTTCGCGCGCGCAGGCCTTTGCGATGCCGTAGGCGATCGACCGGTTGCTGAGCATGCCGGTGATCAGGATCCGTCTGCCTGAAAGAAAGCCCATCGAGTGCCCCGTGCGCAATGAAAGTGGGCGGAGTATAGCGCCGGGCTTCGGCGCTGGAATTGCTTGACCCCCGGCAGCATGTTTTCGTTACACTGAAGACGAGATGCCAGCTGCCCGCCCTGTCACCGCACGATCCACCCGCCGGGAATCCATCGTGGCCAGGATCACGCGGGGCGGCGTGGCATGGCTGTGCACAGGTCTGCTGCTGGCCGGTTGCAGCGGGCCGTGGAATGACCCGTATCCGGACGACTCCGCGCAAGTCCGCGAACAGACGATCTATGCGGCGTTCAACCAACGGCCGAAGCACCTGGATCCCGCGCGGGCCTACACCTCGGATGCGTACGTATTCGTCGGCCAGATCTACCAGCCGCCGCTGCAGTACCACTACCTGAAGCGGCCGTTCGAACTCACCGGTTTCGCGGCGACCGAGGTGCCCCGGCCGCGCTACCTCGACCGCCAGGGGCGCGAACTCCCCGCCGATGCACCGGCCTCCGAGGTGGCATTCAGCGTCTACGACGTGCGTATCCGCCCGGGTCTGCGCTACCAGCCGCATCCGGCGCTGGCGCTCGACGCCCAGGGACGTCCGCTCTACCACGCACTGGGGGCAGCCCAGCTCGCCGGCATCCATGCGATCGGGGATTTCCCCCAGACGGGGACGCGCGAAGTCGTCGCCGCCGACTTCGTGCACCAGATCAAGCGCCTCGCCCATCCGCGGCTGCAGTCGCCGATCCTCGGCAAGATGGCGAACTACATCGTCGGCCTCGGACCGCTGGCCGAGACGCTGCGCGAACAGGCGAAGTCGTTGCCGCGCGATGCATTCATCGACATCGAAGCGCATTCGATCGAAGGCGTGCAGGTGGTCGACCGGCATACCTTCCGCGTGCGCCTCGTCGGCAAGTATCCGCAGTTCGTCTACTGGCTCGCGATGCCGTTCTTCGCGCCGATGCCGCCCGAGGCCGACCGCTTCTACGCGCAACCGGGGCTCGCGAAAAAGAACATCTCGCTCGACTGGTACCCGATCGGCAGCGGCCCGTACATGCTCACGGAAAACGACCCGAACCGCCGCATGGTACTCGAGCGCAACCCGCACTATGCGGGCGAGGCCTACCCGTCCGAGGGGGCACCTGGCGACCGCGAGGCCGGCCTGCTCGCCGATGCCGGACGGCCGCTGCCGCTGGCTCCGCGCCTCGTATTCACGCTCGAGAAGGAGCAGATCCCGTACTGGAACAAGTTTCTGCAGGGCTGGTTCGATACCTCCGGCATCAGTTCCGATGCGTTCGACCAGGCGGTGCAGATGAACGAGTCGGGCGACATCGGCATCAGCGACCAGATGGCCGCGCGCGGGATCCGGCTGCAGACCTCGGTGGCCACCTCGGTGTTCTATGTCGGCTTCAACTGGAACGACCCGGTGGTCGGCTCCGGCGGCAAGGCCGGTCCGGCCGAGCGCGAGCGCGCGCGCAAGCTGCGCCATGCCGTGTCGCTGGCGATCGACCAGGAGGAGTTCATCTCGATCTTCCGCAACGGACGCGCGATCCCGGCACAGGGGCCGATCGCGCCGGGCATCATCGGTTTTCGCGATGGCGAGGATGGCGTCAACCGGTACATGTACGACTGGGTCGACGGCCTGCCCAGACGCAAGCCGCTGGCGGAGGCGAAGCGGCTGCTGGCCGAGGCCGGTTATCCGGATGGACGCGATGCACGGACCGGACAGCCCCTGGTCCTGTATCTCGACACGACCGGCGGCGGGCCGGGCGCGCGCTCGCGCATCGAATGGTACGTGCGGCAACTGCAGAAGATCGACATCCAGCTGGTGCCGCGCCTGACCGACTGGAACCGCTTCCAGGACAAGCTGCGGCAGGGCAACGTGCAGCTGTTCTTCCTCGGCTGGAATGCCGATTATCCCGATCCGGAGAACTTCCTGTTCCTGCTGTACGGGCCGGAGGGAAAGGCCGGACGCGATGGCAACAATTCGGCCAACTACGCGAACCCGGAATACGATCGTCTGTTCGAGCAGATGAAGGGGATGGACGACGGTCCGGGCCGGCAGCAGGTGATCGACCGGATGGTCGAGATCGCGCGCCACGACGCGCCGTGGGTGTGGGGACTGCACCCGGTCGACTACACCCTGCGCCACGGCTGGCTCCTCAACAGCAAGCCCAATTCGATGGCGCAGAACGAGTTGAAGTACCACCGTGTCGATGGTGCTGCACGCGCGGCCGCACAGGCGGCGTGGAACGATCCGGTGACCTGGCCGATCGGGCTTGCCGTGCTCGGCCTGCTCGCGCTTGTGCTGCCCGCCTGGGCCGGTTATCGGCGGCGCGAGCGG
>CANGXU010000237.1 GCA_947457885.1 Betaproteobacteria bacterium
GGTCACCGGCGGTGCCGGCTTCATCGGCGCGAACTTCGTCCTCGACTGGCTGGCGCCGTCGAACCCGGATGCATGCCCCGTCGTGAACCTCGATGCGCTGACCTATGCCGGCAACCTCGCCAGCCTCGAGCCGGTCGCCCGTGACCCGCGCCACCAATTCGTGCATGGCGACATCAATGACCGGGCACTGGTATCGCGGCTGCTGCGCGAGCATCGCGTCGGGGCGATCGTGAACTTCGCAGCCGAAAGCCATGTCGACCGCTCGATCCTCGGCCCGGATGCATTCGTGCAGACCAACATCGTCGGCACCTTCAACCTGATCGAGGCGGCACGCGAATGGCTGTCCACCCTCGACGCCACGGACCGCGCCGCGTTCCGCTTCATCCAGGTCTCGACCGACGAGGTGTTCGGCGCGCTCGAGCCGGACGATCCGCCGTTCAGCGAGACCACGCCGTTCTCCCCGCGCAGCCCCTATTCGGCCTCCAAGGCGTCCGCCGACCACCTGGTGCAGGCTGCCTGGCACACCTACGGGCTGCCGGCCATCATCACCCACTGCTCGAACAACTACGGCCCGCTGCAGTTTCCCGAGAAGCTGGTGCCGCTGATGATCCGCAACGCGCGGCGCGGCGAGCGCCTTCCGGTGTACGGCGATGGCCGACAGGTGCGCGACTGGCTGCATGTGAGCGACCATGCGAGCGCGCTGCGCGCGGTGCTCGCGCGCGGCAGGCCCGGTGAGACCTACAACATCGGCGGCAGCGCGGAGCGCCAGAACCTGTCGGTGGTGAACCTGCTGTGCAGCCTGCTCGACGAGCGGTCGCCCCGGGCCGATGGCACCTCGTACTCGGCGCAGATCGCCTATGTCACCGACCGCCCTGGCCACGACCGACGCTATGCGATCGACCAGCGCAAGATCGCCGCCGAACTGGGCTGGACGCCAGCCGTCGCCTTCGAGCAGGGCCTGCGCGACACGGTCGACTGGTACCTGAAGAACGATGCATGGATCGCCGGCATCGAGACCGGTACCTATCGGCAGTGGCTCGACACGAACTATCGCAGCGGAGAGCGCGCACGATGAAAGGGATCCTCCTGGCAGGCGGTGCAGGCACACGCCTGCATCCGGCGACCCTGGCCGTATCCAAGCAATTGCTGCCGGTGTACGACAAGCCGCTCGTCTACTACCCGCTGTCCACGCTGATGCTCGCCGGCATCCGCGAGGTGCTGCTGATCTCGACGCCGCAGGACACGCCGCGCTTCCAGCAGCTGCTGGGCGACGGCTCGCGCTGGGGCCTGTCGCTGTCCTACGCGGTGCAGCCCAGGCCGGACGGTATCGCTCAGGCGCTGCTGATCGGGCGCAGCTTCCTGGATGGCGAGAGCTGCGCGCTGGTGCTGGGCGACAACATCTTCCATGGCAACGACCTGACCGGCGTGCTCGCACAGGCGGCCGCCCGGACCACCGGCGCGACAGTGTTCGCCTACCCGGTGAACGACCCGGAGCGCTACGGCGTGGTCGAGTTCGATGCCCAGGGCCGGGCGCTCGGGCTGGAAGAGAAGCCGAAGGCACCGCGCTCGCGCTATGCCGTGACCGGGCTCTACTTCTACGACAGCCAGGCGCCGGAACTCGCGGCGCGGCTGCAGCCCTCGCCGCGCGGCGAACTCGAGATCACCGACCTCAACCGCATCTACCTCGAGCGCGGTGCGCTCGAGGTGGTCGCGCTGGGCCGGGGCATGGCCTGGCTGGATACCGGAACGCACGACTCTCTGCTCGAAGCCAGCCAGTTCATCCAGACGATCGAGAAGCGCCAGGGCCTGAAGGTCGCCTGCCCGGAAGAGATCGCCTGGCGCCAGGGCTGGATCGACGACGCGAGCCTCGAAGTGCTGGCCGGCGAACTCGGCAAGAGCGGATACGGCGACTACCTGCGCGGCGTGCTGCGCGACCGGCTCTACTGAAGACGGCTGCACTGAAACCACAAGGCAACGGATGCGCATCGAGAAGACGAGACTCCCGGAAGTGCTGCTGCTCGAGCCGACCGCCTACGGCGACGCGCGCGGCATGTTCTTCGAGAGCTTCAACGCCCGCGCGATGGCCGAAGCCGGCATCGCCCTGCCGTTCGTGCAGGACAACCACTCGATCTCGCTGGCCGGGGTGCTGCGCGGCCTGCACTACCAGCTGGAACAGGCACAGGGAAAGCTGGTGCGCGCGGTCGTGGGCGAGGTGTTCGATGTCGCGGTCGACATCCGCCGCAGTTCGCCGCGCTTCGGGCAGTGGACCGGGCATCGGCTGTCGGCGGCAAACCGGACGATGATGTGGGTGCCGCCGGGTTTCGCGCACGGCTTCCTGGTGCTGTCGGAGCGGGCCGATGTGCTGTACAAGACCACCGACTACTACGGCCCGCAGTTCGAGCGCTCGATTGCCTGGGACGACCCGCAGGTCGGCATCGACTGGCCGATGTCCGAGGTGCACTCGTCGGCCGCTGCGCTGCCGGTGCTGTCCGCACGCGACCTTGCTGGTCAGCCGCTTGCCGACGCGGATACCTACCCGTGACACGGGTACTGCTGTTCGGCCGCAACGGGCAGGTCGGCGGCGAACTGGCACGGCTGTTCGCGCAGCAGGCGCATGCAGCGAAGGCAGTCGGCACGGCGGTGCCACCGGCCTGGGAGGTGATCGCACTGGACCGCGCAGCATGCGACCTGTCCGACCCGGACGCGGTCCGCGCGGCGATCGTCCGGGCAAAGCCGCAGGTCGTCGTCAATGCCGCCGCCTGGACCGCGGTCGACCGCGCGGAAACGGAGCCGGACGCCTGCCATCGGGTCAACGCCGATGCGCCGGCCGCGATGGCCTCGGCGGCACTCGATGCAGGGGCATTGCTGGTGCACTACTCCACCGATTACGTGTTCGACGGCAGCGCGCGCCGGCCCTACCGCGAGGACGACCCGGTCGGGCCGCTCGGTGCCTATGGCCGCAGCAAGCTCGAAGGGGAGCAGGCGATCGCCGCCAGCGGCTGTGCGGCGATCGTCCTGCGCACCAGCTGGGTCTACGGCCTGACCGGCCAGAACTTCCTGCGCACGATGCTCCGGCTGGCCGGCGAGCGCGAGGAACTCGGGGTGGTCGACGACCAGCAGGGCAGCCCGACCTGGAGCCGCTCGCTCGCTCGCGCGACGTTGCAACTGCTCGACCGCCATGCCTGCGACCCGGCGTCGTGGGCGGGCGTGTCCGGCCTCTACCACGCGACCGCTTCGGGCTCGACCACCTGGTTCGGGTTCGCTTCCGCCATCTTCGAACAGGCGCCGGGGCTCGCCCGGCGCCCCCGGCTGCGGCCGCTGGCGACCGCCGACTACCCGCTGCCGGCGCCGCGGCCAGCCTGGTCGGTGCTGGATTGCAGCAGGCTGCAGCAGCGTTTCAGCATCAGCCTGCCGGGCTGGCGGGAGGCGCTGTCCGAGTGCCTGGCTGCCGGCGCGCCCAACTCCTGAGACAATCGGGCATGAACCTGCGGCAATCCCAGCGACCGGAGTATTCCCGATGAAGGCGGTGATCCTGGCCGGAGGCCTCGGCACGCGCATCAGCGAAGAATCGCACCTGAAGCCGAAGCCGATGATCGAGATCGGCGGCAAGCCGATCCTCTGGCACATCATGAAGATCTATTCGTCGCACGGCATCGACGAGTTCATCGTCTGCCTGGGCTACCGCGGCTACGTGATCAAGGAGTATTTCGCCAACTACTTCCTGCACATGTCCGACGTCACCTTCGACATGTCGGCGAACCGGATGGAAGTGCACCAGGCCAGCGCCGAGCCCTGGCGCGTGACGCTGGTCGAGACCGGCGAGGACACGATGACCGGCGGCCGGCTGAAGCGGGTCGCGCGCTACCTCGGCGACGAGGACTTCTGCTTCACCTACGGCGACGGCGTGGCCGACGTGGACATCGGTGCGCTCGTAGCCTGGCACAAGGCGCAGGGCCGGCAGGCGACCCTCACCGCGGTGCAGCCGCCGGGACGCTACGGCGCGCTGGTGCTCGACGGCGACGCGGTCGAGCGGTTCGAGGAGAAGCCGCGCGGGGACAACGCGTGGATCAACGGCGGCTTCTTCGTGCTCTCGCCAAAGGTGATCGACCTGATCGACGGCGACGCGACGCACTGGGAGCGCGATCCGCTGGAGCGGCTGACCGCAGCCGGCCAGCTGTCCGCCTTCCGCCACCGCGGCTTCTGGCAGCCGATGGACACCCTGCGCGACAAGACGCTGCTCGAGCAGCTGTGGGCGTCGGGCAAGGCACCTTGGAAGCGCTGGACGTGAACATCCATGCACTGGATGCCGCGACCTGGCAGGGCCGGCACGTGCTGGTCACCGGGCACACCGGCTTCAAGGGGGCGTGGCTGTGCCTGTGGCTCGCGCGCATGGGTGCACGGGTTACCGGTTTCGCGCTCGCCCCGGAGAGCCGGCCGAACCTGTTCGAGCTCGCCGCCGTGGGCAGCCAGGTGCAGTCGACGATCGGCGACCTGCGCGATGCGGGTGCCGTCGGCCGCGCGCTGGATGAGGCGCAGCCGGAGGTCGTGTTCCACCTGGCGGCGCAATCGCTGGTGCGCCGCTCGTATGCGGAGCCGGTCCAGACCTTCGACACCAACGTGATGGGTACGGTGAACCTGCTCGAGGCCGTACGGCAGGTGCCTTCGGTACGAGCGGCGGTCGTGGTGACCAGCGACAAGTGCTACGAGAACCGAGGCATCGCACGCGGCTATGTCGAGGACGACCCACTCGGTGGACACGACCCCTACTCCGCCAGCAAGGGCTGCGCCGAGATCGTCGCGGCATCGTACCGGCGCTCGTTCTTCCACGACCGGGGCATGGCCGCCATCGCCAGTGCGCGCGCAGGCAACGTGATCGGCGGCGGCGACTGGTCGCAGGACCGGCTGCTGCCCGACCTGATCCGCGCGTTCGAATCCGGCCAGCCGGCGCTGATCCGCAACCCGGCGGCGATACGTCCGTTCCAGCACGTACTGGAACCGCTGGCCGGCTACCTGCAGCTGGCAGCGGCGCTGCTGTCCGACGGTCCGGCGCGGGCGCGCGGATGGAACTTCGGCCCCGATGCCGCATCGACCGCAACCGTCGGAGCAGTGGCAGACATCGCGGCTGCGGCCTGGGGTGGCAGTGCCGGCTGGACCACCGATGGCAGCGTGCATCCGCACGAGGCCGCGGTGCTGATGCTCGATGCCTCCGCAGCCCGGCAGCGCCTGCACTGGACGCCGCGCCTGCCGCTGGCCCGGGCCGTGGGCGA
>CANGXU010000238.1 GCA_947457885.1 Betaproteobacteria bacterium
GCCGAGACGATGTCGATGACGCCGGAGCAGTTCGACAAGTTCCTGGTCGCCGAGGTCGCGAGGCTGGGCAAGGTAGTGCGCGAGTCGGGCGCGAAGGCCGAGTAGCGAGACGACGGACACACATGCCAACGAAGGAAACGCTGCGATGAAAAAGGAACACCTGCCCACCGGCGAGGCCCAGAAGGGCCGCGCCTATTCGCCGGCCGTGATCACCGAGGGCGGACGTATCGTCTGGCTCGCTGGCCAGACTGCGCTGACCGATGCCGACGGCAAGGACCTGTCCGGGAACTTCGAAGCGCAGGCCGAGCGTATCTTCGACCTGCTCGGTGCGACCATCGCCCGCGCCGGCGGGACGCTCGCGGACATGGTGACGATGACGGTGTTCATCAACGATCCGCGCAATGGCGACAGGTTCGTTGCACTGCGCGGCAAGCGCTTCCCCGACGGCAAGTACCCGGCGAGCGCGCTGATTACCGTCTCGCACTTCGCTCGGCCCGGCCTGCTGATCGAGATCCAGGGCGTCGCGGTGGTGGCTGAATGAATCGTGCCGCCACCCGTGATGCCATCGGTGCGGTGATCGCTTCGGTGATCGCTCCGGCCGCGCTGCTGGCGGCCAGCGGTGCACTGGCCCAGGCGCCGAAGTACCCGACCAAGCCGATCCGCATCCTGGTTACGCTCGGGCCGGGTTCGGCCGGAGACAACCTGTCCCGGCTGATGGCAGACGGGCTGTCGCGCTCGTTCGGACAGCAGGTCATCGTCGACAACCGGCCAGGCGCCGGCGGCAACGTAGCGGCGGAACTGGCGGCGCGCGCCGCGCCAGACGGCTACACGCTGTTCATCACCACGATCAGCACGCACGGCATCAACCCGACGCTGTACGGCAAGCTGAACTTCGACCCGATCAAGGACTTCGCGCCGATCATCCTGGCGGCGTCCAGCCCGAACATGCTGGTCGTGCATCCGTCGCTGCCGGTAAAGACGGTGAAGGACTTCATCGCACTCGCGCGGCAGAAGCCGGGCGAGCTCACCTTTTCTTCGGGTGGCACCGGTACGTCTCAGCACATGGCCGGCGAACTGTTCGGCATGCTCACCGGAACCAGGCTGACGCACATCGCCTACAAGAGCACGCCACTGTCCATCAACGCGGTGCTCTCGGGCGAGACGATCGCCTCGTTCGCCAGCGTTTCCGTGGTGTCGGGGATCGTGCAGGCGGGCAAGCTGCGCACGCTGGGCGTCACCAACGCCCGGCGCATCCCGTCGCTGCCCGACCTGCCAACGATCGCCGAGAGCGGTGTACCGGGCTTCGCGATCGCCGCCTGGTTCGGCTTCTCTGCCACCGGCGGTACGCCCGAGCCGATCGTGAATCTGCTCAACGCCGAGATGCGCAAGGTGCTGCAGGACCCGGGCAACCGGCAGAAGCTGGCGGCCCAGGGCATGGACGTGCTCGACAGCACCCCGGCGGAGTTTGCTGCCTACATCCGCTCCGAGATCGATCTGTGGGGCAAGGTGGTGAAGGCCTCTGGCGCGAAGGTCCAGTAGCCGTGCAGTCGTCAACATGTAGAGAGAGGCCGACGGTACTCTGCACCGACAGGCTGGAGTCGAAACCGGAGGAGATGACCATGGAACGCCGTTGCAACCCCTTGAAATCCACCGCTCCCTGCCTGCAGGCGGCCGCCGGTACGATCGCGCTCGCCCTGTCCGGCGCTGCATTCGCCCAGGCCGATGCGGCGAAGGATTTCCCTAACCGGCCGCTGCGCATCATGGGCCAGGGCGTGGGCAGCACCGCCGACTACCTGTCGCGGGTGATCGGCCAGAAGCTGACCGAACGCTGGGGCCAGCCGGTGGTGGTGGACAACCGTGCGGGCGCCGGTGGCACGATCCCGACCGAGGTCGCGGCGCGGGCAACGCCGGATGGACACACGCTGGTGATGGGGCATGCCGGACCGATGGTCAGCGCGGTCACCCTGTATCCGAAGCTCGGGTATGACCCGGTGCGCGACCTGCAACCGCTGTCGATGGTGGCGCAGGGGGTCACTGCGCTGGTCGTGAACACCAGCGTGCCGGTCACCAGCGTCAAGGAACTCATTGCCTACGCGAGGCAGAAGGGACGCCTCACCTACGGCTCCGCGGGCAACGGCACCATCAGCCACCTGTCGGGCGAACTGTTCAAGAAGGTTGCCGGCATCGAGCTGGAACACGTCCCGTACAAGAGTGCCGGTTTTGCGCTGACCGGGCTTCTGGCAAATGATGTCCAGGTGGCGTTCCTCTCGCCGGTAACGGTGGCCGGGCAACTGAAGGCGGGCGGGGCGTCAAAGATGCGTCCGCTCACCGTGTCGAGCCCGAAGCGCTTCGTCGGCGCCCCGGACATCCCGGGCTCGGCCGAGTCCGGACTGCCGCAGTTCGAGGCACGTCTGTGGTTCGGGCTGTTCACGACGCAGAAGACGCCGAAGCCGGTGGTCGACAAGCTGCACCAGGCGGTGATCGAGATCCTCGCGATGCCGGACGTTCGCGAGACCATCCTCAAGCAGGGCATCGAGGTCGTCTCCTCTTCCCCGGCGGAGCTGGGCCGCTTCGTGGCGGATGAGATCGCCCGCTGGACGCCGATCATCAAGGCGGCCGGGATCACCGCCGACTGACCGGAGCAGGTACGCCTCGATGAAGACCCGGACGCTTGGCCGCCACGGCCTGCAGGTATCCGCGATCGGCCTGGGCATGGGCAGCACCACCACGAACTTCGGCGACGCTGATGGCCAGGTGCAGGTCGCGACGATACGACGGGCGCTCGATCTCGGGGTGAACTTCCTGGATTCGTCCGATGCGTACCAGAAGGGTCGCCACGAGCAACTGGTCGCCGAGGCGATCCGTGGTCGGCGCAACGGCGTGGTGGTGGTGTCGAAGTTCGGCAACTTCGACCTGCCTGACGGCAAGAAAGGCTACAACGGCCGGCCGGACTACGTACCGCAGGCCTGCGACAAGAGCCTGAAGCAGCTCGGGGTCGATACCATCGATCTGTACTACCTGCACCGTATCGATCCGGAGGTCCCGGTCGAGGAGACCTGGGGCGCGATGGCCAGGCTGGTCGAGCAGGGCAAGGTGCGCTTCCTGGGCCTCTGCGAGGCTGGCGTCGACACGCTGCAGCGTGCGACTGCCGTGCATCCGGTGACGGCATTGCAGACCGAATACTCGCTCTGGGAGCGCCATGTCGAACGCGAGATCCTGCCCGCCTGCCGTGAGCTGGGCATCGGCTTCGTGCCCTACTCGCCGCTTGGCCGCGGACTGCTGACCGGGCGCGTGCGCTCCCTCGACGACATCGCGCCGAACGACCGGCGACGCATCCATCCGCGCTTCCATGCCGGAAACATCGAGAAGAACCTGGAACTGCTTGCGCCGTTGCAGCGCATCGCCGACCGGCTGGGTGCGACCATCGCGCAGGTGGCGCTCGCCTGGCTGCTGGCGCAGGGCGAGGACATCGTGCCGATCCCGGGTACCAAGCAGCAGAAGTACCTCGAGCAGAATGTCGCGGCGGTCGACCTCGGGTTGAGCCCTGCGGACATCGTCGAGCTCTCCGAAGCGTTCCGCCCCGGCGTCGGTGCCGGCGATCGCTATCCCGCCGGCTATTTCAAGACGCTCGGAGGCTGAACATGCCCGACGCCATCCCCGATTCCCAGTATCCCCGTTTCTCCGATGCCGAGTTCGAGCGGCGGCATGCGCGTGCACGTACGCTGATGTCCGGCGAGGGCCTCGCAGCGCTCGTCGTATACGGCCACTCGGGCATGTCGCGCCACATGCAGGCCGACGTGCTCTGGCTGTCGGGCTTCTTCGGTAACCGCAACAACTACGTGGCGATGGTCGATGGCGGCGCGCCGGTGCTGTTTGCACAGTCGCACAACCATGTGCCCAACGCACGCGAGATGGCGTCGATCGAGACGCGCTGGGGCGGCGCCGATTCGGCGGCGACGATCGCGCGCTTCCTGCTCGATTCCGGCGCTGTAGCCGGTGCGTCAGGCGGCGTGCTCGGCTGGGTCGGCGACGTACCGGCCGCCGACTGGCTCACCTGGCAGAAGCTGCTGCCCGGCTGGACCTTCCGCGAGGTGACGCCGAAGTTCCGCAACCTGCGCCAGGTGAAGAGCGACGAAGAGATCGAATGGCTGCGCCGTGGTGCGCAGCTGACCGATGCGGCGCTGCAGGCCCTGATCGATGGCGCGCATGCCGGGCTGCGCGAGGCGGAACTCGGCGCGATCGTCGAATCGGCCGGCTTCGCTGCCGGTGGCCTGCCGCACCTGTGCTACCTGTCCTCCGGTGGCCAGGACGAGGCTTCGGCCTGCGTGCCCAGGCAGAACCTCACGCAGCGAGTGCTGCGCAAGGGCGACGTGGTGAACAACGAGATCAGCATCAGCCACTGGGGCTATTCGGGGCAGATCCAGCGGCCGATCTTCATCGGCGAGGCGCCCGGCCCACGCTATGCGTCGCTGTGCGCGGTCGCGCTCGAGTCCTACCAGCGCGGGCTCGAGGTGTTGCGCGCGGGCGCCACCAGCGACGACCTGCTCGACGCGGCCGAGGTGATCCACGAGCGCGGCTTCACCATCAACGACTCCTTCCTGCACGGCTTCGGCGTCGGCCTGCTGCCGCCGAACCTCGGCACCCGGCGCACCGCCAAGGGCCGCTCGATCGCCCCGTTCGTGTTCGAAAAGAACATGTGCGTGGTGCTGCAGCCGAACATCGTCACCGAGGACGAGCGCGCCGGCGTGCAGCTGGGCAACCTGGTGCGCATCACCGACACCGGTGTCGAGAACCTGCACCGGTTGCCGCTGCAGTATTTCGTCACGCAGGACTGAAAGAACCCACGATGGACATCCCCCGCCACAGCCGCCGTACTTTCTCCCTGCGCAGTGCAGCCGTCGCCATCGCTGCCGCGTTCACCGGGTTGTCCGGGGCCGTGTCCGTTCCCGCCTTCGCCCAGCCTGCGGAAGCCCAGTGGCCGATCCGCCCGGTGCGCATGATCACCGGCTCGGTCGGTGGCACCTCGGACATCATCGCGCGCTTCACCGCGCAGCGCCTGTCCGAGCGCTGGAAGCAGCAGGTGCTGGTCGACAACCGGGCGGGGCTGGGCGGCATCATCGGTTCGCAGATCGGCGCCAAGGCCGCGCCCGACGGCTACACGCTGATCGTCGGCCAGATCGGCACCCATGCCAGTGCCAACGTGCTCTACAAGAACCTCGGCTACGAC
>CANGXU010000239.1 GCA_947457885.1 Betaproteobacteria bacterium
TACATCCTGGGCGAAATCCTGCGCCGCACGGCCGAGTCGGCTGGCGAAGCCCGGGTGCGCCACGAGCAGGGCCTGGGCAACACCGGCATCGTTCAGTCCGCACTGGCATCGGGCGCGATCGACATCTATGTCGAGTACACCGGTACCCTGGCTCGCGAGATCCTGCGCCTGGACGATCCTGACGACGCAGCGGCGATGGCTGAAGCGCTGCGGCAGCGCGGGTTCGCGCTGTCGCGGCCGCTGGGCTTCAACAATACCTATGCGCTGGCGATGCAGCAGGCGCAGGCAGCCCGGCTGGGCATCGCCCGCATCTCCGACCTCGCGGCTCATCCGGCGCTGCGCCTGGGCCTGACCCAGGAGTTCATCGGCCGCGCCGATGGCTGGCCCGGGCTGCGCCACCGCTACGCCCTGCCGTTCGGCACCCCCCGCGGCGTCGAACACGGCCTGAAGTTCGGCGCGCTCGCCGCCGGCCAGCTCGACGTGATCGACGTCTACTCGACCGACGCCGCGATCGAACGCCATGGCCTGCGGGTGCTGCAGGATGACCGTGGCTGGTTTCCGCGCTACGACGCGGTGCTGCTCTACCGAGCAGGGCTCGAGCAACGCCTGCCGCGCACCTACGCTGCACTCATCGCGCTCGAGGGCCGCCTCGACGACAGGACGATGCGGGCCCTGAATGCCCGGGCGGAAGTCGGCGGTGAAACCTTTGCGGCGGTCGCCGCGCGGTTCGTCGACGGCCCGCCCCCCGGTGTCGATGGCGCACCGCCAGCCATGGCTGGTGAGGCTTCACCGCCTCCGGGGCCGCCCGGCAGCGCCGGGCGCACCCTGTACGGCGCCGTGTTCGACCAGGACTTCATCCGCCTCACCGGCGAACACCTGGTACTGGTGTTCGCCTCGCTGCTGCTGTCGATACTCGCCGGCGTCCCGCTCGGCATCTGGTGCGCCGGCAGCGCCTCGGCACGGCGCTGGGTGCTGCCGGCCGTCGGCCTGGTGCAGACCATCCCGTCGCTGGCCCTGCTGGCCTTTCTGATCACGCTGTATTCACGCATCGGCATGTTGCCGGCGCTGACCGCCCTGTTCCTGTATGGTCTGCTGCCGATCGTGCGCAGCACCTGCGCCGGCCTGGAGGCCATCGCGCAGCCGCTCCGCGACTCGGCGCGCGCACTGGGACTGCCGCGCACCGCGTGCCTGCTGCGCATCGAACTGCCGCTGGCGCTCGGGGCCATCCTCGCCGGGATACAGACCTCGGCGGTGATCAACGTCGGCACCGCCACCATCGCCGCCTTCATCGGTGCCGGCGGCTATGGCGAGCGCATTGCCACCGGCCTCGCCCTGAACGACGCCACGACGCTGCTCGCCGGCGCGCTGCCCGCGGCGGCACTGGCGGTCCTGGTGCAGCTGCTGTTCTCGGCGCTGGAGCAGCGACTGCTGGCGCCGCCGCTCAGGCAGGCGGCACGCGATCGGCGCGGCGCCTGACGCCAGTCACTTTTTCTTCAGGTAAAAGACGAATTCGCCTGCGACCTCGGAGGCGCCCAGCAGCGCGTTGCCGGTCTGGCGCGAAAACGCCTGGAAGTCCTTCGTGGCGCCCGGGTCGGTCGAGACGACCTTCAGGACCTGCCCCGTGCTCAGCTCGTTCAACGCCTTCTTGGTGCGCAGAATCGGCAGCGGACAGTTCAGGCCGCGCGTGTCGAGTTCACGGTCGGATTCGATCGTATCAGTCATTGTCGTTCTCCCCCGCCCCGCCTGAAGATGCCCGGATTCTAAACAACCTGCCGGCAGGCGCAAGCATGCAGCGGTCGAGGCTCGGCGCGAACAGGCCGCTCAGCCCTGGCAGCTCAGCTCCTGCCCTTGCGCGGTGGCTGCTGGGCGCGCAGTTCGCGCAGCCGCGACTCGGCCGAGGAGAGTTCGAAGAAGTCGCCGTCGCCGGCGCGCAGCGCATTCTGCAGCTGTTCGATCGCGAGCGCGCGATTGCCGAGCAGCACGTTCGCCTCTGCCTGCGCACGGCCCTGCGACAGCACCTGGCCGAGTTCGGCATGGGCCCTCGCCTGGATGAAGAACAGCCGGTGGTCCGACGGGTAGTACTGCAAGGCCTCGGAGGCGATCCTGAGCGCTTCGCGCGGCTGGCCAGTGCGGATCAGCAAGTCGGCATAGTCGTAGACCAGCGCCCGGTAGCGCGGATGCTCGATCAGCGCCACCTGATAGAACGCGGCCGCGCCCTTCAGGTTGCCCGAGGCGACCAGCAGGTCGCCCTCGAGGGCATCGATAAGCGGCAGGCGCGGCGCGATCGGCCGCAGCGCGCGCAATTCTTTCTGCGCGCGCGCGTAGTCCCGGTTGCGCATCAGCGCATGGACCAGCCCGAAGCGCTGCGCCGCTTCGTTGATGTAGGCCCCCTGCCGCAGGCCGTTGTCGAAGGTCTGCACGGCCTCGCGCGGCGTCCCCTGCATCGCGAGCAGCCGGGTGCGGACGAACTGGAACTCCGGGTCATCGCGAACCTGCCGGTAGGGCAGCGCATCGATCCGGTTCAGCGCATCGGCGATCCGCTCGGTGGTCACCGGGTGCGTACGCAGGTAGGCGGGCGCCGAGGTCTCGAAGCTGCGGGTCGCCCGCTGCAGCCGTTCGAAGAAGGACGACATGCCGCGCACGTCGAAGCCCGAGCGCTCGAGGATGGACAGCCCGACCCGGTCGGCATCGCGTTCCATGTCGCGCGTGAAGTTGAGCTGGCTCTGCACGACCGCCGCCTGCGCGCCGACGATCGCGCCCTGCGCGAGTTGCGGGTTCGAGCGCGCGGCCAGCAGTGCCAGCGCCATCGCGACGATCGAACCCACCTGCGCCTGCTGCTGGTTGGCGACCAGCCGTGCGATATGGCCCTGGGTGACGTGCGCAATCTCGTGCGCGATCACCGCTGCCAGCTCGGATTCGCTCTGCGCGGTGGCCATCAGGCCGGTGTGCACGCCGATGAATCCGCCGGGCAGCGCGAACGCATTGATCATGCGATCGTCCATCACGAAGAATTCGAATGCGATCCGGGCATCGGGGCTGTTGGACGCAAGCCGGTAGCCGAGGTTGGCGAGATAGGCGTTGAGTTCGGCGTCATCCAGGAAACTGCGGTCGTTGCGCACTTCACGCATTACCTCGATGCCGATCTGCCGCTCCTGCACCACGGACAGCACGCCGCGCGATACATCGCCCAGGTCGGGCAGCTCGCTGGCACCGGCGAGCGGCACCGAGATCGCAGCCGCCAGCGCGCAGGATCGCAGCACGCGCGACGTGCGCGAACGGCGGGCGCCGGACGGGTTTGCCGGGGGCTGCGGGAGACAGGAGCGGAAACGCATGGTGTTATCATAAAGTCATTGCCTGTCCGGGGGTTAGCACTGCGTTATCCGCCGGCGTCATCCGTCGGTCCATCGCCGAGATCCGTTGCCGCTACTGCCCATGACCTCGCTAGTATCCGCCCCGACCGCTGCCGATTTCACGCATTTCGATGCCGAAGGCCGCGCAGTCATGGTCGATGTCGGCGCCAAGGCCGAAACCGCCCGCCGCGCGCGCGCCACCGGCCGCATCCGGATGCAGCCCGCCACGCTCGAGCGCATCCGCGCAGGGTCCATCGGCAAGGGCGACGTGATCGGTATTGCCCGGCTCGCCGCGATCATGGCCGCCAAGCGCACCGCCGACCTGGTGCCCCTGTGCCACCCGCTGCCGCTGACCCGGGTCGAGGCCGAGTTTGACCTCGATGACGCAGACTGCTCCATCGGCTGCACCGTAGTGGCGGAAACCGTCGGCCGTACCGGTGTCGAGATGGAGGCCCTGACCGCGGTCAGCGTCGGCCTGCTCACCATCTACGACATGTGCAAGGCGATCGACCGAGGCATGACGATGTCGGATATCGGCCTGCTGGAAAAGTCCGGTGGCCGCAGCGGCCACTGGATCGCCCGGCCGGTAGAGCCCGAGGCATCGCGATGAAGCGCCGTACGCTGCTGCAGGGTGGCTCAGTCGCCTTCGCACTGACCGCGCCCGGCCTGGTCGGGCCTGCCTTCGCGCAGCCGGCGCTGTCGACGGCCGACTGGAACAAGGCCGGGTTCGAGGCGAAGACCGCTGCCGACGCGATACGCCACCTGGGCAGCGGCACGGTCGTGGCGAGCCGCGACATCCTGATCGAGATCCAGGACGTGATCGAGAACGGCGCGCGCACCCGGATCGAGGTCACCAGCCGCATCCCGAACACCCAGGCGCTGTCGATCGTCACCGACCGCAACCCATACCCGCTCGCGGCCACCTTCCATTTCGCCAACGGCGTCGAACCTTATGTGTCGACGCTGATCAAGGTCGCCGAGTCGGGCACCATCCGCGTGATCGTCAGCGCCGACGGCAGGCTGCATGCCGCAACGCGCGACGTGAAGACCACCATCGGCGGCTGCGGCTGACCCCGCCCGGATCGCACAGAGACCTTCGATGGCTGAATCCACGACCCGGATCACCGCACGCATGCGCCAGGACTTCGTCGACGTGCGCGCGCTCGTGATGCATCCGATGGAGACCGGCAACCGGCGCGATGCGAAGGGACAGCTCGTCCCGCTCCACTTCATCCAGCGCGTGCAGATCACGCACAACGGTCGTGTCGTGCTCGATGCACAGTGGAGCCAGGCCATCGCGCGCGACCCGTTCGTCGGCATCCGGGTGCGCGGCGCGAAGCCGGGCGACAAGGTGGCGCTCGCCTGGGTCGACAACCGCGGCGCCCGCGAGAGCGTCGAGACGGTGGTGACGGCCTGACTGTCGCCGGCTAGTGCGCTACCTGCCTCAGGAATCGCACCCGCTCGATATCCACCGCGTCGGTGAGCCAGCCTTGTACCCAGAAGCGGGTAAACGTTGGACGGTCGTCCGCTGCGGCCTGCGTCCGGTCCAGCTGAAGATAGAGCGATCGCGCCTCGGGCGCGGCGCCATGGAACAGGGCAATCATCGCCGCACCGACGGCTACCGCTTTGAAGAGGCCCGGCCATCGCACGCGCGCAGGCGTGGGCAACGCCGTGCAATGGCAACAAGGAAACAGCGCGCGGTGCCGAAGGCCACGGCCTGCTCGTAAGGCAGACCCAGCCGTTTCAGTGGGGGGCGGGCGGAGCAAAAAAAAGCCCCTGGCGCAGGCCAGGGGCTCTTCAAGATTCGCCCAGATCAGGGGGTGGTA
>CANGXU010000240.1 GCA_947457885.1 Betaproteobacteria bacterium
ACGCCTGCCATGGCCATCCGCATCGAAGGACACGACGTCGCCGCCGACGCGCGCCGCGTCTGCGACCGGGTCAGCGCAGGCGGTGTCGCGGTCATCCACCTCGATGTCGGCTATGCCGTGCTCGCTTCGACCGCAGAGGCGGTGCGGCGGGTCTATGCCGCGAAGCACCGCAGCTTCGAAAAGCCGACCGGCATCGTCGGCAACCACTGGCTGCACCGCGAACTCCACCAACTGCCTCCGGACAGACTGGCGATGATCGAGGCCGTGACGATCGGCCATGACCTGCCGCTGGCGGTGATCGCGCCCTTCCGCCGAAACCACCCGCTGCTCGCTTCGATGGACCCGTTCGTGCTCGCCAACGCGGTCAAGGGCGACACGCTGAACATCCTGCTCAATGCCGGGCAGCTGCGCAACGCGATCGCCGACCTCGCGCTGGCCGAGGGGCGGCTGTTCGTCGGGTCTTCCGCGAACACTTCGCTGAAGGGCAGTCGCTATGCGGTGCCCGACATCGAACCCGAGGTGATCGCGATCGCCGACATCGTCATCGACTACGGCCGCTCGCGTTACAGCACGCCCGACGGACTGTCGAGCACGATGATCGATTTCTCCACGTTCCGCGTGCAGCGGGCGGGCGTCTGCTTCGACGAGATCGCCGCCGTGCTGTCCGATGAATTCAGCATCACCCTCCAGCGACCCGGGAGCCCTGCATGATCCGTTGCGAACCTGCGCACATTGCTGCGTTCACCTGCACCCTCACCAGCCTCGCGATGATCGCCGTCCCTGTGACCGCGCTGGCGGCGGCCGCCTATCCGGACCGTCCGGTGCGGATGATCGTGCCCTTCACGCCCGGCGGCGGCACCGACCTGGTCGCGCGGATGATCGCGCAGAGGCTCGGCGAGTCGATGGGCCAGACCTTCGTCGTCGACAACCGGCCGGCAGTGGATGGCATCGTCGGCACCGAGATCGCCGCGCGTTCGCAGCCGGACGGCTACACGCTGCTGCAGGTGTCGACCAGCCATGCGATCAATGTCGCCCTCGGACGCAAGCTGCCCTACGACACGCTGAAGGACTTCGCGCCGATCGCGCATACCGCCAACCAGCAGCTGATCCTGGTGGTCAACCCGGCCTTGCCGGTGCGCACGGTGAAGGAACTGATCGCGCTGGCGCGGGCAAAGCCGGGGTCGCTCAACTACGGATCGAGCTCGAACGCGACCGCGCTGCCGACCGAGCTGTTCCAGGCGATGACCGGCACGCAGATCCAGCATATCCCGTACAAGGGCTCGCCGCCGATGCTGGCCGACCTGATCGCCGGGCAGATCCAGCTGTCGATCGCGGCGGCGATCTCGGCCATCCCGCAGGTGAAATCGGGCAAGCTGCGCGCGCTGGCGATCGGCGACTCGCGCCGTTCCCCCGAGATGCCGGACCTGCCGACCATCGCGGAGGCGGGCGTGCCCGGCTACCAGGCGGCGATCTGGAGCGGCATGCTGGCCCCGGCCGGCACGCCGGCGCCGATCATCGACCGCCTCAACCGCGAGGTGGTGCAGGTCGTGCGCGCCGCCGATTTCCGGGCGCGGCTGCTGGAGCTGGGCGCGGAATCGGTGGGCAGCACCGCGGCCGAGTGGGGTGCCTTCCTGCGCAACGAGATCGACAAGTGGCAGAAGATCGCCAGGCGCGCGAACATGCGCGCCGACTGAGCTCCACCGTCGGCTGGCGGCCTCAGGCGACGACGCGCATCCCGATCGCCTCGGCCTGCCGGCGCTCGAACGCCCGGCAGCGCTCGTCATGCTGCTGGCCGAGGATGCCGCCGCGCACGGTGCCCGGCTCGGTGGTCTTGAACACCGGCAGCCAGCTTGCCGGCAGCCGGTCGCCATCGGGCGTGGACAGCCAGAGCCGGAACAGCAGGCGCTTCTTCTCCGGTGCCTCGTGGTCGGTGAAGTCGGTGCGCGAATGCAGCGTGACATGGCTGTTGATCAGCTGCAGGTCACCCGGCTCGAGGTACATGGTGAATGCGAGGTCGCGCCGGCGCACCAGCGCATCGAAGCACTCGAGCGCTTCACGGTGGCGCGGGTCGATGCGCGGCACGCCGTCGAGGGTCTGCGCGCCGTTGACCCGGTTGCGGTTCCACTTGCTGAACAGCAGGCCGCCTTCGACATCGAACACCGGATGCGGATAGGAAGGCGCTTCGTCAGGTGCCTGCTCGCCCTGCCGGCTGAAGTGGATCGGCTGGTGCAGGAAGTCGATCAGGTCGGGATGTTCGCTCGCCATGCGTGCATGGGCCGTCACCGAACTCGAGACGATGCTCATGCCGCCGGATATCGCCTGGTTGTAGCAGCTCAGCCCGACGAAGTCGGTCGAGTCGGTATGGAAGTCGAGCTCTGCATTCGATGAATAACCCCGGCCGGTCGACGTGCGGTAGTTGGTACCGACGTCGCGCACCGCGGACAGGTAGTGGCTGGCCTTGCCCTGCGGCCGCCCGACGCCGACATGCAGGCCGATCGCCCAGGTCATCAGTTCGAACTGCTTTTCGTCCAGGCCCTCGCGCGGCAGGCCCTTGACCAGCGAGAGCCCGCGGCCGCGGCGCGCTTCGGCCACCGCTGCCGCGATCGGCCGTGCAGCCGCACCGAGGTCGAATTCGTCGCGCTGGTAATCGAGCAGCGTGCGCGCAGGATCGTACGCCCGGCGCACCGCTGCCGCGAGGTCGCGGCGGGCCGTGTCGTCGAGGCGGAACACCCAGCCGCGGTCGCGCTCGAGGTCCTGTGCCGTCCAGTCGGCAGGCGCCGTGGCCTGAGGGTCGATCCCGTAGTCGGTCATCTGGCTCATCGCGTGCAGGCAGCCGCGCTACTTGCCTTCGTAGCGTCCCGGCCGCTTCTCCTTGTAGGCTTCGATCGCTTCCCGGTAGTCGGCCGTGCCCTGCGCCGCGGCCATCGCAGCGGCGGTGTATTCGAGGCTCGATTTCAGGTCGCTGCGCTCATTATGGCGCACCAGCCGCTTGATCAGCCGCTGCTGGATCGGCGGCCCGCCGGCCAGACGGTGCGCGAAGGCGAGCGTCTCGGTGAGCAGTGCGTCGGGCGCATGCAGCCGGTTGACCAGGCCGACCCGCTCGGCATCGGCGGCCGACAGCCAGTCGCCGGTCCACAGCAGTTCGAGTGCGCGGCCGGTGCCGATCAGCCGTGGCAGGAAGTGGCAGCCGCCGTTGCCCGGAATCAGGCCGACCCGGATGTAGGCCTCGCAGAAGCGCGCATTCGTCGAGGCGAAGCGGATGTCGCACATCAGCGCGAGGTCCATGCCGGCACCGGCGGCGGCGCCATTCACCGCGGCGATCAGCGGCTTGTCGAACTGCTCGATCGCGCGCGCCAGCCGGTGCGTGCCGGTCTGCAGCCGGTTCATCCGGTCGAACGGCGTCGGCGTCTCGCCCCCGGCGACTTCCTGTGCGCGACGGCCGAGATCGCCGCCGGCGGAGAAGGCGTCGCCGGCACCGGTCACCACCACCACGCGTACGTCATCGTCGCTCAACGCGCTGTCGAGCGTATCGGCGATGGCACCGACCATCTCCGGGCTGAAGGCGTTCTTCTTGTGCGGCTGGTTCAGCGTCAGCCGCAGCACGTGTCCATCGAGTTCGACAAGCAGGTGGTCGGTCATCGGGGTTCCGGTCGGGGTCGGGGTCGGGGCAGGATTGGAGACGGTTCAGTGCGAGGGCTGTGCGGGCGCGTGGGTGACCACCAGCGCATCGGCAGCCACCGCGCCGCGGCCGGCCGGCCGCACGAACAACGGGTTGATGTCGAGTTCCGCGAGCACGCCACGGTTCGCCCAGGCGAAGGCCGACACATTGACGAGGACCTCGACCACTGCGTCGATGTCCAGGGCCGGCAGCCCGCGCGTGCCGCGCAGGATGGGCGCGCAGCGCAGTTCGTCGATCATCGAGCGTGCCTCGGCGGCATCGACCGGCGCGACGCGGCAGGCGGAGTCGCTCATCGCCTCGGCGAACACGCCGCCCTGGCCGAGCACGATCACCGGGCCGACCGCCGGCTCGTCGACCACGCCGACCAGCAGCTCGAAGCCGTCGGTGACCATCTCGGACACCAGCACGCCCTGCAGCCGGGCCATCGGCGCGCGCGCGCTGCAGGCGGCCACCACGCCGTCGATCGCCGCCTGCAGCGGCGCGCCGGCCGGCACCGACAGCCTGACCCCGCCGATGTCGCTCTTGTGAGGGATGTCGGACGACACGATCTTCACCGCATACGGGCCGTCGATATCCTGCGCGAGACGCAGCGCATCGGCCAGCGCATCGGCGGGCACCATCACCTCGCCCGGGGTACGCACGCCGATCGAGCGCAGCAGCGCCTTGGAGAACACTTCGTCCAGGGCGCGGCCGTCGGCCTGCAGCAACGCCGCTGGCGCAGCGGCGGGTGCCTGATCGGCCGTCGATACCCGGGCCGCGGCCTCGCGGGCGGCCGCCCACGTCGCGAGCGCGCCCATCGCCTTGGCGACCCGTACCGGCGAGGGCAGCATCGGCAGGCGGATCTCGCGCAGCATCGTGTGCGCCTCGAGCGCCAGCGACTTGTGCATCGAAGAGAACACGAACACCGGCTTGCGCAGGTCGCCGGCCATGTCGACCAGGAACTTCGCGCCGGCGACGGTACCGCCAGGACTGGAACTGGCAAAGTTCAGGCACAGCGTGTCGACCCCCGGGTCGTCGAGCACCGCGCGGATCACGTCGGCATAGGCCTTCGGGCCCCGGATGCCGATGTAGCCCGCGGTGAGGTCGACCGGATTGGTCGGCGATCCGATCGGCGGCAGCAGGGCGGCAACGCGGTCCACCGTGGCCGGCTGGAACTCGGCGAACGCGAGGCCGGCCTGCGACGCCGCATCGCAGAACACGATCGCCGATCCACCCGAACCACCGATCACTGCCGCGCGGCGCCCGCTGCCCATGCCGGGATAACGTGCATGACACTGGAACGCCTTCACCAGGTCGGGGGCGTCGCTCATCTCGTTCAATTCGACGATGCCGGCCTGGCGGAACAGCGCACGATAGACGTCGGCCCGGCCGACGATGCTGCCGGTGTGCGTGGCGGCGGCGCGCGCGCCCTGCTCGGTGACGCCGCCCTTCCAGACCAGCAGCGGCTTGCCCAGCGCCAGCGCCTTGCGCCCGACCTGCATCAGC
>CANGXU010000241.1 GCA_947457885.1 Betaproteobacteria bacterium
CGCGCACCGGGCTGCCGGTGGAGCGAGGTAAAGGAGGAGGCCCGGGCCTGCGCTAGCAGGGCCGGGCCGGGGGACACGAGCGGAGCCAGGTAGCCCCTCGCCTCGATCCTGCACAGCCCCTCACCCCACGATGCGAAAGTTCATGAACTGCCACGGATCGTCGCGGTCGATCGCTTCCGGATACAGCTCGCCGCGGAACGCCAGCGGCGTCCAGTCGGTGAATGTGCCGCCGAGCCTGCCCAGGTACGGACGGGCGATCTTCATCAGTAACTGGTCGTCGAGGTGGTCGGGCTCGACGATGCCGGCGGCCGGATTGCGGATGGTCCAGATGATCGCGCCGATGAAGCCGATGTTCACCTGCATGCCGGTCGCATTGTTGTACGGCGCCAGCCGGCGCGCCTCGGCTACCGACAGCTGCGAACCGTACCAGTAGGCCCCGCGCTCGTGCCCGCACAACAGCACGCCGAGTTCGTCGATGCCAGCGGTCAGCTCGTCGCGCAGCAGCCGCTGGGACGGCTGCAGCCGGTAGCTGCATTCGACGAACTGCTGCAGCGACGCCACCGCATCGTCGCATGGATGGTAGGCGTAGTAGCAGGTCGGCCGGTATTGCACGTCTGCGCCGTCCCTGACCGTGAGGAAGTCGGCGATCGAGTGTGCCTCGCCGTGGGAGATCAGGTAGCCGTGGAACGGACCTGCCTGCGGTGCCCATGACCGTACCCGCGTCGTGCAGCCGGTTCGATCGAGGAAGATGCTGCTGCCGCAACCGAAGTCGAAACGCCGGCCGTCGTGCGGGAAATGGTTCTCGTGCGTGCCCCAGCCCATCTCGGCCGGCTGCAGGGATTCGCCGGCCAGTGCCTCCGAGGACCACGTGTTGCAGAATTCGTCGGCCTGCTTGCGCCGGTCGGTGGTCTGGTGGTCGCGCTCCGACACCTGTATCACCTTGATGCCGAGGCGCCTCGCGAGTGCTGCCCAGCCATCACGGCTGGAAGGTCGCGACGGCAACCGCAGGCCGCTGACCGATGCGAGCTCGAGCAGGGCCTGCTTCACGAAGTGCGACACCAGGCCCGGATTCGCACCGTGCATCAGTACCGCCGTCGGAGCCGCCGGATCGTCGTTGCGCAGCGACAGTGCATGCTCGCGGTGGGCATAGTTGGTCCTGCGCTCGACGTCGATCGTCGTATCGGTATGGCCGCCGATCCAGGGTTCGATGCAGGCGTCGAGGTAGAGCACGCCGTGGCGCTGGCACCATTCGATCGAGTCGACCGAGCCGACGTCTACCGACGCATTGACCAGGAAATCGCCGCGCGAAAGGTGTCGGGCATAGATGGCCCGGTAGTTTTCGCGAGTGATCGGTTCGTTGATGAATCGGACGCCCAGACCCTCGGCGATCTCTCGACCGCTTTCGTGCGCCGTGACGATGGTTATCTGCTCGGGGGCGATGTCCACATGTCGCATCAACAAGGGAAGCGATCCCTGTCCGATGCTGCCAAACCCCACGATCAGCATGCGGCCCTTGAACGCCGCGTACCGGATGTATTCGCTCATTTCACTCCGTCGGTGAGTGTTGCATTGATCGATGATTGCCCGGCAGGCGCCGGGGACGCGTGCCGTACGAACGGGGTGTGCCGGCACCGGGACCTTGGCGGAAACAGGCCGGACGCGTATTTTACGGAATCGGCAGGTTGTTTTCGCGCTTTTGCGCGCAGCGTCCCCATTTACCGGTGCCAGCCATGCTCGTCCGTGCACATCGCAGCCGACCCGCAGTCGTTCGTGGGCGGCAGTTCCCCGCGCCGATGCCGCTGTGCGCATCGATCGCATCGTGGCCGCGCGCGGCGGGCTGGTGAAGCGCTACATCCTCGCCCTCGATCAGGGGACCACGAGTTCGCGCGCGCTGGTGGTCGCCGATGACGGCGCGGTGGTGGCGAGCGCGCAACGCGAGATCACGCAGCACTATCCGCAGCCCGGCTGGGTCGAGCATGATGCCGAGGAGATCTGGGCCACCCAGCTAGCTACCGCTACCGAAGCGATGGCTCGCGCCGGCATCGCGCCGGACCAGGTCGCCGGGCTCGGCCTGACCAACCAGCGCGAGACCGTCGTGCTCTGGGAGCGCGCGACCGGCCGCCCGCTTGCGCCGGCGATCGTCTGGCAGGACCGTCGTACCAGCCAGGAGTGCGCCCGGCTGCGCGAAGCAGGCATGGAAGACCGCGTGCGTGCGCTGACCGGGTTGTTGCTCGATCCATACTTCTCGGCGACCAAGCTCGCCTGGCTGCTCGACCACGTGCCGGGCGCGCGCGCCAGGGCCGCGGCCGGAGAACTCGCCTGCGGCACCATCGACAGCTGGCTGGCGTGGAAGCTCACCCGTGGCGCGCTGCATGTCACCGACGCGGGCAATGCCTCGCGCACGCTGCTGTTCGACCTCGCGGCCGGTGCGTGGAGCGATGAGCTGTGCGCCCTGTTCGACGTGCCGCGTACGCTCCTGCCGACGGTCGTCGACTCCACAGGCGTGATCGGCCATGCCGCGGCCGACCTGCTCGGTGCGGCGATCCCGATCGCCGGTATCGCGGGCGACCAGCAGGCGGCGCTGTTCGGTCAGCGCTGCATCCGTGCCGGCATGGCGAAGAACACCTACGGGACTGGTTGCTTCATGCTGATGCACACTGGCGATACGCCCGTTGTTTCGTCGCACCGCCTTCTGTCGACCGTGGCATGGCGCGCCGGCGCACGCCGCGATTACGCGCTGGAGGGCAGCGTATTCGTGGCAGGGGCGGTCGTGCAGTGGTTGCGCGATGCGCTCGGCGTGATCCGCCACTCGAAGGATGTCGAGCCGCTGGCGGCCAGCGTCGAGGATGCTGGCGGCGTGGTGTTCGTGCCGGCGTTCACCGGACTGGGCGCGCCGTACTGGGACCCGGACGCCCGCGGTGCGATCCTCGGCCTTAGCCGTGGCACCGGTGCCGCGCACATCGCACGCGCTGCGGTCGAGTCGATCGCCTTCCAGAGCGCAGAACTGCTGCTGGCGATGCAGGCCGATGCCGGCGTGCCGCTGGCCGAACTGCGCGTCGACGGCGGTGCGACCACGAACGATACGCTGATGCAGTTCCAGGCCGACCTGCTGGGCGTACCGGTACTACGGCCGTCGGTCACGGAATGCACCGCGATCGGCGCCGCCCTGCTTGCCGGACTCGGCACCGGCGTCTGGCCGGACGCGGCGGCCCTGGATTCGCACTGGAAGCTCGACCGGTGCTACGAGCCACGGATGTCGCGCGACGAGGCGGGCATGCGCCTCGAACGCTGGCGGCGGGCCGTAGGCCGGGTACGCGGGGGCGTCTGACCGGGCGCGCACCCGTGCAGGTGGGCCGCGCCGGGGGTCAGTTACCGACTTCGATCTTCTGGAGCGTGCCACCGAGGCTGAAGTTGGCGCGTACCGCGTTGCCGCTTCCAGTGGTCAACTGGGCGTTGATGCGTCCGGTCAGCGCGCTCGCGGCATCGATATCTGCCGCGCCGCTCGCGATCATCGGTCCCGAGGTCAGTCGCATCTGGCGCAGTGAATAGTTGCTGCCGGACATGGCGAACACCCCTGTCCACTCCTCGAAGGTGGTACGACCGCCCCTGTTCGTCGGGTCGAGCAACAGCCGCGTGAGATCGATGCCGCTCAGCCAGCCGCGCCGGAGGGTGAATGCGGTGGAGACCTGGGGCGAATCGAGGAGGCGGCGCAGTGCCGGGGCCTGCAGCGAGAACTTCATGTTCCCGTCCATCAGGCCGCTGGCGGTGACATTGACCGTCATCGCCGGCAGGAACTTCGCGGCATCGAGCCGGCGCAGGAGGAATTCGCCACTGGCGGTAGCGACGGGTGCATCCGCCCCCCAGGCGACCTTGAGTGAGCCCTGTGCCGTGCCACCATACAGTTCGGCATCGACCTCGCTCGCGACGAGCCCGTTTCGCGTGACGATACCGTTCACCTTCAACTGGTCGATGGTTGCCGAACTGCCCGGCAGCGGCTGCCAGTCGGTCGCCGACAGGCGCAAGGCGATGTCCTCGGCGGCACGTGTCAGGACGATCGATACCCTGCGGCTGTAGACGAGGATGCTGGCGCTGTTGAACCTGCCCGTGGAGTCCCACACGACCTCGACTTCGGCCTGTGGCAGTTCGAGGTTGGGCGTGACCAGGCGCAGGTTCCGGATCGAAATGCGTTCAAAGCCGAGCGTATCCCTGCCGTCCATGCCGACGACATCGGGCAGCTTCGGCAGGAATTCCGGAGGCATGGTGACGGAACTGAGCTGCACCGACTCGAACTTGAGCGGGCCCGTGAACAGCGACGACAACGTCGGCACCGCATGCACCGACGCGATGGTCGCGCTGCCCGGGCCAGTCCCGACGACAACGTCGGTGAGCCGGATGTTGGGGCGTGGAATCAGCGACGCGTGCATCGACTTGATGGCCACTTTTTCTCCGAGCGCGGTACTCATCGCCTGTTCGACGCGCCCCAGGTAGGTGTTGAAGGGAAGCACCTCGAACAGCCCCACCACGACCGCTGCCAGCAGCACCATGACCGCGACATAGATCTTCCAGCGGGATTCCCGTGGCTGTTCTGCGCGGGCCTTTGCTCGTGCCAGCGCCTGAGCCTCCGCTTCTGCAAGCTTGCGCTGGCGCTCGCGCTCGCGTTCGAACTTCTCGCGCTCGGCGCGGGCCCGGTTGGCGATCTCGGTGGCTTCGCGCACACGGCGCTTCGATTCTTCTTCGGCGAGCAGCCGGCGCTGCTCTTCTTCCTTCGCGCGTTTCTCTTCCATCTTGAGGATGCCGGTCATCTGCTGCCGGGCGAAGTCCTCGGCCCGATCGCGTGCTTCGGCGTCGCGCATCGCGCGTATCTGCTCTTCAGGCGTGCTCATCCTGCCGGACTCGCCGCCCGCACCTCCGGAGGCCGGCGCCGCTGTCTGTTCGGCGGTCAGGCGGGCCATCTGATCTTCGAGTTCGCGCGTGAAGCGTTCCTGTTCGAGGCGCGATTGGACTTCCGCATCCTCGATTGCCTGCCGCGCAGCGCGGGCCAGCACGTCTGCATCGACCACCGGCGACGGAGCCGCTGCAGGTGGCGCGACCGGGCGCGGTGCGGACACCGGCGTCGGTGCGGGTGCCGGTGCCGGCGTCGCTGCCGC
>CANGXU010000242.1 GCA_947457885.1 Betaproteobacteria bacterium
CGCTCAGGGAGTCGATCAGGTGCAGGCGCTGTGGCAGCAGCCCGATGTGGCGGCCGCGGAAGCGGTCCAGCGCCGAGCCGTGCAGCGTCGCGAGGTCGGTGCCGCCGACCTTCACCGAGCCCTGCGTCGGCACAAGGATGCCGGCCAGGCAGTGCAGCAGCGTGGTCTTGCCGCTGCCCGATGCGCCCAGCAGCAGCCACGGCTCGCCCGCCTCGACCGACCAGGCAGGCATGTCCACCACGGTAGCATTGCCGTAGCGGTGCGACAGGGCGTTGACTTCGAGGACGGTCATAGGGCGGAGGTTATCGCGCCTTGCGACGCGCGTCACGGTTCGCGGCGCCCGCGCACCGGGCCCGCCGCGCCGTCCGGCCTTCAGTCGGCCTCATCCGGATCCACCAGCCGCCATTCGGGGAAGGGATCGGGCAAGGCGGCCCACCCCTGCGGACCGAGCGCGCGCTCTGCTTCGGTCAGCAGGCAGGCATCCAGGCCGGCGCGCAACGCCGCTTCATCCATCCCGATACCGATGAACACCAGTTCCTGCCGCCGGTCGCCGTGCGGCCCGGTCATCATGGCCTCGATCTCGCCCCGCGCCTCGGGCGTCTCCGGCCATTCCGACGGATCGACGGCAGACCACCAGAGGCCGGCGGCGCCATGCCGGCATGCGCCGCCCGCCTGCGACCAGCTGGCGGCGAAATCCATGCGCGATGCCAGCCAGAAGAAGCCCTTGGAACGGACCACTCCCTGCCAGGCGGCCTCAGCCCCGGAATGGATCAGGTCCCAGAAACGCGCAGGGTGGAACGGTTCGCCGCTGCGATAGACGAAGCTGGAGATGCCGTATTCCTCCGACTCGGAGCGTTCCTCGCCGCGCAGCGTGCGCAGCCATCCGGGCGCCGCCTCGGCGCGCTGGAAGTCGAAGCGCCCGGTGTCGAGCACGCGCGCCAGCGGCACCTGGCCGAAGCCGGCATCGACGATGTCGGCGCCCGGGTTCAGCGAGCGCAGGATCGCACGCAGCCGTTCGAGGTCCTCCGCCGCGACCAGGTCGGTCTTGTTCAGCACGATCACGTCGCAGAACTCGACCTGGTCGACCAGCAGGTCGACCACCGTGCGATCGTCCTCTTCGCCGAGGCTCTGGCCGCGCTCCCGGATGAAGTCGGCGGTCTCGTAGTCGCGCAGGAAATTGAACGCGTCCACCACCGTGACCATCGTGTCGAGACGCGCGACATCGCCCAGGCTGCGGCCGTCCTCGCCGCGGAAGGTGAACGTCTCGGCGACCGGGAGCGGCTCGGAGATGCCGGTGGATTCGATGAGCAGGTAGTCGAAACGGCCCTCGCCCGCCAGCTTGGCGATCTCGACCAGAAGGTCTTCGCGCAGCGTGCAGCAGATGCAGCCGTTGCTCATCTCGACCAGCTTCTCTTCGGCGCGCGACAGCTGTGCACCGCCGTCGCCCACCAGCTGGGCGTCGATGTTCACCTCGGACATGTCGTTGACGATCACCGCGACCCGGCGCCCTTCGCGATTGTTGAGCACATGGTTGAGCAGCGTGGTCTTGCCCGCACCCAGGAAGCCGGACAGCACGGTGACCGGCAGCCTGCAGTCGGGCACCGCGCGGCTTCCAGGGGCGGACGATACGTTCGCGGGCGCCGGCATCGGGTGCGCCTCAGCCCGCGGCCACGCCGGGCGCGACCGGTTCGGGCGCGCCTTCGACGCACAGGGCCAGCCCCTGCTCGAGCAGTTCGCGCGGCAGGTTGCGCCCGATGAACACCATCGTGCTGGTGCGTTTGTCGCCGGGCAGCCAGCGCCGGCCGGCAGAGCCGCCCATCATCATGTGCACGCCCTGGCACACCATCCGCGTGTCCTCGCCGGCGACGTTGAGCACGCCCTTGTAGCGCAGCAGGTCCTGGCCGTAGAAGCGGATCACGCCATCGAGGAAGCTTTCGAGCTTCGCCATGTCCAGCGGACGGTCGTCGCGCCAGGCGAACGAGCCGATCTCGTCGTCATGCTCGTGCGCGACGTCCTCCAGGAAGGCCGGTTCGATCTCCAGGATGGAGGTCAGGTTGAAGCCGCGCACGTCGAGCAGTTCGCGGATATCCGTCTCGCCGAAGTGCACCCGCTTCACCGGTGCGCGCGGGTTCATGCGGCGGATCCGGTCGATCAGCGCGGCAGCTTCTTCCTCTGCCACCAGGTCGGTCTTCGACAGCAGGATGCGGTCCGCGAAACCCACCTGCTCCTGTGCCTCGTGGTGCTCGTCGAGCTGCAGGGAACCATGTTTCGCATCCACCACCGTGACGATGGAATCGAGCACGTAGGCGTCGCCGATTGCGTCGTCGACGAAGAAGGTCTGGGCCACAGGCGCAGGGTCGGCCAGCCCGGTGGTCTCGATGATCACGCGCTCGAAGGCCAGCTTGCGGTGCTTCTTCTCGAGCTCGCCGAGGATGCGGATCAGGTCGCCGCGCACCGTGCAGCAGATGCAGCCGTTGTTCATCTCGACGATCTGCTCGTCCGGGTTCTGCAGCAGGATCTCGTTGTCGATGCCCACCTCGCCGAACTCGTTCTCGATCACGGCGATGCGCCGGCCATGCTGCTCTTTCAGGATCCGGTTGAGCAGCGTCGTCTTGCCGCTGCCGAGGAAGCCGGTAAGGATGGTGACCGGAATCTTCGGCCGTGCCCCGGTACTGGATTTGGTCATGGCAAGCCCTTGATGGTCGACTCGATACGGTGGATGCGGGTGGGATGGAACGCGCACGCGGCATCCGGTCGACAGGCGCGCGGGCTGCAGGGCCCGTCGCCCGCTCGCGTTGCCCGCTAGCGCCTGACTCGGCGCGGCGCGGGCCGCACGCAGGCCTTGCACTGGCCCTTGACCGTCACCTCGACGCCTGCGGATCGATACCCGGCAGGCAGGCGCGGACGCAGCGTGGTGGGGACGTCATCCAGGCAGATTACCTGGCTGCAATCGGTGCACTGGAAGTGCGCATGGTGGTGGGCCTGCTTCTGCCCGGCGATGGTGAACCGCCACACCCGGTCGTCTCCGGGGATCTTGTGCGCGATCTGCTGGCGGGTGAGCCAGTCGAGCACCCGGTATACGGTGACCCGGTCGAGCGGGCCGGTTACCGCCGCCTCGATCTCGTGGTGGGTAAGCGCCCGGCCCGCTGCCTGCAGGACCTCGAGCACGAGGATGCGGCCCTGCGTGACGCGTGCGCCCGTGGCACGAATCAGTTCCTCGGCCGCGGACACGGCTGCAGGGGAACTACGGCGGGATTCAGGGGTTGCTGCGCGCATGGCTGCCTCCGGAGAGAAGGTTAGCATCGAGGAACATCTTATGCAATCTTGTTGCGTTTGTTCACTGGACCCGCGCGCCTCAGGGCGCAACGCCCCGGCGGCATGCCGGCGTTCAGTTGGCAGGGGCCGCGGGCGCGAGCGCCCTCGCCACCTCATCGATATTGTGACTCATCATGTCGAGATAGGTCAGTGCCCGCTTATCCTTCGCGGACAGCGCGTCGGAGAAAAGCGTGCCCCCGACGCGGGCGCCGGATTCCCGCGCCAGCTGCTCGACCAGGCGCGGGTCGCTGATGTTCTCGACGAACACCGCGCGGATGCGCTGCGCGCGGATCTGCTTCGCCAGTTGCGCCACGTCCTTCGCGCTCGCCTCGGAGTCGGTGTTCACCCCGCGTGGGGACAGGAACGTGAGGCCGTAGGCGCGCGCGAAATAGCCGAATGCGTCATGGCCAACGACCACCCGCCGCTCAGACGCGGGGATGGCGCCCAGGCGCGCACGGGCCCTCTCGTCGAGTTGTGCCAGCTGCTCGTCATAGGCCTTCGCCCGCGCGCGATAGCCCGCCTCGTGCGCCGGATCGGCGGCCGACAGCGCGTCGGCAATGTTCGCGACATAGCGGCGGGCATTGGCAAGGCTCTGCCAGGCATGCGGGTCGACCTCACCGTGGTCGTGAACATGGGATTGGCCATGCTTGTGCGAATGCGCCTGCGGCTTCACCTTCAGCACGTCCACGCCATCGCTGGCCACCACCAGCGGCCCCTTGTACCCGGAGGCCGCGATCAGCTTGTCCATCCAGCCTTCGAAGCCCAGCCCGTTGACGAACACGACCTTCGCACTGGCGATCGTCTTCGCAGCGGCAGGCGTCGGCGAGAACACATGGGCGTCGCTGTCCGATCCGACGAGGATGGCGATCTCGACACGGTCGCCGCCGACATTGGCGACCAGGTCGGCAAGGATGGTGAAGGTGGCAACCACCGCCAGCTTCGGTTCCACGACGGGGGCGGTGGTGGCGGCCGATGCCTTCGATGCATCGGATCCCCGTCCGCCATCTGCGGAAGGACCGCAACCCGCCAGCAGCATCAGCAAGCCGGCCATCCCTGCGACGAGGTTGCGGCGGCGCGCGGGAGGCACGCACAGGGAGGAGGCGCGATGGGAATTCATTGCGGTAGAGCTCCGGATGAAAAGCGAAAGCTGGCTGCGGGCCCCGCGTCAGCGCTGGAAATGCGGCGCTCGCAGATAGTTCGAGACGAGTCCGCCATGGCGCCCGAAGGCCACCGAAACCACGTACAGCGCGCCAGCGGTGAGGATGATCGACGGGCCCGACGGCAGGTTCGCGTGGTAGGACACCAGCAGCCCGACATAGCCGCAGGCAAAGGCCGCGCAGGCGGAGAACACCAGCATCGGCCCGATGCCCGCCGTCCAGAATCGTGCGCTGGCGGCCGGCAGCATCATCAGCCCGACGGTCATCAGGGTGCCCAGCGACTGGAAGCCGGCGACCAGGTTGAGCACGACGAGCACCAGGAACAGGAAGTGGTAGCGCGCCCCGCCGCCGTGCACCGAGCGCAGGAAGGCCGGATCGAGGCATTCGATCACCAGCGCGCGGAAGATCACCGCGAGCGCCAGCACGCTCACCGAGGCGATCGAGGCGATCAGCAGCAGCGCCGGGTTATCCACCGCGAGGATCGCGCCGAACAGCAGGTGCATCAGGTCGACGCTCGAGCCCTGCCATGAGATCAGGGTCACGCCGAGCGCAAGCGACATCAGGAACAGCGCAGCGAAGCTCGCATCCTCCCGCAGCGGCGGGAGGCGGGTCACGGAACCGGCAAG
>CANGXU010000243.1 GCA_947457885.1 Betaproteobacteria bacterium
ACGGGAACGCCGAGGGAGATCGTCGCCCGGCTAAACTCGGTGGTCGGGGGCGCACTGTCCACGCCGGAGATGAAGGCGTCGTGGGCATCGAAGGGCATCGAGTTCGTGCCCAACACGCCCGAGCAGTTCGCCGCGAAGGTGCAGTTCGATTACGACAAGACCGCGGCGCTGATCAAGGCCGCAGACATCAGGCCGGAACGATAGACGGAGAGAGCAGATGGCAGAGAAGCAGGAGATGTCGCAGCCGCGCGACTACCCGATGATCGTCGAGAAGGACGTGAAGATCCCGATGCGCGACGGCACGCTGATATTCGCCGACGTGTTCCGGCCCGATGGTGGCGACGAGCGCTTCCCGGTGATCATGAACCTCGGGCCGTACCAGAAGGACAAGATCTGGATCCCGCCGGACGACTGCGAGGAGGAGGGCAACCCGTACATGAACTGGGAGACCGCCAACCCGCTGTGGTGGTGTCCGCGCGGCTATGCCCTGCTGCGCGTCGACACCCGCGGCACCGGCAAGTCGCCCGGCCGGTCGGACCCCAGTTCGTACCAGGAAGGGCTCGACTCCTACGACTGCGTCGAGTGGATCGCGAAGCAGCCCTGGTGCAACGGCAACGTGGGCACGCTGGGCATCTCGTACCATGCGGCGTTCCAGTACCGGCTCGCCAACCTGCAGCCGCCGTCGCTGAAGGCGATCATGCCGTGGGAGGGCAGGGCCGACCAGTATCGCGACCAGGCCTACCACGGCGGCATCTTCGCGATGGGCTTCATCTCGCAGTGGGCCAACAGCACCACGGCACACAACCTGCTGGGGCGCCCGCGCAGCTACAACCCGGATGCGTTCAACAACAACATCCTGTGGGAGTACATGCGCCAGGACCTCGACTCCGACGAGTGGCGGAAGAAGAGCGCGCAGTGGGACAGGATCAAGGTGCCGATGTACAGCGTCGGCAACTGGGGCGGCTTTGCAATGCACCTGCGCGGCAACACCGAGGCCTACATGCTCGCCGCCTCGAAGCACAAGAAGCTGCGCATCCATACCGGCAGCCACTTCCACCCGTTCCACGCGCTCGAGGCGCGCATCGACCAGCTGCGCTGGTTCGACCACTGGCTCAAGGGCATCGACACCGGCATCATGGACGAGCCGCCGGTCAAGCTCGAGATCCGCACCGGCGGCAGCACGAAGCCCTACGCGTTCCGCAACGAGGACCAGTGGCCGATCGCCCGCACGCAGTGGACGAAGTTCTACCTGAACATCGAGCAGGATGCGCCGTCGAAGGGCAGCAGCAAGGCCGAAGGGTCGCTTTCCACCGAGGCGCTGGCTGCCGCGAAGTCGATCGACTACTCGGCGGGCCCCGGCCACTATCGTCCGGTATCGGGTCGCTCGGGCGTGTCGTTCGAGACGCCGGCGATGGCCGAGGACATGGAAGTCACCGGGCCACTGGTGCTGAACCTCTGGGTGGCCAGCACCTCGGAAGACATGGACATCTACGCCACCATCCGCAATATCGGTCCCGATGGCAAGGACGTCGAGGAGGTGGGCCAGCGCGGAGAGCCGGTGCAGTGCGTGACCAAGGGCTGGCTGCGCGCTTCGCACCGAAAGCTCGACGCGGAAAAGTCGCTGCCCTACCGTCCCTACCATGCGCATGACGAGCGCTGGTGGCTCGAGCCCGGGCAGGTGGTCGAATGCCAGGTCGAGATCTGGCCGACCAGCATGGTGTTCCGCAAGGGCCACAAGCTCCGGCTGGACATCACCCCGCGCGATGGCGTGGGCACCGGCCACTTCACGCACTACAACAACGACTACAACGCCGGTGCGACCAACAGCATCCACTCGGGCGGCGAGCGGCGGTCCTGGCTGATGCTGCCGGTGATCCCGGCGAAGTAGCCGGGCGGGCGCGGCAGCCGGCGGTTCATCGCCGGCCTGCCTTGCGCCGCGGCGGCGCTCCCGGATCGACCGGCACCTCCAGCGCGGCGCCGATCTTGCGCATCAGGTAGTCCTTGAAGGCTGCGCCGACCCCGGGCGCGAGCTGCAGGCAGTCCATGGCCTGGGAGCGGGTGATGCTGGCCATCCCGTGCAGGGCTGACCAGATGAACATCGAATCGAGGTCGGCCCGCGCCTGCATGCCCGGTGCGTCGCCGTGCTGCCGCCGCAGGTTGTTGCGCAGGATATCGAAGGCATGCACCGCATCGGCCACCAGGCCCGCATGGTGCGCCGGCGCCGGCCACGGCGTGCCGAACATCAGCCGGTACTCGAGCGGCTTGGCGGCCGCATAGGCGAGGTAGGCTTCGCCCATCGCCGCGAGGTCTTCGCGGTCATCCGCCGACCGGGGACGCGCGTCCAGGTACGATGCGAAGTCGGCGAAGCAGCGGCGCATGATCTCGGCGAGCAGGTGGTCGCGGCTCTCGAAGTGCCGGTACGGTGCCTGGTGCGAGATGCCCAGCCTGCGCGCTACGTCGCGCATGCTCAGGCCCTCGACGCCGCGCTCTGCGATCACCTCGCGCGCGGCCTGCACGCAGGCTTCGCGCAGGTCCGCCGGCCGTGCGGTGGGCCGCACCCTGGTACGCACCTTCGCGCCTGCCTTCACCACGCCCATGGGCCGTAACGCTCGAGAAACGGTGCGGGCTTGCGGTACGGCATCGGCGCGGGTGGGGTAACCATGGCAGGGTAGCTGGTGTTGACAGTGTCTACGAAAGTAGAGCAACATGTAGACACTGTCAACAAAAAGGTCCGCCGATGGCTGGAACACTCGTCGAGCCGGGGCTGTCGCCGGGCAGGCCGGTACTTCAGCTGGCCCGCCGGTTGTACCGCGACCAGCGTTCGCTGGTGCTGTTCGCGCTGGCGATGCTGCTGCTGGCGATCCCGACGCTGGCCGCGCTCGCGCTCGATCCGCGCACCGTACATGGCGTCGCGAACTGGGCCAAGCCGCTCAAGTTCATGGCTTCGGGCGCGCTGTTCGCACTGACCATGGCTTGGATCGTCGGGCTGCTGCCGCAGGCGCAGCGGCAGTCGCGCACGATCCGTGCGCTCACCTGGTTGGTCATCGGCACCATGTCGTTCGAGGTCGGCTACATCTCGCTGCAGGCGGCGCTCGGGGCGCCGTCGCACTACAACACGGCCGATCCCTTCCATGCCGCGATGTTCGGGCTGATGGGGCTGGCTGCGGTCCTGCTGGTCGCGACGCAGCCGGTACTGGCCTGGCAGCTTCGGCGCCAGCTGCCGCCGACGGTGCTGGTGCACGCAGTCGTCGCCGGGCTGTGGCTTACCTTCCTGCTGTCGGTGGCGAGCGGCTTCCTGCTCGGCGGGTTGCAGCCGCCGCCGGGCAGCGGGATGCCGGTGGCCGGCTGGCACCTCGGCGGGCCCGACCTGCGGCCTGCCCACTTCATGGCCGTGCATGCACAGCAGCTGCTGCCGCTGGCAGGCTTGGCGCTGCAGCAGCTGCGCCCCCGGCTCGGCCGCGTGCTGTTGCCGCCGCTGGTGACTGCCTATGTGCTGGCATGGGCGGGCCTGGTGTTCGCAGGACTGCCACGCGCCGCCTGAAGCCGCGCGCCGGGTGACGCCTGGAGCGCGCTCAGGCCTGCGCGTGCTCGTCGTCAGGGCCGATCGGCAGTTCGACCGGCCGCCGCAGCCGGGCCGACAGGTCGTAGGCCTTGGCGAGCATCAACCGGTCGTGGCCCTCTTCCGCGGTCGCGTGGATCGTGCGTGCGCCGAAGGACAGCCGCTCGAGCCACGCCTGGGTCTCGTCGTGCAGCGGGCCGCGCAGCGCGCCGAGCGCCATGTCGCCGGCGGGCGTGCTGCCGATGAAGTCGACGCGCCGGCTGGCGTCCGACAGGTAGGCCCCACCCTGCGGAGCCTCGGTGGCCATCACGAAGTCCCGGTGGGTGTCGTCGATGGTCATCACGCCGGTGGTGCCGACCACGCCGACCTCCAGCCCGTAGACCGCACCCGGCCAGGACACCGGCAGCGCCCAGTTGACCATGCTCTGGTAGATCGTGCCGTCGTCGAAGACCATGGTGCCGGCGGTCGCGTCGATGCCGCCGCAGGCGGGGCCGAGCGTCTTCGCGATGGAGCGCGCGTCGACTTCGACCGGTCGCCGGTCTTCCATCAGCCACATCACGATGTCGAGGGCATGCGTGCCCGAGATCACCATCGGTGAATTCGGTACCGGGTCGGGCTCGCGCCGGTAGGCATTGAGCGCGACCATGCGGTTGAGGAAGGCGCGGGTGGAAACGGTCGTGATTTCGCCGAGTTCGCCGCTGGCGACCTTGTCCTTCGCCACCATCCAGCGACGCCGGAAGCGCTGCGTGTAGCCGATCAGGGCATCGACCCCCGACTGGCGGATCGCATCGAGCACGCGCTCGGATTGCGCGAGGTCGTTGGCGATCGGCTTCTCGATGAGCAGCGACACCTTGTTCGGATTCTCGAGCGCCGCCAGCGTCGGATCTGCATGCAGGTGGCCGACGGTGGAGATCAGTGCGGCCGTTACCTCCGGCCGTCGCAGCAGCTCGCGGTAGTCGGCGGTGACGAAGTCGGCACCGAGCTTCGCGGCGACATGGCTTGCGCGCACGGGGTCGATCTCGGCGATGCCGATCCAGTCGACCTGGGGAAACCGAGCGGCGATCTCGCCGCGCATCAGCCCGACGCGGCCGGCGCCGACGATGGCCAGTCCGATCCGCTTCGGATGGATGGTGCGCATCGGGGCGGTCAGTCCGGCTTCATGCCGGACTGCTTGACCAGTCTGGCATAGAGCGCGAGTTCGGCCTTGAGGAAGCTGGTGAACTCTTCCGGCGTGGATGGCGTGGCGTCGGCACCCTGGGACAGCAGCCAGGCGACGAACTCGGGCTGCCTCAGGAGCTTCACCGTCTCGGCATTGAGCCGCTGCACGATCGGCGCCGGGGTGCCAGCCGGCACCATCATGCCGTGCCAGGTGATCGCCTCGAAGCCGGGAAAGCCGGACTCGGCGATGGTCGGCATCTCGGGGATGGCGGCAGAGCGCCTGGCGCTGGTGACCGCGAGCGGGCGCAG
>CANGXU010000244.1 GCA_947457885.1 Betaproteobacteria bacterium
GAGGCGCAGGTGACGATCGCGCCGATGCCGGCGGTGATGGGTCATGTCCGCGCCGGCAAGCTGCGTGCGGTGGCCACCGGCGGCGAGAAGCGCTCCGTGGTGACGCCGACGCTGCCGACCATCATCGAAGCTGGCGTGCCCGGATATGTGTCCACCGGATGGATGGGGCTGATGCTGCCTGCCGGACCATCGCGCGCGGGTCCGCCGAAGCCGCTGTACGAGCGGCTGCGCTCCGCGGTGGTCAAGGTCGTCGATGATCCGGTGACGCGCGAGCAGATGGAGCGCCAGGGCGGCGAAGCCATGTCCAGTACGCCGGATGCCTTTCTCCAACTGATCCGCGAAGAGTACAAGCGCTTCCAGACCGCGATCGGACTCGCCGGGCTGAAGGTCGAATGAAAAACCACTGCCCACCGGCCACTGGGGCCACTGGGGTCAGGTCTTGAGTTTTGCTCGGCGAACAGGCTACCGGAGACCGGTCGTTGAGTTCCTGACCTGCACCCACCGCGTCTCGAGTGCCGTCAGCTCGAAGCGAACTCCTCGCCCAAGATCGCCGCGATATCCTCGCGTTCGCCCCAGCAGTCGGACCACACCCGGAGGGTCCCTGCGCGCGACATAGCACCGCAGCAACGGGAACTTCGATTCCTACGAGGGGCGAAGCCATGGCAGGCCAAGCAGCTCTCCGAGCGTTGGCGAGCCGATGCCAGACTCTGGTTAGATCTGGTCAAGCGCTTGGTTGCTGGCGTTGGCCAGCTTCACCGCCGCGCGGGTGCCGCTCCGGTTGCGGCAGCAGAGGATCTCGCCCGGCTGATCGCGCCTCGCCTGCGGGCGCAGAACCGCCGCCTTCAATCGATCTCACTGCGAGCGATCGCCCGCAGTTCCTTCTCGTCCGCCTTGGCGCGACGCCGACCGATCGCAGAGGCTGGCTCTCTTGCTGCGAAGTGTCAGGGCCGAGTATCGGCGGGCCTGGTGCTACGTGCTGTTGTCCGGAGCGCTGAGTCTGGGGGGATTGCTCCTGCTAGGTGTCGGCATCTTCTGGACCACCGTCTGGAATTGGCAGGTGGCGGCCTTCTGTTTCTGCCATGTCTTCCGTTGCACGTATTCACCGGATGTCACGCGCGGCGGCGCTGCAGGGTGAGCACGCCCGCTGCAACGATGAGCGTCGCAAGCAACGCGCAGCCATAGGCAAGCGGCGCTGGCCACGTACCCAGGGTCAACTTGAGCACCTGGAAGAACAGCGCGAAGGTGACCAGGCCTTCGATGCAGCCGCGCAGCAGCGACAATACGGCCGCCTGTCCTTCGACGCGGTGGGTGAACGGTGCCATCACGGAGAGCATCACGGGAAAGGTCGATGCCATGCCGGTCATCGTCGGGCCGATCGATGCGGCGAGCAGCGTGACCGTCATCATGAAGGTGGTCGACACGATGACGCGTGCGGGCAGGTCCCAGGCTGGCGGAGGCCTGCGGCGCAGTGCCGGACCGGGTGCAGGGCAGATCAATATCGCCAGCGCGATCGCCGACGCCGTAACCCAGATCACGGCAGCTTCAGGCAGCGCGGTCGTGTCGAGCAGCCAGACCATCGAGGCGGTGGCGGCGAGGCCGCACGCCAGCGCACCCGACCAGTCGAAGCGCCGGGCGGCGAAGCCGTAGGACAGGCAGTAGGTCGCCAGTGCGATCAGCCCGAGCAGGGTTCCGGAGGCGGCCGTGCGTGCGAAATCGATGCCCTGTTCCACCGCCACGAACACCGAGATCGGTCCGGACACGATCGGCAGGCCGAGGATCAGCCCGGCGACCGCGGCGCCGTAGCGGCGCCCGGCCAGCGTCGCAGTGACGATCACCAGCGGCATCGTCGCCAGCTTGAGCAGGAAGAGCGAACCCATGTCCGGAGAGTGCCCGCGCAGGCACTGGCAGGCAAGCGCCGCAGGCCGGCTGCTATAGTCGGTGGGATGCACTGCAGACCGCCGCCCGTCCCCTGCCCGTGAGCGAACCGCAACCGTCCGGGCGGCATCGGCTCAGCGGCTGGCTGCTGATGTCGGTGGTTGCGCTGGCCATCGCCGCGGAGGTGCTGCCGGCGGTGCCCGACTGGCTGCCCGGCCTTGCTGCATGGGCGGCTGCTTTCCCGCTCTGGCACCGGCTCGGCCGGCGCCAGCGGATCATGGTGATCGTGATGGCCGCTGCAGGCGCGGCCGGCATGGCGTGGGGTGCGATGCACGGCCAGTCGGGCCTGGTGGCGCGCGCACTGACGATGAACACGATGATCATCACGATGCTGGTCGGCGTCGCGTTCCTGCCGCTGGTCAGCGTGCGCGAAGCCGCCGGCGACGCGCCGCTGCGGCGCGGCCGCCTGGCCCTGCTGCGCACGATCATCGGCGTGCATGTGTTCGGTGCGGTGATCAACCTGACCGCCGCGCTGATCGCAGCCGACCGGCTGCGTCGCCCGCCCGGGACCGGGGTGCCGGTGCCGTCCTATCCGGTACCGCCGGAAGGTACGCTGACCCGCCAGCAGGCGATGGCGCTGGGTACCGCATTCTCAACCTGCGCGTTCTGGTCGCCGTTCCTGGGCGCGATGGCGGTCGCGCTGACCGTGGCCAAGGGCTCCAGCCTGTTCACGCTGGTGATGATGGGATTGCCGCTCGGCCTTGTCGCGACGCTGGTGCTCTGGGTCTGGCTGTCGACCGAGCGCTTCGACCATGCGCGCGATTTCGAAGGCTATCCGGTGGACATCGGCGGCCTGTGGATCCCGTTCGCGCTGGCCATCGGCGTGTTCGCGGTCCACGAGTGGAAGCCGGCGTGGTCGATCCAGCCGGTGATAGCCCTGCTGGCGATCGCGATCACCGCAGCCGCGCTGTCGGTGAAGCAGGGTGTCTCGGCGGCCGCCGTGCGCATGCAGCGGCATGTGCCGACGCGGCTTCCGGGGCTTGCCGGCGAACTCTGGATCTTCCTCGCCGCCGGCATGCTTGCCTCCGGCCTCGCCGCGCTGCTCACCGTGTTCGAGGTCGGCGCGCCGTTCAGCCGATTCGGCGGCTTCGAGGCGAGCGTGGTGCTGGTCATCTGCACCCTGGTCGCATGGGCCGGGCTGCACACGATCGTCTCCATCCCGCTGGTCGGTGTCTGGCTGGCACCGCTGTCCCCGGAACCGAACCTGCTGGCGCTGGCCTTCCTCTGTTCCTGGGCGATCGGGCTTCCGGCCTGCGCGACGTCCGGCACCGTACTTACCATGCAGGCACGCTACGGCATCCCGATCGGCACCTACATGCGTTGGAACCTGCCCTACCTCGTCACGATGCTGGGCGTGTCGATCGTCGCGCTGAACCTGTACGCGTATCTGCTGTACTGACCGGCTGTATCGGCGGATGGCCGTGCCGGACGCTGGCTAGGCGGCGTCGCCAGGCTCGCGATGGCGCGCCATCCACTCGCCGGCCTCGGCTGCGGACAGGCTCTGCCCGGGCCACGGCCAGAGCCCGGGCACCCGTTCACGATAGCGTCGGTAGGCCTCGCCGAAGGTATCCACCAGCTTAGCGTCCTCCAGGTGTGAGCCGACCACGAGGTACAGCGTGATCGCGATCGAGGCCACCAGCCAGGCCGCATCCATCGGCCGCGTCCAGACGATCACCAGCGCCAGGAAGTACCACGGGTGCCGCACATGCCGGTGCAGTGGCGACAGCGTGAAGCCGGCACTGCCATCGGCCGCTTCGTTGCGCAGCCCGGTGAACGCACCCATGTCGTACCAGCGCAGGGTCCAGAGGAAGGCCGCTACCGCCGCTATCGCCACGATGTCGCAGGCCAGCCGTACCGGCACCGGTATCTCGAACAGCGGGGCACCGGACAACTGCCACTGCAGCCACAGCACCGGCAGCAGCACGGCGAGCGCCACGCCGTTGTAGGCCAGCCGGTAGGCCGGCGCGAGCCGCGGCAGGCGCGCTGCGACCATGGTCTTCACCGGCGTGGCCGCGAGCAGCGAGTGCAGGCAGAAGTACAGTGCCCAGGCGATGGCCAGCAGCGTCAGGCCGGCCGGGCCGACTGCGGGATCAGCCACCACCGGCCGCGCGCGCGAACAGCGGACCGAGATCGTCGATGTCGTCGATGCCACGGCACATCGTGCACAGCGTGCGCGCTGCGTCTGCGCCGAGCGTGCGCGTGGCAAGCGCGATGAACTTCGCATCCAGTGCCGCGTCGGACATCGGATTGACGACGCTGCCGGTTGCATGTTCGACGCGTGCCTCGAAGCGCCGGCCGTCGGTGAGCATCAGCGTCACGGCGGACTGGTCGGTGCCCAGGCTCTCGTCCACCACCGGGTGGATGCGGGTACGCAGCGCCGCGATCGCCGGATCGACTGCGCGCGCGTCGGTGAACTGGTCGACGCCGGCCGACCGGTCGGCGAGGGCCACTGCGCAGGCATGGGTGAAGCTCAGCTTCGACTCGAGCCCGTCCTTCGGATCGGTGCGTCCGGTGAGCACCATCACCAGCGGATGTACCTTCACTTCGACGCGTTCGATCGCCGCTGCCGGCGCACCCGACTGCGCCGCCACCTGCAGGCAGCCATCGATCAGCGGATGCAGCACGATGCCGCAGGGATAGGGCTTGTAGGTGTCGAGTGCCGCCTCCCAGCGCTCGCCCAGCGACCCGGTGAGACGGTCCTCGTCGAATCCGTCGGCCAGCACGACGGCGAAGCCACGCGGTGCCTCGATCGCGCGCAGCGACGAGGTGAAGCCGGTGGCCGCGATCAGCGCAGCGTTCAGGCCTTCGCGGCCAGCGCGCGCGATGTTGTAGCTCTTCGACATGCCGCCCATCATCTCGCCCAGCCCGGTCGCCGATGTCGCGGCGATGCCGATCGCATGGGCCATCTTCACCGTGTCGAGGCCGAGCAGGCGGCCGGTGGCCACGGCCGC
>CANGXU010000245.1 GCA_947457885.1 Betaproteobacteria bacterium
CCGCGTCGACCGAGTTCGAGCAGCATTGCCGGCAGGTCGACCTTGCCCGCGGCGTTCGGGCAGAGCACCACTTCGGCGCCGCCCGCCTCGAGGGCTGACCGTGCGATCGGATCATCGACCGCCGCGAACACCAGCGCACGCCCACCCGCGAGCAACCTTGCCCGCGGCGACAGCTGGAGACGGGAATCGACCACCACCGGCAGTGGCTGGCGCGGCGTCTCGATCGCCCGTACGGTGAGCTGCGGATCGTCCTCGCGAACAGTGCCGATGCCGGTCAGCACCGCGCACGCGCGCGCGCGCCAGCGATGGCCATCGGCGCGCGCGGCTTCGCCGGTGATCCACTGGCTCGCACGGTTCGACAGCGCGGTACGGCCGTCGAGGGTGGCGGCGACCTTCAGCCGCACCCACGGCCGGCCGCGTGTCATCCTCGACACGAAGCCCACGTTCAGGTCGAGCGCCTCGGCGGCACGCACCCCCGACATCACGTCGATGCCCGCCGCCCGCAGCCGGGCGAACCCCCGACCGGCCACCTTGGGGTTCGGGTCTTCCATCGCGGCGACCACCCGTTCGATGCCCGCAGCGACCAGTGCCTCGGCACAGGGCGGCGTGCGGCCGAAGTGGCTGCAGGGCTCGAGGGTCACGTAGGCGGTCGCGCCTCGCGGATCCTGACCGGCAGCGGCCGCTGCGGCCAGCGCGGCGGCCTCGGCATGCGGCCCGCCGGCGACCGCGTGGAAGCCCTCACCGATCACGCGGCCGCCGCGCACCAGTACGCAACCGACTCTCGGATTCGGCGTCGCAGTGAACAGGCCTCGCGCCGCGAGTTCGAGCGCGCGCGCCATCCATGCGTCGTCAGCACCACCGCCCGGCAGCATCTCAGCCTCCGGCATGGCCGCCTCAGGCCTGCCGGCGCTTGCGCGCCGGCACGCGCTGGACTTCCTTGATCGCGTCGCGGAAGTCGTCGACGTCCTGGAAGTCGCGATAGACCGATGCGAAACGGATGTAACCCACCTTGTCGAGCTTGCGCAGTTCCTGCATCACCAGTTCGCCGACCTTGCGCGAATCGATCTCTCGCTCGGACATGGAGAGCAGCTTCTGTGAAATCCGGTCGACTGCGGCATCGACATACTCAACCGGTACCGGCCGCTTGTGCAGCGCCCGCTCGAAACCAAGCCGAAGCTTGTCCTCGTCGTACTCCTCGCGGATACCGCTGCCCTTGATGATGTGCGGCATACGCAGCTCGAACTTCTCGAACGTCGTGAAGCGCTTGTCACAGGACAGGCAGGCCCTGCGGCGGCGGATCGCCTTGCCGTCTTCGCTTTCCCGCGAGTCGATGACCTTGGTGTCACTGCCCCTCGGGCAGGGGCACTTCATGCGCGCCCCCCGGGCGATGCCGGCGCGGTGACCATGCTAGCGCGGCTGCGGTGGTTACTCACGCACCGTACACCGGGAAGCGCGCGCACAGCGCCTTCACTTCGCTGCGAACCCGCTCCGCGACGGCGGCATCGGCAGGAGCATCCAGCGTATCGGCGATCAGGTGCGCGACGCGCGTGACTTCGGCAGCACCGAAGCCGCGCGTGGTCATCGCCGGGGAACCGAGCCGGATGCCGCTCGTGACGAACGGCTTCTCCGGGTCGTTCGGGATCGCGTTCTTGTTAACCGTCATGTGCACGCTGCCGAGCAGCGCCTCGGCCACCTTGCCGGTGACGTTCTTCGGCCGCAGGTCGACCAGGAACAGATGGCAGTCGGTGCGGCCCGATACGATGCGCAGGCCGCGCGCCTGCAGCACGCCGGCCATCGTGCGCGCGTTCTCGAGCACCTGCTGCTGGTAGGCACGGAATGATGGCTCCATCGCTTCCTTGAAGGCGACTGCCTTGGCCGCGATCACGTGCATCAGCGGGCCGCCCTGGACGCCCGGGAACATCGCCGAGTTGATGGCTTTCGCATGGGCTTCGGTGCGCGACAGGATGAAGCCGCCACGCGGCCCGCGCAGGGTCTTGTGGGTGGTGCTGGTGGTGAAGTCTGCATACGGCACAGGCGTCGGGTAGACCCCGGCTGCGACCAGCCCCGAATAGTGAGCCATGTCGACCAGGAACAGCGCGCCAACCTCGTCGGCGATCGCGCGGAAGCGCTTGAAGTCGATCTGCAGCGCATAGGCCGAAGCCCCGGCAACGATCATCTTCGGCCGGTGCTCGCGCGCGAGCGCGGCGACCTGGTCATAGTCGATCTCCTCGGTCTTCGGATCCAGGCCGTAGGCGACCGACTTGTACAACTTGCCGCTGAAGTTGACCGTCGCGCCATGGGTCAGGTGGCCACCGTGGGCGAGCGACATGCCCAAGATCGTGTCGCCGGCCGACAGCATCGCCAGGTAGACGCCCATGTTGGCCTGCGCGCCGGAGTGCGGCTGCACGTTCGCGTATGGCGCATCGAACAACTGCCTCACCCGTTCGATTGCCAGCGTCTCGGCGACGTCTACGAACTCACAACCGCCGTAGTAGCGCTTGCCGGGATAGCCTTCGGCATACTTGTTGGTGAGCACCGAGCCCTGGGCGGCCAGCACCCTCGGACTCGCGTAGTTCTCGGAGGCGATCAGCTCGATGTGGTCTTCCTGGCGCTGGCGCTCATGCTCCATGGCGGCCCAAAGTTCTGGGTCGAAACCTTCGATTCGGTCTTTCTCGCTGAACATCTGGCCGCTCCGGAACGCTGCAAAGGCTTGATTTTAGCAACATTCGCGCTGTTGACCGGCGGCCCGACCGCCGCCCACCCTTGGCGCGCTGCCCCGCTGCATGGTACTCATGGGTCCGGACAGGTACGCAAGGAGCAGGATTGAAGACGTTGCTGAGCGCAGCGCGAGCGATCGATACGGTGAACGAACGCATCGGGCGGCTCGCCTGCTGGTTGACGCTGGTGGTCGTGCTGGTGGCTACCGCCAATGCGATCCTGCGCTACGGATTCCGTTTCGGATCGAATGGCCTGCTCGAGCTCCAGTGGTACATGTTCGCGCTGATCTTCCTGTTCGGAGCCGCGTTCACCCTGGCGCGCGGCGGGCATGTGCGGGTCGACGTTCTGTACGGCCGACAGACGCCCCGGCGCCAGGCCTGGATCGACATCCTCGGCGGCCTGTTCTTCTTCCTGCCTACGACGATCGCGCTCACCGTGCTCTCGCTGCCGATGGTCGCCTCGTCGATCGAGGTATGGGAGGGTTCGCCGGATGTCGGTGGGCTGGCGCGCTGGCCGATCAAGGCGGCAATTCCGCTGGCCTTCGCACTGCTCACGCTGCAGGGGATATCCGAGATCATCAAGCGGGTCGCCTTCCTGCGCGGGCTGGCACCGGCGCCGGTACAGCGGCGCGAACTGCAGTAGCGGACGCGCGCTGATGGGCATCGAACTTCTCGCCCCCGCGATGTTCGCGACGATGGTCGTGTTCCTGCTGGTCGGCTACCCGGTCGCGTTCTCGCTGGCAGCGGTCGGGCTGGCGTTCTCGCTGATCGGGATCCAGGCCGGGGCCTTCGGGCCGCAGTTGCTGCAGGCGCTGCCGGAGCGTGTGCTGGGCATCATGTCCAACCAGACGCTGCTGGCGATCCCGTTCTTCACCTTCATGGGGGTGGTTCTGGAGCGCAGCGGCATCGCGGAAGAGATGCTGGAGACCATGGGCCAGGTGTTCGCCTCGGTGAAGGGCGGCATCGCCTATGCGGTGATCTTCGTCGGCGCGCTGCTCGGCGGACCTGCAGGCGTGGTCGCCGCGACGGTGATCGCGATGGGCCTGATCTCGCTGCCGGTGATGCTCCGCCACGGCTACTCGACCCGGCTGTCGACCGGCGTCATCGCCGCCTCCGGCACGCTCGCGCAGATCGTGCCGCCGTCGATCGTGCTGGTGGTCATGGCAGAGGTGCTGGGCATCTCGGTGGGCGACGTCTACGCAGGCGCGCTGGTGCCGAGCCTGGTGCTCACCGGCCTCTATGCGCTGTACATCTTCCTCGTTTCGCTGCTCTACCCGGATGCGGTCCCGGCGATCCCCGAAGCGGAACGTCAGCCGCGCGACCGGGCGCTGCTGCTGCGCGCCCTGAAGGCACTGGTGCCAGCCATCGTTCTGCTGTTCCTGGTGATCGGCACCATCTTCATGGGGCTGGCAACGCCAACCGAGGCCGCCGCGATGGGCGCGCTGGGTTCGCTCGGGCTCGCCGCTGCCAACCGCCGGCTCGACCGGCGCGTGCTGCGCGAAGCGATGGAGCAGACGACCATCCTGACCAGCTTCGCCATCTTCATCCTGATCGGCGCGACGATCTTCACGCTGGTGTTCCGCGGGCTCGACGGCGACCTGTGGGTCGAGCACCTGCTGACCGGCCTGCCCGGCGGGCAGACGGGCTTCCTCGTCTTCGTGAACGTGCTGATCTTCCTGCTGTCGTTCTTCCTCGACTTCTTCGAGATCGCATTCATCCTGCTGCCGCTGCTCGGCCCGGTCGCCGACAAGCTGGGCATCGACCTGGTCTGGTTCGCCGTGCTGATCGCAGTGAACATGCAGACCTCGTTCATGCATCCGCCGTTCGGCTTCGCGCTGTTCTATCTGCGCAGCGTCGCGCCGCCGTCGATCAGGACCACCGACATCTACCTCGGCGCGATTCCGTTCATCATCATCCAGCTGATCATGGTCGGGCTGCTGATCGCGTTCCCCGGCCTGGTGCTCAACTTCACGAAATAGCCAGCCCCGGGGTCTGACCCCAGCCGTTACCCCAGCCGTTCCGCGCCTTCGTCTGGCGAACTACTTCTTCGCCGGTGCAGACTGTCCGGCCGGCGCTGGCGCACCGAGCGGATTGGTGAGCACGAAGGTGTCGAAGCTCAGGTCGGCGGTGCGGTGCCAAGCGTGCTGGGCGTCGCCG
>CANGXU010000246.1 GCA_947457885.1 Betaproteobacteria bacterium
CAGCACTTCGTCGGCGGCGGCGATGATCGCCTTCGCCTTGTCGGCCGGCAGCTGGCCCAGTTCGGCGTTCACCGCCGCGCAGGCCTTCTTCACCATCGCCAGCGCATGCACCTGGTCGATCGGCATCTTCTCGGACGAGATGCGGAAGTTTTCCAGGGAGCGCTGCGTCTGCGCGCCCCAGAGCGCCGCGTCGGGCACCCGCATGATGCCCATCGTGTCCTTCTCTTCCCGGAATCCGGTGCCGTTGTCGGTACTCATCTTTCCTTCCTCCACTGCCTGTTCACTACACGGACAGCGCCGGCTTGCCGGCGGCATCGACCACCACCACGGCGGTCATGTTGACGATACGTCGAACGGTAGCGCTCGGCGTGATCACGTGCGCGGGTCTGGCCGCCCCGAGCAGGATCGGCCCGACCGTGATGCCATCGCCAGCCGCCTGCTTGAGCAGGTTGAACGCGATGTTCGCAGCGTCGATCGACGGCATGATCAGCAGGTTGGCCTCGCCCTTGAGCTTCGAGTTCGGGAACTGCGCGCTTCGGATCGCTTCCGAGATGGCAGCGTCGCCGTGCATCTCGCCCTCGACTTCGAGACCCGGCGCTACCTCGCGCAGCCTGACCAGCACTTCGCGCATCTTGCGCGAGGACGGCGAGTCGTGGCTCCCGAAGCTCGAATGCGACAGCAGTGCAACCTTGGGCACCATGCCGAACCGGCGCACTTCCTCGGCGGCCATCGTCGTGATCTCGACCAACTGCTCCGCGGTCGGATCGTAGTTCACGTAGGTGTCGGCGATGAACAGCGTACGCTTGGGCAGCATCAGGGTATTCATGCCGCCGAACGTCTTCGCACCCGGCTTCAGCCCGATCATGCGCTCGATGTAGCGCAGGTGGTGCTGGTAGATGCCCACGGTGCCGCAGAGCATGGCGTCGGCCTCGCCCTGACGCACCAGCGTCGCGCCGATCAGTGTCGGACGGCGCCGCATCTCGAGCTTGGCGTACTCGACCGATACCCCGTCGCGCTCCATGATCTGATGATAGAGCTGCCAGTACTCGCGGTAGCGTGGATCGCTCTCGGTGTTGACCATCTCGAAGTCGCGACCCTCCTGGATACGAAGGCCCAGCCGCGCGATTCGGGTGTTGATCACGTCCGGGCGCCCGATCAGGATCGGCCGCGCGAGCTTCTCGTCGACGACGATCTGTACGGCGCGCAGGACCTTCTCTTCCTCACCCTCGGCATAGACCACGCGCTTGGGGGAGTGCCGGGCGGCACTGAACAGCGGCTTCATCACGAAGCCTGACTGGTAGACGAACTGCTTCAGTTCCTGTTCGTAGGCATCCCAGTCCGTCAGCGGGCGCGTCGCCACGCCGCTGGCCACCGCCGCCTTCGCCACCGCGGGCGCGATCTTCAGGATCAGCCGCGGGTCGAACGGACGCGGGATCAGGTAGTCGGGACCGAAGGACAGCGACGAATCGGTACCGTAGGCCTCGGCCACGATATCGGACTGCTCGGCCTGGGCCAGTTCCGCGATCGCGCGTACGGCGGCGATCTTCATCTCCTCGTTGATGGTGGTCGCGCCGACGTCGAGCGCGCCGCGGAAGATGAACGGGAAGCAGAGGACGTTGTTGACCTGGTTCGGATAGTCGGAACGGCCGGTCGCGATCACTGCATCCGGCCGTGCCGCCCGTGCCTCCGCCGGATGGATCTCCGGGTTCGGATTGGCGAGGGCGAGGATCAGCGGACGGTCGGCCATCTGCTTGACCATCTCGGCCTTGAGCACGTTGCCGGCGGACACGCCGAGGAACACGTCCGCCCCCGCGATCACTTCGCCGAGCGTGCGCGCTTCGGTGTCGATCGCGTAGACGTCCTTGTCGGGGTCCATCAGTTTAGTGCGGCCCTTGTAGACCACGCCTTCGATGTCGGTAACGGTGATGTTCCGGCGCGGCAGCCCCATCCTGACCAGGAGGTCGAGGCAGGCGAGCGCGGCGGCACCGGCACCCGAGACGACGAGGCGCACCTTGTCGATATCCTTGCCGACAACCTTCAGGCCGTTCAGGATGGCCGCACCGACGATGATCGCGGTTCCGTGCTGGTCATCGTGGAAGACCGGGATCTTCATCCGCTCGCGCAGCTTGCGTTCGACGTAGAAGCACTCCGGCGCCTTGATGTCCTCGAGGTTGATGCCGCCGAAGGTCGGCTCGAGGGCGGCGATGACATCGACGAGTTTCTGCGGGTCGCGCTCGTCGATCTCGATATCGAACACGTCGATGCCCGCAAACTTCTTGAACAGGACCGCCTTGCCTTCCATCACCGGCTTCGCGGCCAGGGGGCCGATGGCCCCCAGCCCGAGAACCGCAGTGCCGTTGGTGATCACGGCCACCAGGTTGCCGCGGCTGGTCATGTTGCGCGCCTCGGAGGGGTCGGCCGCGATCAGTTCGCAGGCGGCGGCGACGCCGGGCGTATAAGCGAGCGCGAGGTCGCGCTGGTTGGTCAGGCCTTTGGTCGGGGTAACCGAAATCTTCCCGGGGCGGGGAAAACGATGATAGTCGAGCGCAGCAGCGCGGATTTCCTGGTCGGGCGGCATGTACGGCGCTCCTTCGTGACCTTCGGTCGGCATGGTGAGAGGGCGATCCGCGGTCGCGCGGGTCGCGACCGGGACTGTCCCGCTCCCGGCCCGGCGGCCCCGATGATCGCGGCCGGGAAGCCCGCCCCAGGTTCGAGACGGAAAGCCGCCGAGTATACCGACGGCAGATCGCCCTCGCGAGGGCACCGCACATGCCGACTGACAGCGCCGCACGGAGCACGGCATTGCTATCCTGCGGGATCATCCGCGCATCTGCATGGAGCATCGCCATGGCCTTGCCGTTGTTCAACCGCGCGTCGCGCGCACCCCGTCCCGCTGGCCCTGCCCGCGCCATGCGTGCCACTGCGCGAGGGCCCTTGCTGCGCCTCGTGCCGGCAATGCTCGCCGTGGTAATCGCGACGACGCTGCCTGCCAACACATCGGCCCAGCAAGCGGACATGCAGATCGTGCAGGGCGAGCGCGGCTCGGTGCGCGTGAACACGCTCACCGCCGGGCTCGAGTTTCCGTGGAGCCTCGCCTTCCTGCCCGACGGGCGGATGCTGGTGACCGAACGGCCTGGTCGGCTGCGCGTGGTCGGCCGCGATGGCGTGGCCGATCCGCGTCCGGTCGAGGGACTGCCACGGGTAGCGGTGGTCGGACAGGGTGGACTGCTGGACGTGGCGCTGCATCCGCAGTTCGCGGCCAATCGGTGGATCTACCTGTCGCTGGCGAGCGGCGATGCCGACGGCGTCGGCACCGAGGTGGTGCGCGGGCGGCTGGTCGAGCACTCGGGTCGCATGGTGTTCGAAGACGTGAAGAGCGTGTTCCGGATGGCGCCGCGATCCACGCGCGGCCAGCACTTCGGCTCCAGGCTCGCGTTCGATGCGAAGGGCTTCCTGTACATCACGCTCGGCGACCGGGGCGAGATGCAGCGCGCGCAACGGCTGGACGACCACGCCGGATCGGTGATCCGGCTGCACGACGACGGCCGGGTGCCAGCGGACAATCCCTTCGTCAAGGTGGCTGGCGCCCGCCCGGAAAAGTTCACCCTGGGCAACAGGAACATGCAGGGTGCGGCCATCCATCCGGTGACCGGTGAACTGTGGACGCACGAGCACGGCCCGCAGGGCGGCGACGAAGTGAACGTGATGCGGGCAGGACGCAACTACGGCTGGCCGATCATCACCTACGGCGTCAATTACGGCATCGGTACCCGGATCGGCGAAGGTACCGCCAGGGCCGGCATGGAACAGCCGCTGACGCGGTGGACACCGTCGATCGCCCCCTCGGGCATGGCCTTCTATACGGGCAGCGCCTTCCCCGCATGGCGTGGAAACCTGCTGGTCGGTGCGCTGCGCGGACAAGCGCTGCACCGCCTGGAACTCGACGGCGAGAAGGTCGTTCACGAGGAGCGGCTGCTGCATGGCGTGGCGCGCATCCGCGACGTGCGCGTCGGTCCGGACGGACTGGTCTATCTGCTCACCGACGAGCGGGCCGGCCGGCTGCTGCGACTCGAGCCCGGGCCGCGCTGAGGCCCGACGCAGGCCGGGACACCGATTTCAGCCGCGGGCCTTCCAGGCCTCGGGCGTGAGCGTCTGCATCGACAGCGCGTGTATTTCTTCGCGCATGCGGTCACCGAGCGCCTTGTAGACCACCTGGTGCTGCTGCACCTTGTTCTTGCCGGCAAACAGCGTGCTGACGATCACCGCCTCGAAATGGGCGCCATCGCCACTGACCTCGACGAACTCGCAGGGCATGCCCTGCTCGATGTACTGCTTGACCTGCTCCGGCGTGACCATCGTGGGTATTCCTCCTGTCAGAACGGCCGGCGCCCGTCTTCGCCGACCATCTCGAAGCGCTGCCACGGTGCGGACGGGCTGGCGCGGCACATACCATAACGGAACGGTACCGAGGCGCGGCCGGGTACCGCGAAGCGCAGGTCCTGGAACCATGCACACTGCTCGCCGCTCGCGCGCTGTATCGCATACAGCGCCGGCAGCGCATAGAACCAGCGCATCGTCTCGAAACCCGGCTGGTCCCAAACGGCCTGCGCGATTTCGCGCGCATCCTCGTCTATGCCGAAGCGCGTCGCCGGTGCCCATGCGGCCAGTGCGACCGGGCGGTAGGCCGCGTCGAGCCGGCGCAGGAGCCCGGCGTCGTCGCCGGCCGCCAGCGGTTCGGCGCGGCGCAGATTGATCTGCGCAACCTCGTAGCGCTCGCCGTTCTCGACGGTCACCATCCAGTTGAACGGGGAGACCGGGCGCGGCATGGCACTCACCGTCGCATCCGGCCAGCCGTTGGCGGCCGCC
>CANGXU010000247.1 GCA_947457885.1 Betaproteobacteria bacterium
GAGTTCTGCGACATGCTGGTCGACCAGTTCGACGAGATGGTCGAACAGAGCGAGCACGCGCCGCTGGTGTGCAACCTGTCGATCCATCCGTACGTGTTCGGCCAGCCGTTCCGGCTGCGTGTGCTGCGCAACGCGCTCGCGCACTGCGTGAACCATCCGCTGAAGGATCGCGTCTGGTTCTGCAAGCCGGGCGATGTCTCGGACTACTGCTACACGCTCGCGCCGGGCATCCTGCCGGGCAGCTGAGCGCCGAGGAAGGCGAAGCGAGGCTGGCGCAGGCCGTCGACCTCGACTTCGCCGAAGAACATGGCGTGCGGACGCACCCAGAGGCCGCTGTCGTTGTACAGCGGCCGGTACAGCACCAGCGGCTCGAGCGTCTCGCTGTGGCGCACAACGCCGATGAGCTCGTACTCGTTGCCCTTGTAGTGGCGGTAACGGCCGATCGGTGCCGGCGGCAGCGGTGGCAGGTCGCTCATGTCAGTGCTTTCGTTGCCATCAGACTCTTCCCGGGAGGGTATGCGTTGGTTCGTGCGTTCGTGATCACGCAGCGACACGGCGCTCGCGTAATGCGGTAGTTTCTCCGCGTGGCCATGAGCCCGCCATTCGCCGGAATCAGGTTCCCGTCAGCAGGACACACCGGCGCGTGCATTATCGATGGAGGAACATCTGATGAGAACCCCGCGCACGTTGATGCCGCTGGCGCTCGCTGCCGTGGCTGCAACTGCCTTCGCCCAGCCGCGCGACTTCCCGCAGCGCCCGGTGCGCGTGATCGTGCCGGTACCGCCCGGCGGCAGCGTCGACGCCACCGCACGCCTGCTGGCACCGAAGCTGTCCGAGTCGCTCGGCCAGCAAGTGGTGATCGACAACCGTGCGGGCGCATCGACCAACATCGGCATGGAGGTGGTCGCGCGCGCGCCTGGCGACGGCTACACGCTGCTCGCGAATACCGCGCCGCTGGTCGCCAACCCGGCCTTGTTCCCGAAACTCGGCTTCACACCCGAGAAGGACTTCGCGCCGATCTCCCTGGTAGTGAACGGCCCGGTGGTCGTGGTCGCGCATCCGTCCCTGCCGGTGCGCGACCTGCAGGGCCTGGTCCGCCTGGCGAAGGCAAAGCCGGGCGCGATCAACTACTCGTCCTCCGGTGCCGGCACGCTGACCCACCTGGGGGCGGAACTGTTCAAGTACATCAGTGGCGCGAACCTGGTGCACGTCCCGTACAAGGGCGGTGGTCCGGCCATGGCCTCGACGATCGGCGGCGAGACCGAAGTGACCTTCCAGACGCCGCTCGCGGCCGTCGGCCATATCCAGTCGGGCCGCCTGCGCGCGCTGGCGGTGACCAGCGGCAAGCGGCTCGCGATGCTGCCCGAGGTAGCCACGACGGCCGAAGCCGGCATGCCACGCTTCGATTTCCAGACCTGGGTCGGCTTGCTGGCCCCTGCGTCGACACCGGCACCGATCATCAAGCTGCTCAACGAGCATGTGGTCAGGGCAGCGCGCTCACCGGACGTCGCCGAGCGGTTCTCGCGTGAAGGCGCGGATGTCGTCGGCAGCACCCCCGAGGCATTCCGCAAGGTGATCGCCGACGAAACCGCCCTCTGGGCCCGGGTGATCCGCGAAATGGGCATCAAGGCCGAGTAACCCCCTCCCCAGAACTCCATCCATCCCCTCTTTTCCGGACGACGCACATGGAACACACCGAAGTCTCCTTCTTCAGCGACGGCGACCGCATCGCGGGCTACCTCTACACGCCGGAGGACTGGAAGCCGGGCGACGCGCGGCGCCCGGGTATCCTGGTGCTGGCCGGCTACAGTGGCAACACGCAGGCCGACTGCACGCACATGATGAAGCGGCTGTGCGCCGAGGGCTGGTTCGTGCTCGGCTACGACTATGTCGGCTTCGGCAAGAGCGAGGGCAAGCGCAACCGGCACCGGCCGCTGGAGCAGGCGCAGAACACCTACGACGCACTGAGCTACATGCAGACGGTAGACGGCATCGATCCGGAGCGCCTTGCGATCTACGGCACCAGCCTCGGCGGCGCCAACGGCGTATGGGTCGCCGCGCACGACGAACGGGTGAAGGTGCTGGTCACCAGCGTCGGCGTGATGAACGGCGAGGAGTGGATGCGCCGGATCCGCCGGCCGTGGGAGTGGCTCGCATTCAAGGAGCGCGTGCTGCAGGAGGCGCGAAGCCGCGTGGTGACCGGGCAGTCGACGCTGGTGCCCAACGGCGAGATCATGCTGCGCGACCCCGAGTCGCAGCGCCAGCGCGAGATGCATGCGCAGGCCGGCCACACGTTCCAGAGCGAGGAACGCGACATCGAGAGCGGCGAGGCGGTGATGCGCTACCGCCCGGACTGGGTCGTGGACAAGATCAGCCCGCGTCCTGTACTCACCATCTATGCCGAGCACGACAACCTGGTGCCGCCCGAGCAGCAACTGATCTGCCACGAGAAGTGCGGCGAACCGAAGAAGCTGGTCAAGCTTCCGAAAGCCGGCCACTACGACAGCTACGAGTTCCGCAACACCGAGATGTGCCAGGTCGTGTACGCCGAGACGATCGCCTGGTTCAGGCAGTACCTGTAGCGTCGACCGATGCGCACCGAGCCGACACCCACCTTCTGCATCCGCGGCGGCGACTACGAGCATCTGATCGGCCTGCCCGGCGAGCGGCTCGGTTTCCGCTTCACCTTCGAGCCGTCGTCGCCGAACGACATCTTCAAGGCGATGATGCACAGCCGTCCATACGAGGTGTGCGAGTTCTCGCTCGCGAACTACCTCACGCTGCGTGCCAACGGCGAGGACTGGGTGACCGCCATCCCGGTATTCCCGAACCGCGCATTCCGCCACGGCACGCTGATCACCCGGCGCGACAGCGACATCGTGTCCCTGGCGCAGCTGGGCGGGCGGCGCATCGCGGTCGACGACTACACGATGACCGCGGCGACCTGGGTGCGCGGCCTTCTCGAGGACGAGTACGGCGTCGACTGGCGCTCGATCACCTGGGTCACCGGACGCAACCAGCGCCACGCGCCACCGGCCGGCGCACGCATCGACTTCATGGAAGGCGCGACCGAAGACCTGCTGCTCGCGGGGCATGCGGACGCGAGCCTCGGCTTCGTGGTGAAGGATTTCCAGAAGCCGCTGCACCAGCGCCGGCTGCGCACCGTGCTGCGCGATGCGGAGGCGACCGAGCTCGCCTACTACGAACGCACCGGCATCTACCCGATCAATCACTGCGTGGTGGTGCGCACCGACGTGCACGAGCGGCACCCGGGCCTGCTGGCCGCAGTCGCGCAGTCGTACGTGGATGCCAAGCGCGAGGCCTATGCACGGAAGATCGGTTCGTCGCTGATGCCGTGGGCGAAAAACACCTGGGCGCGCGTATTCGACATCTTCGGCGGCGATCCGCTGCCCTATGGGCTCACGCCGGTGAACCGGATGGTGATCGCCAAGCTCGCCGGCTACCTGCAGGCGCAGGGCTTCATCGATGAAGTTCCCGACATCGATGCGCTGTTCACGCTGCCTGAAGGGATCGCGTTCAGCGCCGAGCGACCTGCCTAGATGGCCGCGAAAGGCATTCATCCAGGCAAGGTTTCTGCGCAAGGGGCGGCACCAGCACCGGCACCGAGCAACTGCTCAGGGACAGGACCATGCCGCCCTTCCCGGGGCTGGCCTATCCGCTTGTGCCGGGCTTAATCGCGGGATGGGGCGATTGCTGGCGCCCTTCAGGATCTTGCGGCGTTGGTGTTTATTGAGCGGGGGTCATCACCGCTGCCTGAACCGCCTTCTTTGCCATGCTCTGGAAGGATTCGACCGATCCGCTGCCGGTTCGGAAAGAATCGCCTTGGACGGTCACCACGCCGCCGCCCAGAAAGGCACGCGACATGCTGTCAACAATCTTGCTCTCGACCACCATTGCCGGGATCCTCGAGTTGACGCCGCCGGCATACGATGCAGCGTTGACCACCAGCCCAATCGGCGTGAAGTCGTAGAGCCTCAGTCCCGTGGGGTCGATCTCGGCACCGGTGATGGCAACCGAGATACGGGCGACGCCAGGGCCAGGGGTGGTCACGATTTTCATCGAGCCCCGGCTTCCAACCGCTTCGTGGATCGCAGCCTGCAAAGCTGCCTTGGTCTGGGCGACGATTTCGGGCGTGATTTCCTTGGTGTAGGCGACATGATTGATGTCGACCGGGTCGATGATGATCGAGGTATAGGTCGCCGGGTTGACCGACGCATTGCGGTAACGCCACAGCTTGACGTCTTTCGGCGTTCCACCGACTTCGGTCAGGAGGTTGTAGTTGGGCAGGAAACCAGACTGCGGAATGGCCTGATTTTTGTCTTTATGGCTGCCGGCACAACCGGAGAGGGTCGCGGCGAGAGTCAAAGCGGCAGCGATGACGAGAATTCTTTTTTTCATGGGGCTCCGGCAAGTTGATTGCGAAAAGATCTAGCTGAGGAGGTTGTCTGAAAACTCGTCCAGATAGCCGCGAAAGGCATTCATCCAGGCAACCGGTGCCCCAGGCGCCGAAGCAGCATCCTGCTCGACCATGCCGGCCGGGGCCGGCGCACCCTCCCCTGCCAGGTCTCTATTCCGGCCTGGCGCCCGACGCCTGGATGATCTTGCGCGCCCGCTCGGTCTCGATGCGCACGAACTTCGTGAACTCTTCCGGCGACAAGGCCACCGGATCGAGGCCTGCATCGACGAGCCGGGCGCGCAGCGCCGGCACCTGCAGCGACTTGTTGATCTCGGCGTTCAGCCGGTTGACGATGTAGCGCGGCGTCTTCGCCGGCGCATGCGCGCCGTACCAGAGGTCGAACTGGTA
>CANGXU010000248.1 GCA_947457885.1 Betaproteobacteria bacterium
ACGCTCGAGGCGCTCGCCGGCAAGGTCAAGGCACTGATCGTCACGCTTGGCGGCAACGGCTCGCACATCTACACCGGGGGTCAACGCATCGAGATCCCCAGCGTTAAAGCCGAGGTGGTCGACCCGACCGGGTGTGGCGATGCTTATCGGGCCGGCCTGCTCCATGGCATCCAGTCCGGAATGGACTGGCCGACCACCGGCCGGCTCGCGTCGCTCATCGGTGCCATCAAGATCGCCCAGCGGGGTGGACAGAACCACCGCTTCACCCGCGACGAGATCGCGGTGCGGTACCGTGAGACGTTCGGCCACAGCCTCGACTGAAGCCGGATCACGCAACATCCCGGAGCGGACCATCCGCGCGGGCGACAGCAGGGAGGGCAAGCCCTCCGAAGGAGTCTCCGACATGAAGAAGATCCACGGATCGGCCATCGCACTCGCCTCGGTACTGGTGCTCTCTGCATGCGCCCCGGGACAGGGCGCGAACAGCTATTCGCGCAGCCAGGCGCGCACCGAGCAGAGCGTGCGCATGGGCACCGTCGAAGGCGTACGCGTCGTGCGCCTGGAAGGAACGCGCACGCCGATCGGCACGCTGGCCGGCGGCGTGGTGGGCGGCGTGGCCGGCAGCGCGGTCGGCCAGGGCCGCGGCAGCACGGTCGGCGCCGTGCTGGGCGCCGTGGCGGGCGGCCTCGCCGGCTCGGCGATCGAGCAGGGCGTGACACGCAAGGAGGGGCTGGAAATCACCGTCCGCCTCGACAACGGCAACATGATCGCGATCACCCAGGAAGCCGACGAGCAGTTCAAGCCCGGCGAACGCGTGCGCGTGCTGTCCGGCGGCGGCGTCTCGCGCGTCACGCGCTGACCGGCCGGCGATCGCTCAGTCCGGCTCCATCGGCGACTGCACCGGGCAGTCGATCGAAAAGCGCCTGCCGTCCTCGAGGCGACAGGCGGTCAGTTGGCGCCCCCAGACGCAACCCGTATCCAGGCCGAGCACACCGGCCCGATCGACCAGGCCGAGCGACGACCAGTGCCCGAACAGGATCGTCGGCTCGATGCGCACGCGCAGCGGCGAGTCGAACCACGGCAACAGGCCTGCAGGCGCGCGCTCGAGCGCACCCTTGTGCGCGAAATCGAGGTTGCCGGCAGCATCGACCAGCCGCATCCGGGTGAACGCGTTCACGACGAAGCGTGCACGGGCATGGCCGGTGAGCGCCGGATGCCAGGCCACCGGGTCGTTGCCGTACAACTCGGCGAAGAAGTCGCGGTAACCCGGCCCGGCCAGCCGTGCCTCGGTCTCGCGCGCGAGCGCGACGGCCTCGGGCAAGGTCCACTGCGGAAGCAGGCCGGCGTGCACCATCACATGACCGCGCTCGGCATGCAGCAGCGGCTGGCGCCGCAGCCAGCCCAGCAGTTCATGCCGGTCGGGCGCGTCGAGCACGTCGTCGAAGGTATCGCCGCCGCGCTTGCGCGTCATGCCGGAGGCGACCATCAGCAGGTGGATGTCGTGGTTGCCGAGCACGGTCACCGCGCGCGGACCAAGCCCGGACACGAAGCGCAGCACCGCCAGCGACTGGCTGCCACGGTTGACCAGGTCGCCGACCAGCCAGAGCCGGTCCTGTGCCGGATCGAAGCGGACCGTGCCGAGGAGCTCCATCAGCGAGTCGTAGCAGCCCTGGATGTCGCCGATCGCGTAGGTGGCCATGGTGCGCGGAATCTAGCATGGGCGAGCGTCGACAGGCTGCAGCGCTCCACCGTCGGACAGGCTGGCCGGCGCCCTGGGCGGGCATGACAAGGCCCCGGATCACGGGTAGACTTGTTCGCAATAACGGAACGCACAACAGAACAGGACCTGCTGCCATGACCATGAAGCTCCGCCATATCGCGCTGTCAGTCCCCGATGTCGCCGCCGCACAGAAGTTCTTCGAAGAAGCGTTCGGGATGACCAAGGCCGGCGACGCCCAGAACGGCGTCTACGTTACCGACGGCACGATCAACGTCGCACTGCTGAACAAGCACGGCAAGGCCGAAGGCATCGACTCGAACGGCCCCTTCTACGGCGTGATGCACTTCGGCATGTGGGTCGACAACCTCGCGGAAGCCGAGAAGCAGGTCGAGAAAGCCGGCGGCACCTACCTGTACGGTCGCCCGACCGCTGCTGCGAAGAGCTTCTACGAGGTCAAGTACAAGGACCCGAACGGCATCGTGTTCGACGTCACCGCCAGCGGCTGGAAGGGCGCGGTGAAGGACGTCAAGCCGGCCGAGTAACGCTGCGGCTGCAACGCCTCGCCGCCTGTTGCCCGGGCCCGGTGCCCGTGCGTCGGGCCTTCCACATCGCACCCTCGCAGGACACTCCCATGCTCTCGAAGAACGCGCCGGTGATCGTCGTCGGTGCCGGCCCCGCCGGCTGCTCGATCGCCCTCTACCTTGCCCAGCATGACGTGAACACGCTGCTGATCGAAACCTTCACCGAAGCCAACTTCCTCGACCAGGCGCCGCGCACCGGCAGCATCCATCCGTCGACGCTCGAGATGTTCGCCGACCTCGGCCTTTACGAGCGCATCGAGCCGCGCGGCCTGATCGCGCCGACCTTCCAGTTCTGGGACCGCCTGTCCGACAGCATGATCGCCGAGTTCGACCATGCGGTACTGAAGAACGACACGCGCTTCCCGTTCGTCCTGCAGTGCGAGCGCATCAAGGTCGCGGAAGAGGCGATGAAGATGCTGCGCACCTACCCGAACGTGAAGATCCGGATGGGCACGACGCTCGAGGACATGGAACAGGATGGCGATGGCGTCACCGCGATCGTCACCAACGAAGGCGGCGAGACCGAGCGCATCCGTGGCTCGTTCATCGTCAGTGGCGAAGGTGCGCGCAGCGTGGTGCGCAAGGCGTCGAACATCGCGTTCGAAGGCTATACCTATCCCGACCAGGTGCTGACCGTGTCGGTGGTGCACGACTTCGACAAGCTCCACGGATATTCGTACCGCAACTACCTGTCCGATCCCGACCAGTGGGCGAACCTGTTCAAGTGGGGCCAGCCCGAGCGCTGGCGCGTGCACTTCCCGACCAGCCTCGACGACGACCCCGAGATGCTGCTGTCCGACGAGTACTGCCAGAAGCAGTTGCAGAAGTTCCTGCCCAATTCGAAGCCCTACGACATCGTCTACCGCAAGCTGTACTCGAGCCACCAGCTGGTCGCAGACACGTTCAACGTCGGCCGTGCACTGCTCGCCGGCGACTCCGCCCATGTGAACAGCCCGATCGGCGGCGTGGGCATGAACAGCGGCGTGCACGATTCGATAAACCTGGGCGAGAAGCTGGTCGGCATCCTCGACGGCAGCATGGACATGTCGGTTCTCGACCGCTACACCCGGCAGCGCAAGCACGTCGCTGTCAACCATGTGAAGACGATCACCGAGCGCAACAAGAAGCTGATCAACGAGCGCGACCCGGAAGTGCGCAAGCGCAACCACGACATGCTGCACGACACGGCAGCGAGTCCGAAGCTGGCACGCGAGTACATCCTGCGCACATCCCTGATGAAGAGCCTCGAGGAAGTGGCTGCGATTCAGTGATCCACAGCCGTTGCGGGCGCCTGCAGCGGCACCCGGGCAGAGATCAGATCGGCCATCTCGACCGCCGCCCTGGCGAAAGCCAGGATGCGCGGGCGGGTGAAGCCGAGCTTGCGGCGCGAGCCGACGAGCACTGCGGTCAGCGCGCCCGACGGGTCGACGATCGGCGCGGCGACGCTGAACGAGCCCGGCACGGTCTCGCCTTCGCTCACCGCGTAGCCGCGCGCTCGTGTCGCGTGTACGGCCTTCAGGAAGTCGGCCTCGGTGGTGATCGACTTGAGCGTGTAGCGCGGCAGCCCGTGCTTGGCGACCAGTTCGCGGATCTCGTCGTCGGACAGGAACGCCGCGCGTACCTGCCCGCCCGCGCCATAGTTGAGCGGGATACGCGCGCCGGTGGGCACATGCAGTTCGGGATCGTCGTCGGTCTCGACCGTGTCGACGATCAGCAGGTCGGTGTCGTCGACCAGCCGCAGCGACACGCTCGCATTGAACCGTGCGGCGAGCTCGCGCAACTGCGCGCGCGCCCAGCTCATCGTGTTCGAGTGGCGCCCGGCCAGCGCACCGATCTCGAACGCCTTGTAGCCGAGACAGTAGCGCCGCGTGCGCGGGTCGCGCCGCAGGTAGCACATGTCCTCGAGAGTCTTGATCGCACGATGTACCCGGCTCTTGTGCACGCCCAGTTCGCGTGCCACCTCGCTCACGCCCAGTTCGGGCCGGCCTTCGGAGAACAGGCTCAGGATCTCGAGGCCGCGGCGCAGGCCGGCGGAGCGGGCGGCTCCTCCCCTGCTGGCGGCACGGGGCGGGGTGGTGGGCGGCTTCGTGCGCGGGACTTCATTGCGTGGCATTGTTCGATTGTCCATCAGGCACGGTACGTGCACCAGTGCGGCCCGTGCCTGGCCACTGTGCGACTCGCAGGTCGGGTCGGATCCGACACCAGGAGATTGCAGAGATGATCCACCTGATTCCCGCGCCCGCGCGCAATTCCACCCGCAATGGTCGGTGCCGGGCGCCTGCCCTCGCCCTGCTCGGGGCATCGACACTGTTCGCTGCGGGTTGCGCGCATGCACAGGCATTCCCGATAAAGCCGGTACGCCTGATCTCGCCGTTCGAGGCCGGCGGCAGCAACGATGGCGTAGCCCGGCTGGTTGCACCGAAACTGGGCGAACTGCTCGGCCAGGCGGTGCTGGTCGAGAACCGGCCAGGGGCCGGCGGGGTGATCGGCACCGAGGTCGGTGCGCG
>CANGXU010000249.1 GCA_947457885.1 Betaproteobacteria bacterium
ATCGAACAGGACCTTGAAGCCGCGCAGCGGCTCGCGCACCGCCCGCTGCTGGTGACGCTCGAGCAGAAGGTCGAACCGGCGCACACCGCGCTGGTGGTGATCGACATGCAGAACGACTTCTGCGCGAGCGGCGGCATGGTGTCGAAGGATGGGCGCGACATCTCCGAGGCGCAGCGCATGGCGGCACGCCTGCCACCGCTGCTGTCGGCCGCACGCGAGGCCGGCGTGTTGTGCATCTTCGTGCGCTGCGAGTACACGTCGGAAGGTAACGCGTACCTTTCCGACCCGTGGCTGGAGCAGGCGGTACGCGAGCGCAAGGGTGGCTTCACCACCATCCCGGTGTGCGAGAAGGATTCATGGGCGGGGGACTGGTACGAGGACATCCGGCCGGTCGATGGCGACATCGTGGTGGTGAAGAACCGCTACGACGCGTTCCAGGGCACCAACCTCGACCTGGTGCTGCGCTCGCACGGCATCCGCACGGTCGTGCTGACCGGCGTGGTCACCAACGTCTGCGTCGAGACGACCGCGCGCGCGGCGTTCGTGCACGACTACTATGTCGTGATGGCCGAAGACGGCTGTGCCGCCTACGTACCGGAAGACCATGCACAGACGATGCGCAACATCCGGCGCTTCTTCGGCGTGACGCCGTCGATCGCTGAAGTGTGTGCGGCCTGGGCGCAGTAGAAGAACGGAAGGGGCCGCACCGCGGCCGGGAGGGAAAGAACGTGGAGAAGAGCGAGCTGCGCGACGGGATGCGCATCCTGTGGGATGCACCGATCCCGATGGACGATGGCATCGTGCTGCGCGCCGATGTGTTCCTGCCGCCGGGCGAGGGCCGGTATCCGGTGATCCTGTCATACGGGCCGTACGGCAAGGGGCTCGCCTTCCAGGACGGCAACAAGGCGGCATGGGAGCGGCTGACCGCCCTGCACCCGGACGTGGCGGCAGGCTCGACCAACCTCTACCAGACCTGGGAACTGGTCGACCCGGAGAAGTGGGTGCCCGACGGCTACGCGGTGGTGCGCGTCGATGGCCGCGGTACCGGGCGCTCGCCGGGCGCGGTCGACCCGTGGTCGCCGCGCGAGACGCGCGACTTCCACGACTGCATCGAGTGGGCAGGCGTGCAGCCGTGGAGCAGCGGCAAGGTCGGGCTGAACGGCATCTCGTACTACGCAATGAATGCCTGGCAGGTGGCCTGCCTGAAGCCGCCGCACCTCACGGCGATCGTTACCTGGGAAGGCTCGTCCGACTTCTATCGCGAGGCGACGCGCCATGGCGGCATCTTCTCGCGCTTCCTCACCAACTGGTTCCCGCGCGCGGTGCACCGGTCGCAGCATGGCTACGGCGAGCGCGGCTTCCGCAGCCGCGCCACCGGCGAGCTGATCGCCGGGCCGGAGACGCTGCCAGACGAGGAACTGGCGCGCAACCGGATCGACTTCAACCAGTGGATCCTCGACCATCCGTTCGACGACGAGGCGCACCACGCACGCTCGCCCGACCTGTCGCAGGTCGAGGTGCCGTTCCTTACCGCGGCCAACTGGGGCGGGCAGGGGCTGCATACCCGTGGCAACTTCGAGGCCTTCGTCCGTGCCCCGGCGAAGCAGAAGTGGCTCGAGGCGCATGGCGGCGCGCACTGGGAAAGCTTCCACACGACACGCTGCGAGCTGATGCAGAAGCGCTTCTTCGGGCATTTCCTGAAGGGCGTGGACACCGGCTGGGACCGGCAGCCGCGGGTGCTGCTGCAGGTGCGCCATCCCGACCGGTTCGAGGAGCGGGCGGAAGACGAATGGCCGATCGCACGCACGCAATGGACGAAGTACTACCTCGATCCGTCGACCATGGCGTTCGGTCCCGGTGAACCCGGCGCGGCGGCGGCGCTCGCCTACGAGACTGGGGGTGACGGCCTGCTGTTCAGCACGCCGCCGCTGGACGAGCCGATGGAGATCACCGGACCAGTCGCGGCGAAGCTGCGGCTGAGTTCCGACAGCACCGACGCCGACGTGTTCCTCGTGCTGAGGGTGTTCAGGCCTGACGGCACCGAGGTCGCGTTCCAGGGGTCGAACGACCCGCGCACGCCGGTGGGGCTGGGCTGGTTGCGCGCATCGCATCGCAAGCTCGATCCCGCGCGCTCGCTGCCATACCGGCCCTGGCATACCCATGATGAAGTGCAGCCGCTGTTGCCCGGCGCGCCGGCAGACCTCGACGTCGAGATCTGGCCGACCTGCATCGTGGTACCGGCGGGCTTCCGGCTTGCGCTGTCGGTGCGCGGCTGTGACTACGCGTATCCGGGGCCGCCGCTGAGCATTCCGGGCGTGCATTACACGCTGACCGGTGTCGGGCCCTTCCTGCACGACCATCCACAGGACCGTCCGCCGGAAATCTTCGGCGGACGGAATACATTGCATTTCGAACCGGGCAGGCAGCCGTATGTGCTGCTGCCGGTGATCCCGCAGGCGCGGAACGGAGGAGCGTGACATGGCAGCATCGAACGGGAAGTCGTTGCTTGGAACGATGGCGGCAACGGCCTGCCTGCTTACGATGGGCTGCGCAGCATCGGGCGCGGCGATCGGGCAGTCGTCGTACCCGTCGCGCCCGGTGCGGGTGATCGTCCCCTTCCCGCCAGGCAGTGCGCCGGACCAGATCATGCGTTTCGTCACCCAGCACATGGCGCAGGCATCCGGGCAGCCGTTCATCATGGACAACCGCCCCGGCGCGAATGGCAACATCGGTGTCGAGGTTGCTGCGCGGGCGACGCCGGACGGCTATACGCTGGTCAGCGCCAACAACACCACGTTCGCCGGCAACGTGAGCCTGTACAAGAAGCTGCCGTTCGACATCCAGAAGGACTTCATCCCGGTCGCGCGGTTCATCACCACCGGACTGTTGCTGGTCGTGCGCAACGACCTGCCCGCGAAGGACCTGCGCGAGTTCATCGCGCTCGCGAAATCGCGCCAGGGCAAGCTCACCGCGGGGCAGGCTTCGGCCGGCATGCGGGTGTCGATCGGCATGATGCGCTCGCTCGGCGGTGCCGAACTGCTCGAGGTCTCGTACAAGGGCACGCCGCAGGCGGTGACCGACGTGATCGGCGGGCAGATCGATTCCACGTTCTCGGACTTTGCCGCGGGACTCCAGCTGGTGCGCGCCGGCAAGATGCGCGCGCTCGGCGTCACCACCGCGAAGCGCAGCCCGACGCTGCCGGACGTGCCGGCGATCGGCGAAGTGGTGCCGGGTTATGACGTGACGGTCTGGGCAGGCCTCGCCGCACCGGCCGGGGTGCCAAAGCCGATCATCGACCAGTTGTGGATCCTGTCGTCGAAGGCGCTCGCGGATGAGGGCGTGCGCAAGTCGCTCAACGCGCTCAACTTCAGCGTGGAGCCGCTGAACCCGGTCGAGTTCGCAGCGTACGTGCGCAGCGAGACGCAGCGCTGGGCGAAGATGGTGAAGGATGCGGCGATCGAGCCGGAGTGACGCCGCGGCCGCCCGCCGGATACCAGCGGTGGACGATCCTGCCGGCGTGCCGCATGATGTGGCGACTGCGTCCCGGATGGAGCCCCGCATGATGCGAGTTGCACGCTGCGCCACCCCTCGATGCGCCCTGTTGGCCGCAAGCGCCGGGTCGTTCGTCTGGCTGCTGGCTTCGGGCTCCGCGCTGGCCCAGCCAGCGTGGCCTGCCAGGCCGATCACCGTGATCGTGCCGCTCGCGGCAGGCAGCGCGGCAGATGTTTCCGTGCGGGTGTTGACGGAGCGTCTGTCCGCCGCGCTGAAGCAGCCGTTCCTGGTCGAGAACCAGCCGGGTGCAGCCGGGTTGCCGGGAACCGCACGAGCCGCGCGCTCAGCGCCCGACGGCTACACGCTAGCGCTGCTCAACAGCAGCATCATGACCACCCTGCCGCACGTGTACGCGAAGATCGACTACGACCCGCTGAAGAGTTTCGCCCCGATCACCACGGTGGTGAGCATCCCGACCGTGCTCGTCGTCCATCCCAGCCTGCCGGTGAAGACGGTGAAGGATCTGCTTGCATTGGCGAAGGCGCGGCCCGGCCAACTCCTCTATTCGTCCGGCGGCGTCGGCAGCCCGCAGCACCTGGCGATGGAGATGCTGGCATCGATGGCCGGCATCCGGATGACGCACGTCCCCTACAAGGGGGCGGTCCCGGCAACGACCGACCTCGTCGGCGGCCATGTACAGCTGATGTTCAACGGCCTGGCGACACCGCTGCCACATATACGGTCGGGGAAACTGCGTGCGTTGGCGATGGCGGGTGCGCGCCGCTCCGACCTGCTGCCGGAACTGCCCACGGTGCACGAAGCCGGCGTACCCGGCTACGAATACGAACAGTGGGCCGGGCTGTTCGCGCCTGCCGGCACGCCCGCCGAGATCGTCGGCCGCCTGAACGCGGAGTCCGCCCGCATCCTGAAGCAGCCCGACGTGCGCGAGAAGCTGTCGCAACTCGGGCTCGAAGCGCAGGGCGGCAGCGCGGAAGACCTGGCGCGTGCAGTGCGTACCGAGCTGCCGCGCATGGCCGAGATCATCCGGCAGGTCGGCATCAAGCCGGAGTAGCCCTGCCGAAGCCTGGCGGCAGCGCCTCTTTCAGTCGCTGCCCGACGCAGGACGATCGATGCCGTTCAGCCGCTCCATCACACGGCAGACGGCGGCCATGTCTTCCTTGTCCATGCCCTGCGCCATCGCCGCGGTGAACACCTGCGCCGAGGCCGAGAACAGCGGCACCGCGCACTCCAGCGACTTCGCGAAGCGGCCGATCACCTGCATGTCCTTCTGCCAGACGTCCATCTTCGA
>CANGXU010000250.1 GCA_947457885.1 Betaproteobacteria bacterium
AGGGCTACCGCAACTTCTGCAACAAGCTGTGGAATGCCACGCGCTTCGTGCTGATGAACACCGATGGCCACGACTGCGGGCTGGACGAAAAGGCGGCCGTGGCACTGTCCGACGCCGACCGCTGGATCATCGGCGAGCTGCAGCGGGTGGAAGCCGAGGTCGCGCGCGGCTTCGCCGACTACCGGCTCGACAACGTCGCGCAGGCGATCTACCGCTTCGCCTGGGACGAGTACTGCGACTGGTACGTCGAACTGGCGAAGGTGCAGTTGCAGGACGAAGACCCGGCCGCGCAGCGCGGCACCCGGCGTACGCTGCTGCGCGTGCTCGAAGCCACGCTGCGCCTGGCGCATCCGGTCATTCCGTTCATCACCGAAGCGCTCTGGCAGACGGTGTCGGTGGCCGCCGGCAGGCGGCTCGCGGACGAGATCTCCAGCATCATGGTGCAGCCATACCCGCAATCGCAGCCGGAACGGATCGATCCGGCGAGCGACGCCGCGATCGAGCGACTGAAGGCGCTGGTCAATGCCTGCCGCCAGTTGCGCGGGGAGCTTAACCTCTCGCCGGCGCAGAAGGTACCGCTGGTGGCCTTCGGCGACGACGGCACGGTCGCACGGTTCGGGCGCTACCTGGTGCCGCTCGCCCGGCTGTCGACGGTCACCGTTGCCGATGACGCGCCATCGGGCTCTGGCACGGGTACCGCAACGGCGGACGACGGCGCCGCGGACGCACCGGTCGCCGTGGTGGGGACCACGCGCCTGGTACTGAAGGTCGAAGTGGACATCGCCGCCGAGCGCGAACGCCTCGGCAAGGAGGCTGCCCGACTCGAGAACGAGATCGCGAAAGCGCACGGCAAGCTCGCCAACGAGAACTTCGTGGCACGCGCGCCGGCCCAGGTTCTCGAACAGGAGAAGGCGCGGCTGGCCGGATTCACCGCGACGCTGGAGAAGGTCAGCGCCCAGCTCGCGCGGCTCCACTGAGGCCGCGCAGGCCTCGATGATCAAGGGCTTCGGGGCGCTGCGCCACCGGAACTTCCGTACCTTCTTCTACGGGCAGAGCCTGGCCCTGATCGGCACCTGGATACAGGCAACGGCGATGAGCTGGCTGGTCTACCGCCTGTCCGGCTCGGCCCTCCTGCTCGGTGTCACAGGCTTCGCCTCGCAGATCCCGATGCTGCTGGTGTCGCCGTTGGCCGGGGTGGTCTCCGACCGCTTCGATCGGCGATCGGTGCTGATCGTGATGCAGGTCGCGCTCATGCTGCACGGACTGGCGATGGCGGCGCTCGCCTGGTACGACCTGCTCTCGGCCTGGCATGTGCCGGTCGCCGCCTTCCTGATGGGCACCGCGATGGCGCTTGAGACCTCGGCCCGGCAGTCGTTCGTACCGGTACTGGTCGAGGACCGGGCCGACCTGCCGAGCGCGCTCGCGTTCGGCGCGTTCATGCAGAACTCCGGCCGGATGATCGGGCCGACGCTGGCCGGGTTCATCATCCATGCGGCGAGCGAGGCCGGATGCTTCCTGGCCAGCGGCGTGTCGAAGATCGCAGTGCTGCTTTCGCTGGCACGCATCGATGCGCCCGCCAACCGGCCCAGCGCCCGGCGCCACTCCATTGCCGGCGAACTCGCGGAGGCGTACCGGTACCAGCGCGCGATCATGCCGCTGCGCGTGCTGCTCAAGCACGTGGCCATCGTCAGCCTGCTCGCCACGCCCTACCTGGTGCTGCTGCCGGTCTTCGCCGCTGAAGTGTTCAGTGGCGGCCCGGCCACGCTCGGGCTGCTGCTCGGCTCTGCCGGGACCGGCGGCGTGATCGGCGGGCTGGTACTCGCGTGGCGCAACAATGTCGTCGGCATGGTGCAGCTGAACCAGCGCGCGACGCTCGCCTGCGGCTTCGCGCTGATCGTGTTCGCCTGCAGCCAGTTGCTGTGGCTGTCGATGGCGATGCTGTTCATTGTCGGCGCCTGCATCATCACGATCGTCACCTCGACATCGACGGTCACGCAGATGATCGTCGACGAGGACAAGCGGGCCCGGGTGATGGCGTTCTTCACGATGTCCTTCCTCGGCATGACGCCCATCGGCGCGCTGGTGGCCGGGGCCATCGCCCACGAGACCGGGGTCGAGCCGGTGATCGCAGCCGGCGGGGCCTGCGTCGTGCTCGCCGCGCTGGGACTCGGGCGGCGCATGCCCGAGTTCCGGGAACACCTGCGCCCGATCTACCAGCGGCTGGGCCTGGCGCGCAGCCGCTGACTGTCAGCAACGCCCGCGCGGGGTGCCCGGTCGCCGGGACGGTTCAGCGTGCGTAACCCCACAGCCGCTCGAGGTCGAAGCGGTGGACCGCCGGATCGAACGACACGAAGCTGCGGATGGACGTGGCGATCTTCGATGCTTCGCGCACGGTGGGCTGCGGCAGCGGCTCGTCCTTTGGGTTGAACACGCTGACCAGCACCGGCTGACCCCCGGGGGCATTGTGCGTGATCACCGCGACCTCGCGGTTGGCCAGGCGCGCCAGCGTGCCCGGCGGATGCACGCCCATGAACCGGAACAGGATGCCGGCGAGCATCGGATCGACGCCGCTGCGCCGTCCGCGCAGGATGTCGTGCGCGGCCGCCGAGGGCAGCTTCGGTGGCCGGTAGAAGCGCTCCCCGGTCTTCGCGCAGTAGATGTCCGCGAGCGCGATCAGCCGGGCAGGCAGGGCGATCATCGATCCGGTCAGCCCACGCGGATAACCACGGCCGTCGAGCAGTTCATGGTGGTCGGCGACCGCAGCCAGCCAGACCTCATCGACCACGCCGCGTGCCTGCAGCCACGCATGGCTGCGTTCCGGGTGCGCGGCGATCTGCGCACGCTCCTCCGGCTCGAGGTGGCCGCCGCGACTGGTCAGCCGGTCCTGCAGGGCGTGCATGCCGGCATTCATCGTCAGCGCGGCGCAGATCATCGATCGCTGCTCGGCACCGGGCAGGCCCAGCTCGTTGGCGATCAGTTCGCAGATCAGGGCGACCGCGATACTGTGACGTACGCAATAGGACGCGCTGCGGTCCAGCGCGATCCAGCCGAGGCACGCGTCCTGGTCGGTCGCGACCACGGCCCGCAGCGTGTCGGCCATGCGCAGCACCTGCGGCGCGACGCCCTGCCCGACGTCGGCCTCGAACACCGCACGCAGCGACGCGGCCACCTCGCCGAGCGCCGTGAACGGCGACAGGACCTCCGACACGTCCAGGTCACCGAGGTCTTCCGCGCGCGCGAACAGCTTGCGGGCGCTCAGACGGCCGATCTGCGCTGCACCTTCGAGCACGGTCCCCCGCGCCAGCAACAGCACGCCATGGCGATCGTAGACGTCCCACGGCAGGGTCTGGCCCAGCAGTTCGGGTGTGATTTCGATCGGGCGCAGCATCTGGATGCGTTCGGACAGGCCGGTCGGCAACGAGGCGGGAGATGGGACCGGCAGGTCGGAACAGTGGACGGCAGAGCGTTGCAGGACGCCGGGTACCCTGACCCTGTAACGGCAGTGCAGACGAAAACTTCAGCGCGGCAGGTGCACGGCCATGCGCGGGCGTTTGGTACGATCAGGCATGAACCGCGCGCCTGCCCGCCCTGCCGCCGCCCGCGAAGCGCCCGATCCACTGCCCCTGCCGCCGGTCGAGCCCGCGCTCGAGGACTGCTGTGGCAGTGGCTGCACGCCATGCATCTTCGACCTTTACCATGATGCGTACGACCGCTACCAGGTGGCGCTGGACGCCTGGCACGCCCGGCAGGCCCTGGCCGGTACCGGCGAGGCCGGCCCCGACAGCTCGGGATGATCCACGTGCGCGGCCTGTGCCGGTCGTTCGGCGGGCGCGTCGCACTCGCCCCGCTGACCACGCATTTCGCGCGCGGCCGGGTGAGCGTGCTGCTTGGCCCGAGCGGCTGCGGCAAGTCGACGCTCCTGCGGCTGCTGATCGGCCTGATCGAACCTGACGCAGGCTCGGTCGAGATCGACGGCGTCGTGCTCGGCCCGACGACCGTCGGGCCGCTGCGCCACCGCACCGGCTACGTGATCCAGGACGGCGGCCTGTTCCCGCACCTGACCGCCCGGGACAACATCACCCTGCTCGCCCGGTACCTGGGCTGGGACAGCGCGCGCATCGGCGAACGCCTCGGCTCGGTAGTCGAACGCGCGCGCATCGATCCACGCCTGCTCGACCAGTATCCCGGCACACTGTCCGGCGGCGAGCGCCAGCGCGTCGGCATCGCGCGCGCCCTGCTGCCCGATCCACCGCTGCTGCTCTGCGATGAACCGTTGTCCGCGCTCGACCCGATCACCCGCGACGAACTGCAACGTGAGTTGCGCGACCTGTTCGACGCACTGGGCAAGACGGTGCTGTGGGTCACGCACGACCTGCATGAGGCTGCCGTGCTGGCGGACGACATCCTGCTGATGCGCGCGGGGCGGGTGGTGCAACGGGGGACGCTCTCCGACCTGATGGAACATCCCGCCGACCCGTTCGTCACGCAGTTCATCCGTGCACAGCATGGCCAGCTGCCGGGTGGCGGGCGATGACGGCGCCGGGCGCGGCGCCGTACTGCCGGCTCGCCAGGACCCTCGTCACGGCTCTGGCGGCGATGCTGCTGGCCTCGACTGCGGCTCAGGCGGGCCAGGCGCCCGCGCCTGGGGGCGCAGGCGCCGGACCGGACCGGCCGGCCGCCGGCACGCTGGTG
>CANGXU010000251.1 GCA_947457885.1 Betaproteobacteria bacterium
CCCACCAGCGATGCAGCATCGACCTGAGCGAGCATCACGGACAGGCTCTCTGGTGTCGTCACCAGCGCGTTCGGCGGCCTGCGCTGCTGGCGCGCACGTTCGGCGCTGCCGGTATCGCCGGTGCGCTGGCCGACGGTCCAGTCCAGCCCGAGTTCGGCCAGCGGCTCAGCGAGCGCGCGCGCGGTGTCGGCGGCGAGCGCGCGCATCGGCGTGATCCAGAGCACCGTGTACGGACGCGGCTTCGGACGCCGTGTACCGCCACGCAAGGCCTCGATCAGCGCCGCGAACCATACCGAATAGGTCTTGCCAGAGCCGGTGGTCGCATGCAGCAGGCCGCTGTCGCCACGGGCATACGCCTGCCAGACCTCGCGCTGGAACGGGAACGGACGCCAGCCGCGGCCCTCGAACCAGCGGGCAAGCTCCGCGGGCAGGCGCAGCGCGCGCCCGGCGCCGCGTGCAGCGCCATCTTCGCCAGCGGCCATCACGCGGCGTCCGGGGACGGCGCAGGCACCCCGACGATCCATCCCTCGATCGGATCGACCGTGGCCGGCACGCCGTAGCGACGCTGCCGCAACGCCCAGCCCGCCTGCAGCGCGCAGACGATGGCATCGAGCGTGTCGCCACTGCCATCGGCAAGGGCATGCTCGAGCAGCCGCGCTTGCGCCGACAGGCGGATGCCCAGCGGATGGTCGCCAGCGCACAGTGCATCGAGGATCGCGCCGCGCGCCGAGTGCCGTTCGGGGGTCTGCTTCGCGCGCGTGTCGCTCTTGTACGACGCGCGCGTGATCGCGCGCACGAGGTATCCCGGATACGCCTCTACCGCGACCCGCGCCGGGTCGCCCTCGACGTGTCCGGCCACCGTGATGCCGGCGCGCGCGAGCCGCGCTGCGCCCTCCAGGAACATCAGCGCGACCGGCGGATTCACCAGCTTCAGGGGGCTGTGCGAGGCCGCCGGCCGGTCGACTGCACGATGGGCGTAACGATCGCCGACGGCCCGAGCCTGCCGATGCGCGTCGAGGCAGGCACGGAATGCCGGCCTCGGCATCGCCGCGCAGGCGAGTGCCAGGCTGCGCCACTCCTTCGGCCAGCCGAGGTCGGACACGGCGCTGCGCGGCAGGCCGAAGGGAAAATCGAAGCCGCCGATCCACGGCCCAGGTTCGGCGAGCAGGGTCTCGAAGGCTTCGAACGTGACGAGGGCATCGAGCGTATCGACATGCACCCCGCTCCCGTCGCCCGACAGCCGGCCACGAGCGACCGTGATCGGCTTGGCGCGGCGCGGTGCGCTGGTGAAATCGACGCCGAGCAGCCGGTATGCGGTCAGCATCCCGTCCTCACGACAGCGCACCGGCGAGCGTGCGCAGTTGCTCGAGGGTATCGGCGTCCTCGATCCGCTTGTCGTCGCGCAGCCGCAGGATGCGGGGAAAGCGTACCGCAATGCCTGACTTGTGCCGCGGGCTCTGCGCGATCCCTTCGAAGCCGATCTCGCACACGAGCTTCGGCGTCACGCTGCGCACCGGACCGAACTTCTCGACCGTGTTCTGGCGGATACAGGCATCGACCTTCGCGATTTCCGCGTCGGTCAGCCCGGAGTAGGCCTTGGCGAACGGCACCAGCGCGCCCTCGTGCCAGAGCGCGAACGTGTAGTCGGTGTAGAGACTGGCACGGCGGCCGTGGCCGCGCTGCGCGTAGACCAGCACTGCATCGATGGACAGCGGGTCGATCTTCCACTTCCACCAATCGCCGGCCGGACCGGACCGGGTGCGTCCGATGCCGTAGGCCGAATCGACCCGCTTGAGCATCAGGCCTGCTACGCGGCGCGCGCGTGCTTCCAGCCGCATGGCCGCGAGGTCCTGCCACGAAACGGCATCGACCAGCGGCGACACCGAGACCACCGGATCGCCGAGTGCGGCGACCACCCGCTCGAGCCGTGCGCGGCGGCCGGCGAACGGCTCGCTGCGCAGGTCCGTCCCGCCGTATTCCAGGAGATCGTATGCGATGAAGGCGACTGGCGCGCGCCCGAGTACCGCTGCGGTCAGCTTCGTGCGCCCGATCCGCTGCTGCAGCAGCGCGAATGGCGCGACCCGTCCCTCGCGCCATGCCACCAGTTCGCCATCGAGCACGCAGCCGTCCGGCAGGCGCGCGGCAGCGGCCGCCACTTCAGGGAATCGCGGCGTCACCAGTTCCTCGCCGCGCGACCAGACATAGGTGTCGCCGCTGCGGCGCACGACCTGCGCGCGGATGCCATCCCACTTCCATTCGGCCGCCCAGCGGCTGCGCTCGCCCAGCGCCTCGACCGGGCCGGCCAGCGGATGGGCGAGGAAGAACGGATACGGACGGCCCGGCGGCACCGCGCCCTCGGCGGGATCGACCAGCCGCTGCCAGGCGGCTGCGTCCGGCTTCCAGTCGCCGGTCAGCCGCTCGGCGAGCACCTGCGTCGGCAACCCGGTCGCCTCGGCGAGCCCCTGCACCACGATCTGGCGCGAGACACCGACCCGGAAACCGCCGGTGATCAGCTTGTTCCAGACGAATCGCTCGTGCGCATCGAGTTCATCCCACCAGCCGTTGAGCAGCGGCGCGACAGCCTCGGCCGGGGTACCGCGCAGCCGGAGCAGACGCTGCTCGACCCATTCGTGCAAGGGCACCGTGCTGCCGCCGGCGATCGCGGGCGGCAGCAGCAGGGCGATGGTCTCGGCGAGATCACCGACCGCCTGGTAACTCTCCTCGAACAGCCAGTCGGGAACCTGTGCGCGTTCGGCGGCGATCGCACGCAGCAGCTTGATCGGTACCGCCTGCCTCGGCTTGCCGCCGCACAGGAAATACACCGCCCAGGCTGCATCTGCCGGTGGCGCCTTGCTGAAGTAAGCGGCCAGGGCGGTGCGCCTGGCGCGTGTCGAGGTGGTCGAATCGAGTGCGCGGTAGAGGGCGGCGAATTCACGCATCGGGCGGGCCTCCGGCTTCGGCACCGCCGCCTGCGTCGACCGCCGCGCCACCATCGCCAGGCAGCGCAGGCTCTTCCTGTTCGCCCGAATACTGGGCGTCGAACTCGCGCGTCTCGAAGGTACGCGCATCCAGGCCGCGATCGGTCAGGTAGCGCGCCAGAGAGGCCGCATAGCCGTGCGTCGCATAGACCCGCGTTGCGCCGCTCGCCTCGATCGCGCGCAGCAACCCCGGCCAGTCAGCATGGTCCGACATGACGAAGCCGCGGTCGACCGAGCGTCGGCGCCGTGCGCCGCGCAGTTGCATCCATCCCGATGCGAACGCGTCGCTCGCGTCGGGGAACCGGCGCAGCCATGGCGTCGACTGCGCGGACGGCGGCGCCACCACCAGCGCACCCGCGCCGGCGGCACGATCGGCCGCCCGGGCCGGACCGGTCGGTGCCAGCGTCGCCGGCAGCGCGACGCCCGCCTCGCGGTAGCAGCGGTTCAGCACCTCCACCGCACCGTGGCAGATGATCGGCCCGATCGTCGCGTCGACACCGGCCAGGATGCGCTGCGCCTTGCCGAAGGCATACGCATAGACCACGCTGGGCCGGCCCTGAGCCGCATTGCCGCGCCACCATTCGTCGATCTCGGCGAACAACCGGTCAGGCGGCGACCAGCGGTAGATCGGCAGGCCGAACGTCGATTCGGTGATCAGCACGTCGGCGCGTACCGGCTCGAACGCGATGCAGGTCGGATCGGGATCGAGCTTGTAGTCGCCGGTGACGACCCAGGTCTCGCCATCGACCTCGACCCGGACCTGCGACGATCCCAGTACATGCCCGGCAGGATGCAGCGATACCCGGGCACCGCCGATCGTCCTCGCCTCGCCGTAGCCGACCGCATCGATCGACACCGGGCCGAGCCGCGCGAGCAGCACGCCCAGCGCATCGCGCTGCGCGAGGTAGCGCGCGTGGCCACGCCGCGCATGGTCGGCATGCGCGTGGGTGAGCACCGCACGATCCACCGGCCCCCAGGGATCGATGTAGAAGTCGCCGGCCGGGCAGTAGAGACCTGCCGGCCTCAGTTCGAGGACCGCCATCCCGCCTTCCAGTGCTGTCGTGCGCTGCGCCGGTTCGCCCGCTGCCAGCGGGCCTAGGGTTGCTGCGCGGCCGGCGGCACGACGGGATTGCCGGCCGGCGACGCTGCCGGTTGCACCGCCGGCACGCGCTGCGCGAAGCTGGCGCAGGCCAGTGCAGTGTCGAGAAGGTCGCGCGCGAGAGGCTCAGTGACCGTCCGCGGTGCCGGGATCATCGCCACCCGGAGTGCGCTGGCCATCGCCAGCGCCTGCAGCACGTCGCCGTTGCTGACGCCTTCCCGGCTGGCGACCCGCGCATCGATCGCTTCGAGCAGCACGGTGAGCATGGCGACGACGTCCGCCTCGCTGCGGGTTTCGGCGTGCAGGTCGAAGGTGACATCGATCGTTTCGCCGTTCGCGGTGGTGGCGCGATAGGGCAGGTGACTGTTCATGATCGTGCGCGGTATCCGGGAGGCGATCCGCCGATGGTAGCCGACGCGCGGGCCCGCCGACGGCTGCCGGGCAGTGCCCATGGCCCGGCCGGACCCCGATGACGGGACGTTATACTCGGCCGGCTTGAACTCCCGCACGCTGCGCGCGCAGCGTTCCCAACCCGGCGGCGGTGCCACGACCGTACGCATTCCTCGGA
>CANGXU010000252.1 GCA_947457885.1 Betaproteobacteria bacterium
CCGAAATCATCGAGGAAATCCGAGCCGGGCGCATGGTGGTGCTCGTCGACGAGGAAGACCGAGAGAACGAAGGCGACCTCGTGATGGCAGCCGAGTTCGTCACGCCCGAAGCGATCAACTTCATGGCCAAGCATGGCCGTGGCCTGATCTGCCTGACGCTGACCGAGGAGCGCTGCCGGCAGCTCGACCTGCCGTTGATGGTGCGCGACAACCGGTCGCCGATGGGCACCAACTTCACGATGTCGATCGAGGCAGCCGAAGGCGTGACTACCGGCATCTCGGCGCACGATCGCGCGCATACGGTGCGCACCGCGGTACGCGCCGACGCATCGCCCGCCGACCTCGTGCAGCCGGGCCACATTTTTCCGCTGCGCGCGCAGCCGGGCGGCGTGCTGGTGCGCGCTGGCCATACCGAGGCGGGCTGCGACCTCGCGCAGATGGCCGGCGTCGTGCCTGCGTCCGTCATCTGCGAAATCCTGAAAGATGACGGCACGATGGCCCGGCTGCCGGACCTGCTCGTGTTCGCGCAGACGCACGGACTCAAGGTCGGCACCATCGCCGACCTGATCCAGTACCGGTCCCGCACCGAGTCGCTCATCGAGCGTGCCGGTGAGCGGACCATCGAAACCGCCTATGGCACTTTCCAGCTCGTCACGTTCCGCGACCGCATGGCGACTGCCACCCACCTGGCTCTGGTGCACGGCGCGCCGAAGGCGGGCGAAGAGGTGCTGGTGCGGGTGCACGAACCGATTTCGCTCATCGACCTGCTCGACGCCGGCAGCGCGACCCATTCGTGGAACGTGCATGCGGCGATGCAGGCGGTCGTGAAGGCGGGCTGTGGCGCGATCATCCTGCTGCATCGGACCGAGTCGCCCGACCAGTTGCTGGAACGTGCAACGCGGGTCGGCCTGCCGCCGCGCCGCGGGCGGCTTGACCTGCGCGACTACGGCATCGGTGCGCAGATCATCCGGCAACTGGGCATCACCCGCATGCGTGTGCTCGCACAACCGCGCCGTATGCCGAGCATGACCGGCTTCGATCTCGAGGTCACCGGATACCTGCTGCCCGATGGCCCGGTCGCAGCGGGCGGATCCGTCACCCCATCCAACCTTCCGCCCCCTTGAGCCGCACGATCGCCAATCCGGCCAGCGCCGGCGCACGCTGCGTGCTGGTGCGCCGCTCCCGAGGACCCTTCCGATGACCGCCAGACCCGTGCTCGCCTCGAACGAGTTCACTCCCGACCTATCCGGTGCTTCGCTGCGTATCGGCATCGTGCAGGGCCGCTTCAACGAATCGATCGGCGCGGCCGAACTGACTGCGTGCCGTGCCGAGCTCGAGCGCCTCGGCGTGCGTGCCGATTGCGTCGTCCACTGCACCGTGCCGGGCGCCCTCGAGATCCCGCTGGTCCTGCAGAAGCTGGCCCAGACTGGACGCTTCGATGCGCTGATCGCGCTCGGCGCGGTGATCCGCGGCGAGACGTATCACTTCGAGGTGGTGTCCAACGAGGCATGCGCCGGTGCGGCCAGTGTCGCGCTCGACACTGGCGTGCCTGTGGCCAACGGCATCCTCACTACCAACACCGACGAGCAGGCGGAGGTTCGCGCCGTCGAGAAGGGCCGCGACTGTGCGCGTGCGGCGGTCGAGATGGCCAACCTGCTCAGAAGCATCGACGATGCCGCGCGCTGAGCGCCGGCCCGGCACGGGTGGGCCCGGGAAGGCACGGATCGCCCGGCACAAGGCGCGCGAGTTCGCGGTGCAGGGCGTCTACCAGTGGCTGGTCGCGGGCGGCGATCCGTGGGACATCATCCGGCACCTGCGCGAATCCGACGAGTACGACGGGGCCGATGCGGCCTTCGTCGAGCGTCTGGTGTCCGGCGTGATTGCCGATGCGGACGAATTGTCTGCATGGATGCAACCTTTCCTCGACCGGCCGGTCAATGCATTGAGCCCGGTCGAACGCGCGGTCCTGCTGCTGGCGGGGTTCGAGTTGCGCACGGCGCCCGAGGCCGAGTTCGGGGCGCCGTACCGGGTCGTGATCAACGAGGCGGTCGAACTGGCAAAGGTTTTCGGCGGTACGGATGGCCACAAGTTCGTGAATGGTGTGGTCGACAAGCTGGCCTTGACGGTTCGGGCCGATGAGCGCCAGCCTCAGGTTGGCAGGCAGGCAGGGCCCGCAGCGGATGCGCAAGCCGACGTGCAGCCCGAGTTGCCGGGTACCGGTCAGGGCTGATGGCAGGGCGGATGCGCCCGGACGAAGAACGCTGGAGCGGACGATGCTTTCGATAAAAGTGCGGATTTACCTTTTCTATGTCGCTGCGGTCGCCTTCGTGTCGATCGGCATGTGGCTGATCGGCGCGGGGTTGTTCGGCACCGGCGGTTTTACGGCCCTCGTGGTTGGCGGCCTGATGTTTGCCACCGGCGTGGTCGACTTCGCGATGGGGCGCTACCTGCAGCGTCTGTACGTCCAGCCGGCCACACGGGCGGCACCGGCCGACGACGGACGGCAGGCTGCGGCAGAGGGCGGTGGCGCCGGGGCACCGGGCGGCGGCGCGGGCTGACGATGGCGGGCCAGGGCGGTACGGGTGGCGAATTCTCCCTGATCGCCCGGCATTTCACCTGGCCTGCACCGTCGGCCGACCTTGGTGTCGGTGACGACGCGGCGCTCCTGCGTGTCGCTGCCGGCATGCAACTCGCCGTATCGACCGACCTGCTCGTCGAAGGTACGCATTTCCTGGCCGACACGGATCCCGGGCGGCTCGGCCACAAGTCGCTGGCGGTGAACCTGTCCGATATGGCAGCGATGGGAGCGGCGCCGCGCTGGTTCACGCTGGCGCTGGCGCTGCCGTCGGCCGACGACCGGTGGCTTGGTGCCTTCGCCGGCGGCATGCACGCCCTCGCCGATGCGCATTCGATCGAACTCGTCGGCGGCGACACCACCCGCGGGCCGTTGTCGATCTGCGTGACGATCTTCGGCGAAGTGCCGACGGGACAGGCGCTGCGACGCGATGGCGCTGGCGTCGGCGACGACGTATGGGTGTCTGGCACGCTCGGCGATGCGGCGATCGGGCTGGCACTGCTGACCGGTGGCCGCGTCCCGGCGCCAAGCGCCGTAGCGGTTCAGGCCTGCGTGCAGCGGCTGGAGGCGCCGCAGCCGCGCGTGGCGCTGGGCATCGCGCTGCGCGGCGTGGCGAGCGCAGCGATCGACATCTCGGACGGCTTCGCGGCCGACCTCGGCCATATTCTCGAGCGCTCCGGCGTCGGCGCGTGCATCGAGTTCGACCGCCTGCCGGTATCGGCCGCACTGGCGCAGTCGACCGGCGATGAAGCGGTGCGCGCGGCGCTGCTCGGCGGTGGTGACGACTACGAACTCTGCTTCACCGCTCCGGCGACAGCCTCTGCTGCGGTCGAGCGGGCAGCCGGGCTGGCAGGCGTCCGGGTGACCCGTGTCGGCCGCATCGTGGCTGGCGGCGGCCTGGCGGTCGTCGGCCCGGCCGGGCAGGTGCTGCCGCCGTCGCGGGCCGGGTTCGACCATTTTGGCTGAGCCGCCAGCACGGCACGTGGTGCCGCCGGTCGGCACGAGCCCCGCGCGGGTGCCCGACGCGCGCTGGGTGTTCTCGAGCCCGGCCGCCTTCATCGCGTTCGGCGGTGGCAGCGGGCTTGCCCCGCGCGCGCCGGGGACGGCCGGTACGCTGGCGGCCTTTCCCCTGCATCTGCTGTTCGGCTGGTTGCTGGCGCCCGCGCTGCACCTCGCGGCGATCTGTGCGCTGTTCGCGCTCGGCATCTGGGCCTGCGCGGCCGCCGGACGCGCGCTCGGCGCCGCTGACCATGGCGGCATCGTCATCGACGAGGTGGCGGCGTTCCTGCTGGTGCTGTGGTGGGTCCCTGCCAGCGTGCCTGCGTGGGTGGCAGCATTCGCGCTGTTCCGGCTGTTCGACATCTGGAAGCCGCAGCCGATCCGCTGGTTCGACCGCAACCTGAAGGGCGGCTTCGGCGTGATGTTCGACGACCTGCTCGCGGCGGCGGCGACATTGATTGTGTTCGCCATCCCCGCTATCGTCGCCCCATGAGCCCTGAAGACCAACTTCTGTACCAGTTGTCGGAAAACGTCGGTCGCGCGCTGTCGGCGCGCGGGTTGATGCTGTCCACGGCCGAGTCTTGCACCGGCGGCTGGGTGGGCCAGGTGATGACGATGATCCCCGGCAGCTCCGAGTGGTACGAGCGCGGCTTCGTCACCTACACGTACCTGTCCAAGATGGAGATGCTTGGCGTGCAGGCTGAGACGCTCGAGGCCTGCGGCGCGGTGAGCGAGCAGACCGCGACCGAAATGGCGCGCGGGGCGCTCGAGCGCAGCCGGGCGCAGGTCGCGCTGTCGATCACCGGCGTGGCAGGCCCGGGCGGCGGCAAGCCCGACAAGCCCGTAGGAACGGTGTGCTTCGGCTGGTCCTTCCTCGACGGACGCAGCCACGCCGAGACGCTCTGTTTCCCCGGCGACCGCGACGCGGTGCGCAGGCAGTCGGTGCACCACACCCTGACGCGCCTGCTCGACCACTTGCTGGCCTGACCCATCGGCAGGTGCAGGGCGGCCACCGCCGGAACCCGAAATGGCAC
>CANGXU010000253.1 GCA_947457885.1 Betaproteobacteria bacterium
CCGTTGATTCGCGCTTCCTTTTCCTTTTCCTGAGCGATGCCTGCACCTCGTGCGGTTCGTTGAAAATACGCTGGCGCGCAGCCGGAACGATCCGGGTGCCGTGCCAGCCAGTCTAACGTCCGACGGCTTCTGCACCCTGTGCGGAAACCGCGCTTTCGTTCGTGGCCTTGATCTCCACCTTCGCGTCGATTTCCGCACGAAGCAAGGAGATTACTTCATCCACCCCGATCGCGCCGAGATCGCGGTTGCCCCGCGCCCGGACGGCGACATTGCCGGATGCCATCTCTTTCTCGCCGACGATCAGCAGATATGGCACCTTGGCCACGCTATGTTCCCGAATCTTATAGGTTATTTTCTCATTCCTCAAGTCGGACTCGCAGCGGATACCCGCCGCGCGCAGCCTTCCGACCAGTTCTGTCGCATATTCGCCCTGGTGCTCGCTGATGTTCATCACGACGGCCTGCACCGGCGACAACCAGAGCGGCATCGCGCCGGCATGGTTTTCGATCAGGATGCCGATGAATCGCTCCAGCGACCCGAGCACCGCCCGGTGCAGCATGACCGGCACCTTGCGCGTGTTGTCTTCAGCAACATATTCGGCGCCCAGCCGGCCGGGCAGCGCGAAGTCGAGCTGTAGCGTGCCACACTGCCAGACACGGCCGATCGAATCCTTCAGCGAGAATTCGATCTTCGGACCGTAGAAGGCGCCCTCGCCCGGATTCGCTTCCCAGGGCAGCCCCTTGGCATCGAGCGACGCGGCCAGTGCCGCCTCGGCCCGGTCCCAGGCCTCGTCCGAACCGATGCGCTTCGCGGGACGCGTGGACAGCTTGATCAGGATGTCGGTGAATCCAAAGTCGGCATACACCTTCTGCAGCAGATCGATGAAGCGTCCGGCCTCGCCCTGTACCTGGTCCTCGGTGCAGAAGATGTGCGCGTCATCCTGCACGAAGCCGCGCACTCGCATCAGCCCGTGCAGCGCGCCCGAAGGCTCGTTGCGGTGGCATGAACCGAACTCCGCCAGCCGCAGCGGCAACTCGCGGTAGCTGCGCAACCCATTGTTGAATATCTGCACATGGCCGGGGCAGTTCATCGGCTTCACTGCGTAGTCGCGATTCTCGGACTCCGTGGTGAACATGTGTTCGCGGTAGTTCTCCCAGTGCCCGGATTTCTCCCACAGTACCCGGTCCATTACCATCGGCGTCTTCACCTCGCTGTAGCCACCGGCATCGAGCAGCCGCCGCATGTACTGCTCGATCTCCTGCCAGATGGTCCAGCCCTTGGCATGCCAGAAAACCATGCCGGGTGCCTCGTCCTGCATGTGGAACAGGTCGAGCTGGCGCCCGAGCCTCCGGTGGTCGCGCTTCTCGGCTTCTTCCAGCTGGTGCAACCACGCGTCCTGGTCTTCCTTCTTCGCCCACGCGGTACCGTAGATGCGCTGGAGCATCTCGTTCTTCGAGTCGCCGCGCCAGTAGGCGCCGGCCAGCTTCATCAGCTTGAACACCTTCAGCTTGCCGGTCGACGGCACATGCGGACCGCGGCACAGGTCGACGAAATCGCCTTCCCGATACAGCGAGATGGGCTCGTTGCTCGGGATCGAGGCGATGATCTCGGCCTTGTAGTGCTCGCCCAGCCCCCTGAAGAAGGCGACCGCGTCGTCGCGCGGCATCTCTTCGCGGGTGACCGGGACGTCGCGCCTGGCCAGTTCGGCCATCCGCTTCTCGATCGCGACGAGATCGTCGGGCGTGAACGGCCGCTTGTACGAGAAATCGTAATAGAAGCCGTTGTCGATCACCGGGCCGATCGTCACCTGCGCATCGGGGAACAGTTCCTTTACCGCGTACGCGAGCAGGTGTGCGGTCGAATGGCGGATGACATCGACGCCTTCGGTATCGCGGTCGGTGACGATCGCGAGTGCGACGTCGCGCTCGATCAGGTACGACGTATCGACCAGCCTGCCGTCGACCTTGCCGGCAAGCGCAGCACGCGCCAGGCCGGCGCCAATGCTCTGCGCGACCTGCGCGATGGTGACCGGAGCGTCGAAGTGGCGCACCGAACCGTCCGGGAGTCGAATGTCTGGCATGGGGCAACCCCTGATCGAAAAAAAAGTGCGGTCGAGCCGCACTTTTCAGACGATGGCGCTCTCGACCGGTGCAGTCAGGACGAGGTCGTTCGAGTACGGAAGGGGACCAGCTCGGATTCGGTACTCACCCTCGCCAACCTGCTGCAGTCCACGAAAGACTCCCGGTACCCGGATGTATGTTGGTAGGCGCGATTGGACTCGAACCACCAAAGATGGGGAATGATGGGGCTTTCAGGGGGAGAACGTCAAGCTGTAGCCCCCCTCAGAACCCCCAGTTTCCCCGGATTCGTCCCAAAAATTCGTCCCAATCGGCTCACCGGCATAGGGCTTCAGGAGAGCAGCGTCGGCCTGACGAGCGCTTCCGCTCTCCCCAGAGGACATGGCAACGCACCCGGCAAGTAGAAGCAGCGCTTCAAGCAGCGTAGAAAACAGATTTCGCCGACGAATGATCATTAGTCTCGACCTCCGCATCTACCACCGTCGCAACGGTGGTCACCATCGCAGCGCGTGCGACAGTCTCCCCCTGGCAACGCGCTCGCGCTCACTACATTCGCAGCATCCTGATTGCTGCTTCCATTGCGAAATCGGGCCCGCCCCTGTCGGGCAATTCGGTCGATGAGTCCAGCGGTTCCGTGATGACTACATCGGGCGCAACGCCCGTGCCATCGATCGCCTTGCCACTCGGGCGATACATGCCTGCGCTGGCCACGATCAGTCCATCGCCGCCCTTCAGCGTAAAGATCGTCCTGATGAAGCCGACGCCCGCGGTATTCGACCCCACGACCGTTGCACGCTTGTGGTCCTGGAGTGCGCCGGCCAGCGCTTCCGCGCCCGAAGCCGTGGTCTCGCTGACCAGTACGACCATGCGGGCAGTCTTCGTCTCCGCGGGCAATCTCGCGTAGGGAGTCTTCTGTCCCGGAAACACGTAGAACATCGGCATTGCAAGGAGCGTCAGCGAGCTATCGACCGCTCGCCCCTTCGTATGCAGGACAAGGGCCTTCTCCGGCAGGAACGCAGCTGCAATTCCGACGGTAACGGGGAGCAGGCCACCCGTACTGGCACGCAGGTCGAGAACGATGCCCTGTAGCGGACCGCCCGAGGCCAGTACCAGTTCCGCCAGCCCATCGCTGAGCTTCCGCATTGCCTCGGTATCGAACTCCGCGATACGAACCAGCGCAAGACCGGGCTCGATCAACCGTGTGCTCAGGGTGTCTCGCTTGATGACCTCCCGAGTCAGTACGAGCCTGCGCATCTCTGAGGTTGCGCCTTCGCGAAACGTGATCTGGACGCTGGATCGGGGCACTCCGCGCAACAGATGAACGACTTCACTGAGGGGCACTCCCGCAAGGTCGACCTCGTCGATGCGCGTCAGGATGTCGCCTTTCCTGAGACCTGCGCGCTCTGCAGGCGTCCCCTCAAGGGGCGACACGACGCGCGCGCCTTGCTCCGCCTCCGCGAGATCCAGGCCGATGCTGGCGACCCCGGAACCGCTGGCGCGCATGCCCCGGACCTGACGTACATCCAGATACGACGAGTATCGATTGAGCGTGCCCACCATGCCCCTGATGCATTGTTCGGAACCGAAGCTCAAATCCCCCTCCGTGCGCAGGGCACGTGCGCGCGCCAGAGCGGTGGCGATCGCCCGTCTGCTGGCCTCCGGATCAGCATTTCCGGGCTCAGGCTCCTTCAGCGCAGACAAGCAGCCCTGCTCCAGCACACTCCGGGAGACCTGCTGATGGTAGTTTGTCTGGATGACGGTTATCGCCTGCTCGATCCGCTGTATGTCGATGGCGGACGAGGGAATGGTCGCTCGCGCGCCAGGAGCAGATTGCGCTGGGGACGATGTCGTTACGGCCAGAATGTGCGCAGACTGGAGCGGCATAAAGAGGCAGCCGACCAGGACGACACAAGTCAACCGGCGAGCGCGAGTCGCCGCATTCGGAGTCCTGACACCTCTCGTCGGCTTTTGCACGCGCCCTCGTCGGCTACCCTCGGTCATCGTTCCCCCGTCGTCACTGTACCTCCCTGCCAGCACGATTCTCAATACCGAGCGTTCGAAACATCATCTATACGCAAAAGGGCCAGGTGGCTGCGTATGCAGATGCCAAGACAGGCACTTCGATTCCGTTCGAGTTGCAGGCTAGGGGTTTGGTTGAGTGGTCAGGTGCGGCCGGAGTTGAACAACGGCAGCAAGACCCATTACCAGTTCGACCGCAACGGAAATTACACGGGGAGCTGGTAAGTGGAAATCGATCTTGAGGCGGTGCGCCGTGTGTTCTGCGATGTGCTGGACGGGCGAATGACCAGAGAAGCGGCTGACCGCTGGGCCTACGGCGTGGTGCAACAGTCCGAGGCGGGTTCGCTAACGTTCTCGCCTGTGTGACCTGCTCGGCGATTTTCGGACCGATTGAAACGTGAAAGAATGGCTCCGAGGATAGCGAGGAGCCGATGAGAAAGTCCAGATTCACCGAAGCCCAGATGGTGAAGATCCTGCGTGAGACGGACAAGGTGCCGGTCGCGGAGGTTGC
>CANGXU010000254.1 GCA_947457885.1 Betaproteobacteria bacterium
GCATAGAACCAGCGCATCGTCTCGAAACCCGGCTGGTCCCAAACGGCCTGCGCGATTTCGCGCGCATCCTCGTCTATGCCGAAACGCGTCGCCGGTGCCCATGCGGCCAGTGCGACCGGGCGGTAGGCCGCGTCGAGCCGGCGCAGGAGCCCGGCGTCCTCGCCGGCCGCCAGCGGTTCGGCGCGGCGCAGATTGATCTGCGCGACCTCGTAGCGCTCGCCGTTCTCGACGGTCACCATCCAGTTGAACGGGGAGACCGGGCGCGGCATGGCACTCACCGTCGCATCCGGCCAGCCGTTGGCGGCCGCCCGCGCGAGGCCGACCTCGATCGCGCGGTCGTGCTGCAAAGTCGAGAACGCGACGTAACCGCAAAGTGCCAACAGTGCAGCCACCGCCGGCAGGCGCCAGCGCGGCAGCAGCAGCGAGGCCACGACTCCGGCCAGAGCGATGCCACTGAACCAGAGGTCGATGATGAAGACGCTCGACAGCGCAAAGCGCCGGTCGGACAGCGGCGAGAGCAGCAGCGTACCGAAGCTGGTGATCACGTCGCCTGCGACATGTACCACCAGCGCGGCGGCACTGATCACGAAGAAGGGTTTCAGGTACTCGCGCCTGCGCCCGAAGCTGCTGAACAGCCACGCCAGCAGGACCGCCCAGACCGGGAGCAGCAGCAGCGAGTGCGTGACACCACGATGACCGAGGAGATACGCCATGGGGGACAGCAGGGCCAGTGCGCCGTCGATGTCCGGAAAGGCCCCGGCGAAGAAGCCCACGGTCATGCAAGCGGCCAGCCCGGGGCCGGAGGGTGCTTCCAGCCCGCGGGACACCGCCACGGGGGCAAGGGCGCGAGCGGCGAGAACGCCGGTCAGCGCATGGGTCAGCGTATCCAGGCGAGCCTCTCGCGGGTCAGTCCCACCGGTCGTCCCTGACCTGTACTTCGCCCTGCTCCACCCGCACCGGCAGGCAGGCCGTCGGCTCGTAGGCCGGCGCGGTGAGCGCAGCGCCCGTTCGTATGCAGAAGCGCGCCCCATGGCGCGGGCACACTACCTGCTCGCCCTCGACCGCGCCGCCAGCCAGGCGACCGCCGTCATGGGTGCAGACATCCTCGATTGCGAAGAACGCACCACCGACGTTGAAGACAGCGACGGCGGTGCCGTCGAGGTCGATGCTGCGGTAGCCGCCGGGCTCGATCTCGGCCGCCGGTGCCACCGTGGTCCAGTCGCTCATGCCGCACTCATACGGCGACGACTTCCAGTTCGGGCTCGATCGTGCGCACGATGTTCTCGATCGCCGACAGGGTCCCGGAAGTGGAACTCGGGCAGCTGCCGCAGGCGCCTTGATAGTGCACCGTGAGCTGGGTATCGGTGAGGTCGATCACCTCGAGGTTGCCGCCGTCGTTCTGCAGGTAGGGCCGGATCTGTTCGTCGAGCAGCGCATTGATGCGGTCGAGCCGCTCCAGCGTGGACGCGTCCATGTCGGTGCGGGACACGGCCGCCGCTGCCACCAGGTGCTCGGTAGCGGAATCGGCCGCCTGCGCCTCGCGGATCGGCACCGCGAGTTCACGCAGCAGTTCGTCCCACGGTGCCAGCCCGTCCTGCGTGACGGTGATCCAGTGGTCGACATAGTAGACATTCGTCACATGCGCGATATCGAAAAGGGCCGAGGCCAGCGGATCGGCCTCGGCGGCACCCGCATGGTCGAACGAACGCGCAATGCCCCAGGTAAGCGGCTCTTTCAGCACGAACTTGCGGGCGTTCGGATTCGGCGTGTACTCGACTTCGGCGATCTTGGGCATCTGGACGGGCGGCGTGGATGGGATCGGAGTGGAGGGCTGCGAAGACCCGGCAAACGGGGAAGTTCGCCAGCAGTGGTCAGGCGGCGTCGCCTTCTGTCGATGTGACGGCATCGTTGTTGAGCGCGGCGTGAAGCGTGTGCCACGGCAGGATTGCGCACTTGACCCGCGACGGCAGGTCCTTCACCCCGGAGAAGACCTTGAGCCGGCCGAGCAGGTTGTCGTCGCGTTCCGGGTCGAGCTTGCCGGTGGCCATGTCGCGGAACTGCCGAACCATCGCCTCGGCTTCGCCGACAGGCCGCCCCTTGACTGCCACGGTCATCATCGATGCGGAGGCCTTGCAGATTGCGCAGCCATCGCCTTCGAACCCGACCGCGTCGACCGTGCGCCCGGCGCCTACAGACAGCGTCAGCACGATATGGTCGCCGCACAGCGGATTGTGCCCTTCCGCGCGCAGGTTCGCATCGGCGACCGCACCCCAGTTGCGCGGCTTGCGGTTGTGGTCGAGGATGACTTCCTGGTAGAGCTGGTTGGATGCTGACATGCAGATAGACCTTGTATTCAGTCGACGCCGAACACGGTCTTCGCGCGCTCGAGCGAAGCCACCAGCGCGTCGACCTCGTCGAACGTGTTGTAGAACGCGAACGACGCGCGTGCAGTGGCGGGAATGCGGTAGCGGGTCATCACCGGCTGGGCGCAATGGTGCCCGGTCCGGATCGCCACCCCGTCTTCATTGAGCAGCGTGCCGAGGTCATGCGGATGGATGCCGTCCATCACCATCGACAGCACGGCAGCCTTGCGCTCCGCTGTGCCGATGATACGAATGCCCCTGATCTTCGACACGCCCTCGGTCGCATAGGCGAGCAGTTCGTGCTCGCGCCGCGCGATGGTCTCGAGCCCGATGCCGCGCAGGTAGTCGAGGGCCTCGCCGAGGGCGATCGCCGCCATGATCGGCGGCGTGCCGGCCTCGAACTTGAACGGCAGCGTGTTGTAGGTCGTCTTCTCGAAGCTGACCGAGGCGATCATGTCGCCTCCGCCCTTGAACGGCTGCATCTTCTCGAGCCACTCGGACTTGCCGTACAGGATGCCGATCCCGGTCGGCCCGCACATCTTGTGACCGGAGAACACGTAGAAATCGCAGCCCAGCGCCTGCACGTCCACCGGAATATGGGGCGCCGCCTGCGCACCATCGACCAGCACCGGGATCCCGGATGCATGCGCCGCCTCGATGTAGTCGCGCACCGGCACTACGGTACCCAGCGCATTGGACACATGGGTGATCGCGACCATCTTCACTTTCGGCCCGAGCAGGCCCAGGTAGGCCTCGAACGACAGCTCGCCGGCGTCGTTGACCGGGATCACCTTCAGCGTCGCGCCGCGCTCCTCGCACAGCATCTGCCAGGGGACGATGTTCGCGTGGTGCTCGATCGCCGAGACGACGATCTCGTCGCCGGTACCGATGAACTTGCGGCCGTAGCCGTGCATCACCAGGTTGATGCCGTCTGTAGTGCCGCTGGTGAAGATGACCTCGCGCTCGGACGGCGCATTGATGAAGGACTGCACCTTCAGGCGCGCCGCCTCGTACTGGGCCGTCGCTGTCTCGGACAGGTAGTGCACCGCGCGATGGATGTTCGAGTGCTCGCGCGTCTGGTAATGCACCATACGATCGATCACCCGTTGCGGCATCTGTGCGCTGGCGGCGTTGTCGAGGTAGACCAGCGGCCGGTCGCCGATGCGCATCGAGAGGATCGGGAAATCCGCGCGCACGCGGTCGATGTCGAACGTATCGGACATGTCGAGAGCCTTCACAAGCCACTCCTTGCCATCACCTGTGCGGCCAGCCTCGATACCAGCGAGCGGACGGGTATGCGCTCGATCACCTCCGCGGCGAACGCATAGGTGAGCAGTTTGCGCGCCTGCGCGATCGGCAGCCCGCGGCTGGCCAGGTAGAACAGTTCATCGCCGTCGAGCTGGCCGACCGTCGCGCCATGCGCTGCCTTGACGTCGTCGGCGAATATCTCGAGCTGCGGCTTTGCATTGATCTGTGCCTTCGCCGACAGCAGCAGCCCGCGGCTCTGCTGGCCCGCGTCGGTGTGCTGCGCATCGGGCCGCACCAGGATGCGCCCGTTGAACACGGCATGCGACCCGCCATCGCAGACGCACTTGTGCAGCTGCCGGCTTGTGCCATGTGGCTTCGCATGGTCGAGCAGGGTGTGGGAGTCGGCGTGCTGGCGAGCCTCGAGCAGCGCCAGCCCGTCGAGATGGGCCTGCGCGCCCTCGCCGTCCAGCGTGACGGCGAGGTCGAGACGGGACAGCCTGGCGCCGACGTTCAGGCTGACCGAGCGGTAGCGGCCGTCGCGCGCGATCGACACGGCGCAGCGGCCGACATGGAAGCTCGCGCGGTTCTCGCGCTGCAGCCGCACGTGCTGGAGCGACGCATCGGCCCCGACCACGCACTCCGCGACGGTGTTGGTGAACACGATCGACTCGCCGAGCGCGGCATACTCTTCCACGACGGTCAGTTCGCTGCCAGCCCCGGCGACCACCAGCACCCGCGGCTGGACCGCAACGGGCGCGGGACGTCCGGTGGACAGGAAAAGCAGGTGGATCGCGCCCGCCACCTGCACGCCACGGTCGCAGACCACGGCCGCCCCGTCGGACAGACGCGCGGTGTTGAGCGCGCTGAAGAAGTCGGTCTCGAACGCGGCATGCCGCGCGAGATGCGCACGCACCTCGGCCTCGGTGCCCGAACCGTCGTCGCCGCCGCGGGCCCCGGACAGCACGCTGGAGAGCGGCCGCAGC
>CANGXU010000255.1 GCA_947457885.1 Betaproteobacteria bacterium
CCCGCACCGGCATCGCAGCCGCATCGCCCAGTGCGCAGATCGTGCGTCCCTGGATGTTGTCGCAGAGGTTCAGCAGGAGGTCGAGGTCTTCCTGCCGGCCCTTGCCGTGCTCGATGCGGTCGACCACCCGGTACAGCCAGCCGGTACCTTCGCGGCACGGCGTGCACTGGCCGCACGATTCCTCGTAATAGAAATAGGACAGACGGTGCAGGCAGCGCACCATGCAGCGCGTCTCGTTCATCACGATCACCGCGCCCGATCCGAGGAACGACCCGGCTTTCTGGATCGAGTCGTAGTCCATGTCGAGTGCCATCATCGTGTCGGCGGGCAGCACCGGCATCGACGAACCGCCGGGGATCACCGCCTTCAGCTTCACCCCATCGCGCATGCCGCCGGCCATCTCGAGCAGCTTCGCGAACGGTGTGCCGAGCCTGACCTCGTAGTTGCCCGGACGTGCGACATCTCCGCTGACCGAGAAGATCTTCGTGCCGCCGTTGTTCGGCTTGCCGAGGTTCAGGAACGCCTCGCCGCCGTTGTTGATGATCCACGGCACCGCGGCGAAGGTCTCGGTGTTGTTGATCGTCGTCGGCTTGCCGTACAGGCCGAAGGTGGCAGGGAACGGCGGCTTGAAGCGTGGCTGCCCCTTCTTGCCCTCGAGCGACTCGAGCAGCGCGGTCTCTTCACCGCAGATGTAGGCGCCGTAGCCGTGGTGCGCATGCAGCTGGAAGCTGAACTCGCTGCCGAGGATGTTCTCGCCGAGATAGCCTGCGGCGCGCGCCTCTTCGAGAGCTTCCTCGAAGCGTTCGTAGACATCCCAGATCTCGCCGTGGATGTAGTTGTAGCCGACCGTGATGCCCATGGCATACGCCCCGATCGCCATCCCCTCGATCAGGATGTGCGGGTTGTAGCGCATGATGTCGCGGTCCTTGAACGTACCCGGCTCGCCCTCGTCGGAATTGCAGACGAGGTACTTCTGGCCGGTGTAGTTCTTCGGCATGAAGCTCCACTTCAGACCGGTCGGGAAACCGGCACCGCCGCGCCCGCGCAACGCGGACTTCTTCAGTTCGCCGATCACCACGTCCGGCGGGATCTTTTCGGAGAGTATCCTGCGGATCGCCTGGTATCCGCCGCGCGCCTCATAGTCGCGCAGGCCCCAGTTGGTGCCGTCCAGACCCTTCAGGATCACCGCGTCGGGGCCGTAGATGCCGGCCTCGAACGGAGGCAGCGGTGCGTTCATCGGCCGCCCTCCTTCCGCGCGGCGCCGGCTGCGGCCGCGCCGTGCTCGGCGCGCAGCTGCTCGACCAGTGCATCGATGCGTTCGGGCGTCATCCAGGAGAGCATTGCACGGTTGTTGCGCATCATCACCGGGGCATCGCCGCAGGCGCCCATGCACTCGCCTTCCTTCAGCGTGAAGCAGCCGTCTGCGGTGGTCTCGCCGAAGCCGATGCCGAGCGTCGCCTTCAGGTGTTCGGCCGCGGCACCCGCGCCCTGCAACTGACAGGGCAGGTTGGTGCACAGCGTGAGCTTGTTGCGGCCGACCGGCACCAGGTCGTACATGGTGTAGAACGTCGCGACTTCATACACCGCCACTGCCGGCATGCCGATATGCCGGGCGACGGCATCCATCGCGGCCGTGGACAGCCAGCCCTTTTCTTCCTGGGCGATCGCCAGCGCGGCCATCACCGCGGACTGGCGCTGGTCCGCCGGATACTTGGCGATCGCGCGATCGATGCGCGCGATCGCGCCGGCCGACAGCACGGCCTCACCGTCGGGACTGGCGGAGGTGCGGCCGCCTTCGGCCGCTGGCACGGGTGCGTTCATCGCGCGGGGGTCAATCCATCGGTCATCGGTCGCTCATCGATCAATTTCGCCGAACACGATGTCCTGGGTGCCGATGATCGCGACCACGTCCGCGATCATGTGGCCACGGGACATCTCGTCGATCGCGGCCAGGTGCGGGAAGCCCGGCGCACGGATCTTCAGGCGGTAGGGCTTGTTCGCCCCGTCGGACACCAGGTAGATGCCGAATTCGCCCTTCGGGTGTTCGACCGCCGCGTAGGCCTCGCCGGCCGGCACGTGCATGCCTTCGGTGAAGAGCTTGAAGTGGTGGATCAGCTCTTCCATGTTCATCTTCATGTCGACCCGGTGCGGCGCGGCAACCTTGTGGCTGTCGCTGATCACCGGACCCGGGTGCTTGCGCAGCCAGTCGACGCACTGTCGGATGATGCGGTTCGACTGGCGCATCTCCTCGATGCGGACCAGGTAGCGGTCGTAGCAGTCGCCGTTGGTGCCGACTGGAATGTCGAAGTCGAGCTGGTCGTAGACTTCGTACGGCTGCTTCTTGCGCAGGTCCCATTCGATGCCGGAGCCGCGCAGCATCGGGCCGCTGAATCCGAGCTGGAGCGCGCGCTCGGGCGACACCACGCCGATGCCGACGGTGCGCTGCTTCCAGATCCGGTTGTCGGTGAGCAGCGTCTCGTATTCGTCGACGCAGCCGGGGAATCGCTCGGTGAACGCCTCGATGAAGTCGAGCAGGGAACCCTGGCGATGCGCGTTCAGCCGCTTGAGATCGGACTCGCTGCGCAGCGGCGACGGGTCATACTGCGGCATGCGCCCGGGGAGGTCGCGGTACACGCCCCCCGGCCGGTAGTACGCCGCGTGCATGCGCGCCCCCGACACGGCCTCGTAGCAGTCCATCAGGTCTTCGCGCTCGCGGAAGCAGTACAGGAAGACGGTCATGGCGCCGATGTCGAGCCCGTGCGCACCCAGCCAGAGCAGGTGGTTCAGCGTGCGCGTGATCTCGTCGAACATCACGCGGATGTACTGCGCGCGGATCGGCGGCGCCACGCCCGTGAGCTTCTCGATCGCCATCACGTACGCGTGCTCGTTGCACATCATCGACACGTAATCGAGCCGGTCCATGTATGGCACCGACTGCAGGAACGTGCGGGTCTCGGCCAGCTTCTCGGTGGCCCGGTGCAGCAGTCCGATGTGCGGGTCGGCGCGCTCGATCACCTCGCCATCGAGCTCGAGCACAAGGCGCAGGACACCGTGGGCCGCCGGATGCTGCGGCCCGAAGTTCATCGTGTAGTTCTTGATTTCGGCCATGCGCTTGCTCAGCCCTTGCGGAAGCCTTCGCTATCGGCGTAGTTGTCTTCGCGGATCACGCGGGGCACGACCTCGCGGGGTTCGATGCTGACCGGCTGGTAGATCACCCGCCGCTGGTCAGGGTCGTAGCGCATCTCGACGTACCCCGAGACCGGGAAATCCTTGCGGAACGGATGCCCGACGAAGCCGTAGTCGGTGAGGATGCGGCGCAGGTCGGGGTGGCCTTCGAACACGATTCCGAACAGGTCGAAGGCCTCGCGCTCGTACCAGTTCGCGCCGGCCCAGACGCCGGTGACCGAAGGCAGGACCGGGAAGTCGTCGTCGGCTGCGAAGGCGCGCACACGCAGCCGTGCATTGTGTTCGAGGGAGAGCAGGTGGTAGACCGCCGAGTAGCGTGCGCCATCCCGGGCACCGTCGCCGTAACCCGACCAGTCGACGCCGCAGAGGTCGATGAGTTGCGCGAAGCGCAGCCCGGTCTCGTCGCGAAGCCGGGTCATCGCCTCGATGAGCCGGGCTGGCGCCACCGTCACTGTCAGTTCGTCGCACGCGAACTCGACGTCCGCCACCGCATCGCCGAGCGCGGCCTGTACCCTTGACTGAAGCTGATCGGGAGGAAGGCTCATCGTGCGATCGTGCTCTGTCGCTTGATCTTGTTCTGCAACTGGATGATCCCGTACAACAGCGCCTCCGCAGTCGGCGGACAGCCGGGCACATAGATGTCCACCGGGACGATGCGGTCGCAGCCACGGACCACCGAATACGAGTAGTGGTAGTAGCCGCCGCCGTTCGCGCATGAGCCCATGGAAATCACCCAGCGCGGCTCCGCCATCTGGTCGTAGACCTTGCGCAGGGCCGGCGCCATCTTGTTGCACAGCGTGCCGGCGACGATCATCACGTCGGACTGGCGCGGGCTCGGGCGGAAGATCACGCCGAAGCGGTCCATGTCGTAGCGCGCCGCGCCCGCATGCATCATCTCGACCGCGCAACAGGCCAGGCCGAAGGTCATCGGCCAGAGCGACCCGGTGCGCGTCCAGTTGATCAGCTTGTCGGCCGAGGTGGTGACGAAACCACGGTCGGCACCGGGGAACACTGGCGCCGAAGTCGCCGACTGCGCACCCGACTGCGCACCTGCTGCGGGCATGGCGAGATCGCTCATCGGCTGCTCCGTTCGATGCGTACGGTCATTCCCATTCGAGTGCACCCTTCTTCCATTCGTAGACGAAGCC
>CANGXU010000256.1 GCA_947457885.1 Betaproteobacteria bacterium
GTCGCGGCGATGCCGATCGCATGGGCCATCTTCACCGTGTCGAGGCCGAGCAGGCGGCCGGTGGCCACGGCCGCACCGACCACGCCGCAGGTGCCGGTGATGTGCCAGCCGCGGGCGTAGTGTCCATGACCGATCGCGACGCCCAGCCGGCAGGCGACCTCCATGCCGATCAGGAAGGCATCGAGCAGCTTCGCACCGGTGAGCTCCGGAATGCCGTTCGCGCCTCCGTCCGGCCCTGCCTCGGCGATCGCGAGGACTGCCGACAGGCAGGCCGGCCCCGGATGGATCACCGTGGTCAGATGCGTGTCGTCGAAGTCGAGGATGTTGCTCGAATAGCCGTTGACCAGCGCGGCGGTCAGTGCATCGGTGCGCTGGCCGCGCCCGAACAGCCGGGCTGCGGGTGCCCCGGCATGCGGCCGCAGCGCCGACCACAGCAGGTCTACCGCCGGGTCGTCGGCGCCGCCGAGCATGCAGCCGAAAGAGTTGAGGAAGGCGCGGCGCGCTTCGGCCAGGGCCGCGGCAGACGGACTGCCCGGCGCGCGGCTGATCGCGTGCGTCGCGGCGAACCGGGCGAGGTCCAGCGTCGGCGTCGTGGACTGTTCCGGGGTGTTCGTGGATGTCTGGGTACGGGTCTGGGCGCTCATGCGCTTACTCTAGCATCGGGCGCCAGGATGCAGCCAGGTCGCGCAGGCCTGCGGTGGAACCTTTTCGTGGAACCCTCGAGACGCTGCGGTGGGCTCAAGGCGATGAAATGAACGCCGCGATCCGGTCCGCCGCGTCGCCCGTCCAGTTCAGCGGACGGGCGAGCGACCCTACCAGCGTGCGGTGACCGAGCGTCTCGTACTGCACGACCTCCACTGCCGTACCGCGCTCGCGCAACCGCTGCGCCATGTTCTCGCTGTTGTGGGGGGCGACCAGGTTGTCGTGCTTCGCATAGAGCAGCAGCGAGCGCGGCGCACCCTCCGAAACCACGTTGATCGGTTGCGTCGCGGGGGGTGTGTCGGGCCAGCCGAACACCGCACGCGTGACCCGTCCGGTCAACGGCAGGAAATCATAGGGCCCGGCCATGCCGATGAAGCCGGATATCCGGCGGCTGTCGAAACCCGCGGCCTGCGCGTAGCGCGGATCGAAGGCCACCATCGCCGCGTTATAGGCGCCAGCCGAGTGGCCACCGATGAACATCCGCGACGGGTCGCCGCCATGCCTGGCTGCGTGATCCAGCGCCCATCGGACTGCACGCGCGCTGTCGTCCAGGAAGTCCGGGAACTTCACCTCGGGATGCAGTCGGTAGTCGGGTACCACGGTGACGATGCCGCGCGCCGCCATCGCCTCACCGACGAACCGGTAGAAGCCGCGCGTACCCGACCTCCAGGCGCCACCGTAGAAGAATACGAAGACCGGCGCGGCCGTACGCGCGTTGAGCGGCGAGTAGACATCGAGCCGCTGGCGGGGATGGCTGCCGTAGGCGATATCCGGGACCAGCCGGTAGGTGTCCTCCGGGACCCGGCGTTCGAGGAATGCTACAGGCGAGCACGCCTGCAGCAGCGACGTGGCGGCGCCGGCCAGGCCGAGACTCAGCGCGCGGCGGCGGAGGGGGCGGGACGGAAACTCGAGCATGGACCGGATTATCCGGTCCATGCCCTCATTTCAGGATCTGGAACATGTTGTTGAAGTCGTCCGTCCAAAGACGCCACTGCGGCTTCGAGTCGACCGGCTGCGCGACCGCCTTGATCGCGGCCTTCTGCAGCATCGCGTCGGTGCGGCTGACCAGCACCCAGTCGGAACTGGACAGGAAGCGGTCCTTCCGGTCGCTGGGCTCGTCGGACACGATGGCCGACTTCAGGCCCAGTTCGTCGGCGATCCGGCGCACCACCGGCGGCAGGTCGAGGAAGCGGTTGGTCACGTGGAATGCGATCACGCCATCGGGCTTCATGTGCCGCAGGTAGACCTCCATCGCCTCCTTCGTGATCAGGTGGGTCGGGATCGAATCGCTCGAGAACGCATCGATCGCCAGCACGTCGAAGCCCTGCGGTGCTTCGCGTTCGAGCTGCAGCCGCGCGTCGCCGAGCACCACGTCGACCTTGGCCCTGGAATCCTGCAGGAAGCTGAACCAGTACCAAGCAATGTTGACCACCTGTGGGTTGATCTCGTACATGCGGAAGCGGTCGCCCGATCGGCCGTAGGTGGCCAGCGTGCCGGTGCCCAGGCCGATCACGCCGACATGGCGCGCGCCCTCCTGGGCGTTGGCGATCGCCAGCCCGATGCCCGACGCCGGCCCGTAGTAGCTGGTCGGGTCCATCTTGCGCGCCGGGTCGAGCCGCTGCTCGCCGTGCAGGATCACGCCGTGCACCAGGCTGCGCACTGCCTCCGGGTCGGTCTTCGGGTCGCCGTAGTCCTTCACCCGGACGACACCGTAGAAGTTGCGCTGGATCGACAGCGAATCGGCCAGCTTTTCCTTGACATAGATGCCCGACTGCACTGTGGTGAACACCAGCACGCCGACCGCGACGACCATCGCGTAGATCGGTGCCTTGCGCACCCGGATCAGGGCGAGCAGCGCGACCATCACGAAGCCGATACCCAGTTCCCAGTAGCCGTTGAACGCATGTGGTGCCAGCACGCCGACGAACAGGCCGCCCAGTGCACCGCCCAGCGAGATCATCAGATAGAACGTCGTCAGGTAGCGCGGTGCCGGCTTGATCAGCGTCAGTTCGCCGTGGCAGAACATGCACAGCACGAACAACCCGGCGCAGTAGAGAGGGATCGCGACCTTGATGCTCAGCGTGACCTCGTTCGAGTGCAGGCCCCAGGCCATCACGCACAGCAGCCCCGCGCCGATGAGCATCAGCGGGGTGCGCTGGTACCAGCCCTGCGAATCGAAGCAGAGGATGAAGGTGAGCAGGTACAGCGACAGCGGCACGATCCACAGGAATGGCACCGAGGCGATGTTCTGCGTCATGTGGCTGGTCAGCGAGAGCAGCAGCACCGAACCCATCGCCGACAGCGACAGCCACATCAGCAGTGCGCCCCAGGTCGGTGGCCGGGCCGACGCGTCGTCGGTGTCGGGCGTCGCGTGCGCCGGAGCCAGATCGACGGCGACGGTGCTGGTCTTCAGGCCATAGACCGCAGCAGCCGCGCACAGCAGGACGAACACGAAGTAGCCGGCCGACCAGCCCCATGACTGCGCGACCGTGTTCACCCAGGGCTCGATCGCGACCGGGTAGGACAGCAGGGCGAGCATCGAGGCCAGGTTCGACAGCGCGAACAGCCGGTAGGGCACGGCATCGCGGAAGGTGCGGGCGAACCACGCCTGCACCAGCGGTCCGGTGGTCGACAGCAGCAGGTAGGGCAGGCCGATCGTGGCCAGCAGCAGCCCGAGGATGCGCAGCGCCGGGTCTTCATTGCCCGACGGCTTCCAGGACACGTCGGCGATGATCGGCAGCACGGCCAGGCTGGCAACCAGCAGGCCGATATGCAGCCACGCCTGTTTCTTCGGCGCCAGCCGGCGGGTGGTCCAGTCGGTATAGGCATAGCCGGCGAGCAGGACGCTCTGGAAGAACACCAGGCAGGTCGTCCAGACCGCGGACGAGCCGCCGAACCAGGGCAGGATCTGCTTGGCGATCAGCGGTTGCACCAGGAACAGCAGGAACGCGCTGAAGAAGATCGTTACGGCATAAAGGTACATCGGGTGTCCTTGGGATCGGATGCGCGTCTGGGATGCACGTCTGGTCTTGTGTGCGTCTGCCGAAAATGGCAAACCTCGTATTATATGGTTTGTCTCAACGCACCAACCGCCAGAAAGGTACACATGGCTGCTTATCCGGAACTGAACGGCAGGGTAGTGGTCATCACCGGTGCCGCCTCGGGCATCGGCGCCGTGGCTGCGCGCGAGTTCGCCGCGCAGGGCGCACGGGTCGCGCTGGTCGACATCGCGCGAGCCGAAACCGAGGCGCTGGTCGCGGAACTGGCCGCGCAGGGCCGGGCTGCGCAGCACGTGCATTGCGACATCTCGGACGAGGCGTCGGTGCAGGCGGCGATCGCGCAGGTGACCGCCGCATTCGGCGGCCTCGACGTGCTGGTGAACTGCGCCGGCGGCTACACGAAGATGGTCAACATCGAGCAGATGCCAGTCGAGGAATTCGACAAGGTGATTGCGCTCAACCTGCGCGGCACGTTCCTGATGTGCAAGGCGGCGATCCCCTCTCTGAAAGCATCGAAGGCCGGCCGCATCATCAACATCGCTTCGATTTCGGGGCGTACCGTGCATGCCACGTCATCGCCGGCCTAC
>CANGXU010000257.1 GCA_947457885.1 Betaproteobacteria bacterium
AGGCAGCCCGGCCAACTTCCTGGACGTCGGCGGCGGCGCGACCACCGAGAAGGTGACCGAAGCCTTCAGGATCATGCTCAAGAACCCGAACCTGCAGGCGATCCTGGTGAACATCTTCGGCGGCATCATGCGCTGCGACACCATCGCCAACGGCGTGGTCAGCGCGGCGCGCGAAGTGAAGCTGTCGGTGCCGCTGGTGGTGCGCATGAAAGGCACCAACGAAGACCTCGGCAAGAAGATCCTGGCCGAGTCCGGCCTGCCGATCATCACCGCGAACAACATGGCCGAAGCCGCCGAGCGCGTCGTCGCCGGTGCCAACGCCCACGCCGCCAGGAAATAAGGGACCTTCCGATGAGCATCCTGATCGACAAGAACACCCGCGTGATGACCCAGGGCATCACCGGCAAGACTGGCCAGTTCCACACCAAGATGGGCAAGGAATACGCCAACGGGGCCAACTGCTACGTCGCGGGCGTGAACCCGAAGAAGCCTGGCGAAAAGTACGAAGGCATCCCGATCTTCGGCACGGTGAAGGACGCGAAGGCGCAGACCGGGGCCAACGTCAGCGTCGTCTACGTGCCGCCGCCGTTCGCCGCCGAGGCGATCTGGGAAGCGGTCGACGCAGACCTCGATCTGGTGATCTGCATCACCGAAGGCATCCCGGTGCGCGACATGATCGTGGTGCGCGACCGCATGCGCAAGCAGGGCAAGAAGACCCTGCTGGTCGGGCCGAACTGCCCCGGCGTGATCACGCCCGACGAGATCAAGATCGGCATCATGCCCGGCCACATCCACAAGAAGGGGCGTGTCGGCGTCGTTTCGCGTTCGGGCACGCTGACCTACGAGGCGGTCGGACAGCTGGCCGAACTCGGGATCGGCCAGTCGAGTTGCGTCGGCATCGGTGGTGATCCGGTCAACGGCATGAAGCACATCGACGTGATGCGCCTGTTCAACGACGACGCCGAGACTGACGCCGTGATCATGGTCGGCGAGATCGGCGGCTCGGACGAGGAAGAGTGCGCGCAGTGGATCAAGGCCAACATGAAGAAGCCGGTCATCGGGTTCATTGCCGGGGTCACCGCACCTCCCGGCAAGCGCATGGGCCACGCCGGCGCGATCATCTCCGGCGGCAAGGGCACGGCGCAGGAGAAACTGTCGATCATGGAAGAGTGCGGCATCAAGGTGACGCGCAACCCGTCGGAGATGGGGAAGCTTCTGAAGTCGGTCATCTGACTTCACGCATCACCGCGGTTGCGACAGACAGAGGTTCACATGCAGGAGCAGGACGAAGGCGCAGCCGGCCGGTCGAAGGAGAGCGCCGCCGGTGCCTCTTCCACCAGGGCTGGCAAGGGTGATGGCGGCGAGGTGAAGCCGATCGCGTTCCGGGGCGGGCGCGGCCTGCGTCCGAAGGGGCGCGCGGTCGATGCTCAGGCACTCGAGCAGGTGCGCGCGCTGCTCGGTAGCGCGCCGCGCGACCGCGACCTGCTGATCGAGCACCTGCACCTGATCCAGGACCGCTACGGCCACCTGTCCGCGCCGCACCTGGTGGCGCTCGCCGCCGAGATGCGGATGGCCACCGCAGAGGTGTACGAGGTGGCGACCTTCTACCATCACTTCGACGTGGTGAAGGAGGGCGATGCCGTGCCGCCACGGCTGACGGTCCGGGTCTGCGATTCGATCAGCTGCGAGCTGGCCGGGTCGAAGCGCCTGATCGAGAACCTGAAGAAGACGGTCGGGCGCGACGTGCGCGTGCTGCATGCGCCCTGCCTGGGCCGTTGCGAGGTCGCGCCCGCGGCCGTCGTGCATCAGAATCCGGTCGGGCATGCCACGGCCGAGTCGGTGCACAAGGCGATCCGTGCGAACGCGGTGCGTTGCCCGGCCCCGCAGGTCGTCGACTACGACGCCTATCGCGCGGCTGGCGGCTACCGACTGTTTACCGAATGCGTCAGTGGCACGCGAGACATCGAGTCGGTGATCAAGGCCATGGAAGACTCGGGGCTGCGCGGGCTGGGTGGCGCCGGCTTCCCGGCCGGGCGCAAGTGGCGCATCGTGCGTGCAGAGCCGGCACCCCGGCTGATGGCGATCAACATCGATGAGGGGGAGCCCGGCACCTTCAAGGACCGCTGGTACCTCGAGCGCGACCCGCACCGGTTCCTCGAGGGCATGCTGATCGCGGCCACCGCCTGCGGCGTGGGTGGCATCTGGATCTACCTGCGCGACGAATACCACGGCGTTCGCGAAATGCTGGAACGCGAGCTGGCGAAGCTGAAGGCCGATCCGCCGTGGGGACTGCCCCCGATCCACCTGCGGCGCGGTGCCGGTGCATACATCTGCGGTGAAGAGTCGGCGATGATCGAGTCGATCGAAGGCAAGCGCGGCATGCCGCGCCTGCGGCCGCCGTATGTCGCGCAGGTCGGCCTGTTCGACCGGCCGACGCTCGAACACAACATGGAAACCCTGTACTGGGTGCGCGACATCGTCGAGAAGGGTGCCGGCTGGTTCGCCGGGCACGGTCGGCACGAGCGCAAGGGGCTGCGTTCGTTCTCGGTGTCGGGCCGGGTGAAGAAGCCGGGCGTGCACCTGGCGCCCGCAGGCATCACGGTGCGCGAACTGATCGACGAGTACTGTGGCGGCATGCTGCCGGGGCACGCGTTCTACGGCTATCTGCCGGGGGGCGCATCCGGGGGCATCCTGCCCGCCTCGCTCGGCGACATCCCCCTCGATTTCGATACCCTGAATGCCTACGGCTGCTTCATCGGCTCGGCCGCGGTGGTGGTGCTGTCCGACAAGGACCGTGCGGCGGACGCCGCACGCAACCTGCTGGCCTTCTTCAAGGAAGAGTCCTGCGGCCAGTGCACGCCCTGCCGCGTCGGCACCGCGAAGGCGCTCGATCTCCTGCAGCAGCCCGAGTGGGACGCACCGCTGCTCGAGGAACTGTCGCAGGTGATGGCCGATGCCTCGATCTGCGGCCTGGGCCAGGCGGCGCCCAACCCCATCCGTTGCGTGATCAAGTACTTCCCGGAAGAACTTCGATGAACATGATGTCAGAACCGGTCGCCGCACGCGACGAGGTCGAGTTCAAGCTGAACGGCCGCACGGTCACCGCGTTCGCCGACGAGACGCTGATCGAAGCTGCCGACCGGCTGGGTGTCGAGGTGCCGCGCCTGTGCTACAAGCCGGGCATGCGTCCGGACGGCAACTGCCGCGCCTGCGTGGTCGAGGTCAAGGGCGAGCGGGTGCTGGCACCGTCGTGCTGCCGGTCGCCGAAGGCCGGCATGGAAGTCGAGACCGCGAGTCCGCGCGCGCTGCAGTCGCAGAAAATGGTGCTCGAGCTGCTGCTGTCCGACATGCCGGCGAAGGCCCATACGCTCGACTCGGAACTCGACCAGTGGGCGCGCAAGCTGGACATGGGACTGCCCCGTTTCGCCGCGCGGCCGAAGGTCGCTTCCGACCTGTCGCACCCGGGCATCGCGGTCAACCTCGACGCCTGCATCCAGTGCACCCGCTGCGTGCGTGCCTGCCGGGAAGAGCAGGTGAACGACGTGATCGGCTATGCGTTCCGCGGCGACCATTCGAAGATCGCGTTCGACCTCGACGACCCGATGGGCAACAGCAGTTGCGTGGCCTGCGGCGAATGCGTGCAGGCCTGCCCGACCGGGGCACTGATGCCCGCGCGCGAGGTCGGCCTGCAGGTGCCGGACAAGCAGGTCCATTCGGTCTGCCCGTTCTGCGGCGTCGGTTGCCAGCTCACCTACAACGTCAAGGACAACCGGATCCTCTCGGTGGATGGCCGCGACGGCCCGGCGAACCATGAACGGCTGTGCGTGAAGGGCCGCTACGGCTTCGACTACGTCCACCACAAGCAGCGCCTGACCACGCCGCTGATCCGCCGCGAAGGCATCGGCAAGCATGCCGATTTCACGATGGACCCGGGCAACCCGCTGTCGGTGTTCCGCGAGGCCACCTGGGAAGAGGCGCTCGACCTCGCGGCATCGAAGCTGAAGTCGATCCGCGACACCTTCGGCCGCAAGTCGCTGGCCGGGTTCGGTTCGGCCAAGGGCACCAACGAAGAGGCCTACCTGTTCCAGAAGCTGGTGCGCACCGGCTTCGGCAGCAACAACGTCGACCATTGCACGCGGCTGTGCCATGCGTCGTCCGTCGCGGCACTGCTCGAGGGCCTCGGTTCGGCCGCGGTGTCCAACCAGGTCAACGACGTCATCAATGCCGATGTCGTGCTGGTGATCG
>CANGXU010000258.1 GCA_947457885.1 Betaproteobacteria bacterium
ACTTGCCGAGGCCGCGCATGTCGGGCCGCACCACCTTGTAGAAGCGCGACAGGTACGGGACGCTGCGATACCAGAACTCGGCCGAGCGGCCGTTGCCATGCTGCAGGATCAGCAGCGGGGCGTTGCGCCAGGGGTCGGTGAAGTCGTCGATGAAGTAGTGCAGGTCGGGCTGGCCGGGGCGCTGGAAGATGGGCATGGGCTTGAGGTTTTCGTGTCGCGTCAGAGCGTCTCGGGGGTGAGCTTCGCGCGCTTGATCACCTTCGCCCACTTCTCGCTGTCGGCGCGCAGGTACTTCGCGAACGCGGCCGGGGTGTTGGTCACTGCCACCGCGCCGTCGCCGGCGAGGCGTTCGGCCACCGCGGGGCGGCGCATCGCCTTGGCGACGGCCTCCTGCAGCGCGGTCGCGGCCGCGGGGCTCGTGCCACGCGGGGCGAAGATCCCGTACCAGCCGTTCACTTCGAAGCCGGGCAGTGCCGACTCGGCGAGCGTCGGCAGCTCGGGCATCGCGGCCGAGCGCTTCAGGCTGGTCACCGCCAGCGGGCGCAGGCGACCGGCGCGGATCAGCGAGGCCGAGGCGAGGAAGTTGTTGAGCATCGCCTGCACCTGTCCGCCCAGCAGGTCGGCGGTGGCGGGTGAGGCGCCCTTGTACGGCACATGGATCAGGTCGATATCGGCCATCGCGGCGAGCAGTTCCATGCCCAGGTGCGGGCCGCTGCCGTTGCCGGACGAGGCGTAGGTGACCTCTCCCTTGCGCTTGCGGGCGAGCGCGATGAACTCCTTCGCGCTCTTCACCGGCAGCGCCGGGTGCACCACCAGCACGAACGGGTATTCCGCGACCAGGGTGACCGGCACCAGGTCGTTGTCGTTGTCGTACGGCAGCTTCGCGTACAGCAGCGGGTTGATCGTGTGGCTGGCGATGGTCAGCAGGAAGGTGCTGCCGTCGGACTTCGAGCGGGCGACCGCATCGCTGCCGATGATGCCGTTGGCACCGGGACGGTTGTCGATGATCACCGGCTGGCCGAGGGTGTCGGCGAGCTCCGGGGCGATCGCGCGGGCGAGCGCATCGGTGCCGCCGCCGGCGGGGTAGGGGACGATCAGGCGGACGGCCTTGGCCGGGGCGGGCTGCTGGGCGCGGGCGGGGGTGGCGAGGGCGGCGGTACCAGCGGTCGCGACGGCGCCGGCAGCGAGGGTAGCGGCCGAGACGAGCCGTCGACGGTCGGCGTCGATGGCGGGGGCGATACGTTTCATGACTTGATTCTTCCAGACGGGGCTTCGGAACGGTCGATGCTATCCCGTCCCCGCCACTCAGCCCTGGACCACCTTGATATAGGACGACCGTCCACCGTCCGCGGCGATCATCGTGCCGGTGAGCATGCGCGAATCGTCGCAGGCCAGGAACAGGGCGATGGACGCGATGTGTTCCGCCTCGCCCACCGAGAACGGATACATCTTGCGAACCGCGAGCTGCGCGCGCTCGGCCGGCGTCATCTGGTCTTCCGTCCGCCCCTCCCATCGCTTGATCGACCGCTCGGTACGTACCGTCCCCGGCGCGATGCCGTTGGCACGGATACCATGCGCCGCATACTGCGCGGCGAGCGTCTGGGTGAACGACGTGATGCCACCCTTGGTCGCTGCATAGGCGGGCTTCTGTGACCCCTTCAACCCCATGTGCGAACCCAGGTTGATGATCGAACCGCCACCCGCCTGCATCAGGTGCGGGATGCCGTGGCGGCAGACCAGGAACGGATGCAGCAGGTTGAGGGCTATCGTGCGATGCCAGACGGCGAGGTCCATCTGGTGCACCGGGCCATCTTCCTGCAGCGATCCGCCCGCGCAGTTCATCAGCACGTCCAGGCGGCCGAACCGGGCTACGGTCGCCTCGACTGCGTTGCGTACGCTGTCGTCGCGGGTCACGTCCGTTTCGACGAACAGCGCCTCGCCGCCCTCTGCGCGAATCTCGTCGGCGGCAGCCGATCCGGTCTCGGCGTTCAACTCGATGATGGCGACGCGTGCGCCTTCGCGCGCGAACAGTTTCGCCGAAGCCTTGGCGATGCCTGCGCCTGCACCGGTCAGCAATGCCACCTTGCCAGCGAGTTTCATTCGGTCTCCTCGTATCGTCGATTCTGGTCAGTGACCGATCCGCCATAGTATAAGTTGCGTGCCACAGGGGCCGAAGAGCACCACGCGCAAGGAGAAGGACGACGATGAACGCAACGATTCGCTCAGGCGCACTGCTGCTTGCATGCGCCGGCCTGGCCGGTCCGTGGCAGCAGGCCGCCCACGCCCAGTCATGGCCGGACAAGCCGATCCGCTTCCTCTGCCCGTTCCCGGCTGGCGGCGCGGCCGACGTGGTCACCCGCATGCTGTCGCTGAAGTACACCGAGGCACTGGGCAGGCAGGTCGTCGTCGACAATCGGGCGGGCGCTGGCGGCAACATCGGCGTGGAACTCGCGGCGCGCGCGGTGCCCGACGGCCATACGATCCTGCTGGCCTCCTCGAGCAATTTCGCGTTCGCGCCGAGCCTGGAAGCGAACCTCCCGTACGATCCGCTGCGCGACTTCGCGCCGATCGCCCTGGCCGTGCTGGTGCCCAATATCCTCGTCGCGCATCCATCGGTACCGGTGCAGTCGGTCAAGGACCTGATCGCGCTCGCGAAGGCATCGCCCGGCACGATCACCTTCGCGTCTCCGGGCACCGGCACCACGTCGCATCTCATCGGCGAGCTGTTCGCGCGCTCGGCCGGCATCAAGCTGGTGCACATCCCCTACAAGGGAGGTGCGCCCGCATCCAATGACCTGCTCGGTGGCCATGTGCAACTGCTGTTCGGGTCGGTTTCAACCTCGCTTCCGCATGTGAAGGCGGGACGACTCAAGGCGCTCGGCGTGACCAGCGCCCGGCGTTCCGAGGCTGCACCCGAGGTCCCCACGCTCGCGGAATCCGGCCTGCCCGGGTTCGAGGTGGTGCAGTGGTTTGGCGTCACTGCGCCTGCGGCGACGCCGGCTGCCATCGTCAAGCGCCTGAATGCGGAAACCGTGCGTGCGCTTGCATCCGCCGACTTTCGCGAGGGCCTGATCCGGCAGGGGCTGGATCCCGCCGCAGCCAATTCGCCGCAGCAGTTCGGCACCTACATGCGTGACGAAATCGCACGCTGGGCGCGCTTCTTCAAGGAGGCGGGGCTCAAGCTGGAGCAGGTGCGATAGCCCGCACGGGCGGTTCGAACCCTGCCGCAGCGTAGAATCGGGAGGGTCAGGCGCGGGTGCCTGGCACCGATTCCATTGGAGGTCGTGTTGCTCGAAGTCTCCGCCCTCGCCGCGGCGCGTGGCGATCGGGTGCTGTTCGCCGGCCTGGACTTCTCCGTCCCGGCGGGCGGGCTGTTGCAGGTGACCGGACGCAACGGCACCGGCAAGACGACGCTGCTGCGGGTGCTGGCCCGGCTCGCACGGCCGGAAGCAGGCGTGGCACGCTGGAACGGCACGCCGGTCGACGAGCTGGGCGACGAGTATTTCGCCGACCTCTGCTACCTCGGCCATGCGCCGGCAATCAAGGATGACCTGACCGCACGCGAAAACCTGGCGATCTCGGCCGGCATCGCCGGCGTGACGGTGGATGCCGCAGCCATCGACGCCGCGCTCGCCGAAGTCGGCCTCACCGGCCGCGAGATGCTGCCCGGGCGCGTGCTGTCGCAGGGCCAGCGCCGCCGCGTCGCGCTCGCCCAGCTCTACCTCGGCAGCCGCAAGCTCTGGCTGCTCGACGAGCCGCTCGCCGCGCTCGACACCGAAGCGGCGGACGCGTTCATCGCACGGCTCGGGCGGCACCTGCACGGCGGCGGCGTCGCGGTGGTGGCAACACACCATGCGATCGAGCCGGCGGCACCGGCCACCCTGCATCAGCTGCGCCTCGGTGGTGCACGATGAAGGAAGAGCAGCGCGGCGACGGTGGAGGAAATCGGGGTCTGACCCCGATCTCCGGTCCTGTCTCTGCACCGTTCCTGCGGACGCCGCTCACGGTGCTGCGGCGTGACCTGCTGCTGACCCTGCGCCGGCCGGCGGAGCTGCTGACCACGCTGTTCTTCTTCATCATCGTGGTCAGTCTGTTCCCGTTGGGCATCGGGCCGCAGCCGGAGTTGCTGCGCGAGATCGCGCCGGGCGTGCTCTGGGTGGCGGCGCTGCTGGCGTCGCTGCTTGCGCTGCCCAGGCTGTTCGCGGCCGA
>CANGXU010000259.1 GCA_947457885.1 Betaproteobacteria bacterium
CAGACCCACTCTCTCGCGCCCGCTCGCGGCGCTCATCACCGCACTTGTGACCGCGCTGGTGACCGCCCCCCTGGCGGCGCCGGTCTTCGCGCAGTCCTATCCGTCCAGGCCGATCCGGGTGATCGTGCCCTCGCTGCCCGGGGGCGGCTTCGACGTCACCGCGCGCGTGCTCGCCGAAAAGATGGGCCCGCTGCTGGGCGTGCAGATGGTGGTGGAGAATCGCGCGATCGCCGGGACGATCGGCGGCACCGAGGTGGTCGCGAAGGCGCCGGCCGATGGCCATACGGTGCTGGTCGGCGGACTGTCGAACATTGCGCTCAATCCGGGACTGCACCCGGCCCTCAGCTACGACCCGCATGACTTCCGTCCGGTCGGGCTGGCCGTGTCGTACTCGTACACGCTGATCGGCCGCCGGGACTTTCCGGCGAACACGCTGAAAGAGGTGATCGAATACGGCCGCGCGCATCCGGGCAAGCTCACCTTCGGCGGCGCACCCGGAACCGGACAGCATGTCGCCACCGTCGCCCTGTTCGCGCAGACGAAGGTCGATGCGCTCAGCATCTTCTACAAGGGCGCGACTGCAGTGCACCAGGACCTTTTGGGCGGACGCCTCGACCTGTACTTCGACAACATACAGACGGCGCGGCCCCACATCGAGAAAGGCGCGGTCAAGGTGTTCGCCACCTCCAGCCCGGTGCGCCTGTCCTTCCTGCCGAACGTGCCGACCGTCGCCGAGACGGGCGTCGGCAAGCTGGAAATGGAGACCTGGTTCGGCCCGTTCGTGCGCCGCGATACGCCGCAGCCGATCGTGGCGCGGCTGCGTGCCGCGTTCGAGAAGACGATGGCAATGCCCGAGGTGATCAGCCGGTTCGAGAACGGCAGCGGCAGGGTGCTCGACATGACGCTTCCCGACACCGAGGCCTACGTGAATGGCGAGATCGCGCGCTGGACGAAGGTGATCCGCGACGCCGGCATCAAGTTGCCGTAGCGCTCAGTAGCGCCCAGTCGTACTCACGCCGGCGTGCCGAGCCAGCCCCGCGCGGCGCTCATCAGTCGCGCGAGCGACTCGCTTCCGTCCATCGGCGTCTGCCGGTCGCTGGGCAGGCCCGCCACGTGCTGGCGGTAGGCGAGGTACTTGAAGGGTGGCGCATACAGGTCGAGGATGGCCGGTTCGAGTTCGACCGGCTGCTCCGGCATGAAGCGGTCGCCCTCGTAGATCGCATCGCGCTGCACGATCCGCCAGTGCCCGTCGCGGCGCTCGACGCGGTCGAGGAACCGCAGGAAGGACAGCGAGGTGAAGCGGGTGCCGTGCAGCTCGCCCGCCTGCGACAGCGCGGCGGGCGTCTCGGCGAGCGCGCGCTCGCCGTTGACCTCGACCAGCGACACGCCGAAGAAATGCTTGGTCGTGCCACGCCCCGGCACGAATCGCTTCGCGCACGCCGCGATGAAGTCCTCGTGCGTGCCTTCGAACCACATCACCTTGATCCTGCCCTCGGGGTGGAAGGTACGCGCAAGATCCTCCCAGCGTCCCTGGTCTCGGGCACGCCCCCAGTGCTGGGCGAGGTCGGCAATCTCCTGCCGCGCGAGCAGGGTACTGATGGCAGCGGACGACGGTTCGGACGACATGGGCGCGACTCCTCGGTGGCGATGCGCGATTCGGAGCCGCGTGTCCTCGGGCTGGACGCGGCACGTATCCGGGTGACACTATAGCTTCCATCACGCGCCGCAGTGCGCGCGCCGGCAGGGCCGGCTCGAAGAGGGCGAGGGATCGTCGCCGAGGAGGGGGAATGTCGAAGCAAGGACGCACCGGGCGCGGTCTGCGCCTGCGCTTGATCGGCGTGGTCGCGCTGCTGGCCGTACTGCCCACGTCGGCATTCGCCCAGGAGTTTCCGTCGCGGCCACTGCGGCTGGTGGTAGCCTCGGGTCCTGGTGGAGGGACAGACCTCACCGCGCGCAACGTCGCGCGTACGCTGTCGGAGACGCTGCGCGTGGCGGCCTACGTCGAGAACCGGCCCGGGGCGGGGTCGGCCACCGGCACCGGCTTCGTGGCGAAAGCGCCGCCCGATGGGCACACGCTGCTCTTCGCCAGCGGCAGCTCGATGGTGATGAACCCGTTCCTCTATCGCAACCTCGCCTACGACTCGGGACGCGACTTCGTGGTGACCGGGTTCGTGGCCGCCTATCCCTTCGTGCTGGTGGCGCGCCCCGACCTTCCTGCGGGCACGCTGTCGGAGTTCGCGCGGTACGCGAAGGAGCGTCCGGGCCGGCTCACCTATGCATCGGCCGGATCGGGCAGCCTGCAGCATGTGTGGGCGACGATCCTGTTCCGGGCCATGGGGCTCGACCTGATCCATGTGCCCTACAAGGGCGCCTCGATGGCGCATCCGGACATGATGGCCGGGCGCATCGACCTGATGTTCGACAACCTGTCCGCGTCGCTCAAGCACATCGAGTCCGGACGACTGAAGGCGCTGGCGGTGTCGCCCGCACGCCGCGCGCCCTCGCTGCCGCAGGTGCCCACCGTCACCGAGAGCGGGTTCGCGGCCTTCGACGGCGAGTCCTGGATGGCGCTGTTCGCGCCCTCGGCCACGGCGCCCGCGGTGGTGGATCGCCTGCGTGCGCTGCTGCTCGAAGTGGTGGCCGATGCCGACTTCGGCGCACGCGTCGCGCAGGCGGGCGGGCGGGTGATGTCCGTACCGGCCGCGCAGCAGGAGGCCTTTCTCAAGTCCGAGACCGAGCGCTGGGGCCGGTTGATCCGCCAGCACAGCGTGACCGTGGAATAGCCTGCAGCGCCGGTCGATGCCGCACCGGGTGGCCGGGCATGTGCTGGCGGCGGTGGCGCCTGTGCGGCACAATCCCTCGCGGCGACGGGGCGCCTTGCGCGTGCCGGGCCTCGCCACACCGGAGACACGCATGCGCATCCAGTCGATCGAAGCCATTCCCATCGAGATCCCTCTGCAGAAGGATTTCGGCGGCAGCACCTATCACGTGCTCAAGCGCTGCACCGTCATCACGCGTATCCGCACCGACGACGGGGTGGTAGCCGAGGTCTACAACGGCGACAACCGCGACCATTCGCCGGAGATCGCGAAGATCATCCTGGAGGAACTCGCACCGCGCATCGTCGGGCAGGATCCGCGCCAGATCCAGCGGCTGTGGGAGACCATGCACGCGATCACCGACTGGAACCGCGACCGCAAGCTCGCGCTGGAGGCCATCGCCTGCGTGGACACGGCGCTGTGGGACCTCGTGGGCCGCGCCAGCGGCCTGAGCGTGTGCCAGATGCTCGGGGGCTATCGCACCCGGCTGCCGATCATCACCATCGCCGGCTACTACGAACAGGGCAAGACGCTGGCCGATCTCTCGCGCGAGATGGAGTGGATCCGCAGCGTCGGGATGGCCGGCTGCAAGGTGAAGGTCGGCGGCCTGTCGCCGGAGGAAGATGCGAAGCGGGTGGCGGCCGCGCGCGAGGGCGGCGGCGAGGACTTCATCCTTGTCGTGGACGCGAACCGCGGCTGGAGCGCGGGCGACGCGATCCGGTTCTCCCGGCTGATCGAGCATCTCGACATCGGATGGTTCGAGGAGCCCTGCCTGTGGCACGACGATGCATTCCTGATGAGCAAGGTACGGCATGCGACCCGCATCCCGATCAATGCCGGGCAGTCGGAGTACACCGCGCAGGGCGTCCGGCGGCTGATCCAGGCCGACGCGGTGGATTTCGTCAATTTCGACGCGTCCGAATCGGGTGGCATCACCGAATGGCAGCGGGTGGCCGGGATGTGCTCGGTGTTCGACGTGAAGATGGCGCACCACGAAGAGCCGCATCTGTCGATGCACATGCTCGGCGCGATGCCGCACGGCACGTATGTCGAGTGCTTCGCCGATCCGCTGCGCGATCCGGTCTGGAAGGACCTGATCACCAACCGGCCGATGCCGGTGGACGGCATGATCGACATTCCGCAACGGCCAGGGTTCGGGCTCGAACTGGACCCGGCGATGATCCGCAAGTATCGAGTCGGCTGACATGACGTCCACGCCGCAGAATCGGGGGAAGACGATGCATCGGCAGACGACGCGGTGGGCTGCGATCGTGATGGGCGCGGCTGTGCTGTGCGGTGCGCTGCCGGTGGCCGCACAGTCCTATCCGAC
>CANGXU010000260.1 GCA_947457885.1 Betaproteobacteria bacterium
CGCCGCGACGCCGCGGGCAGTGAGTCGCTGCACGCGATCCGCGCTGGCCGCGGCGCGCATCGAATGGGTGACCAGCACGCAGGCGGCGCCGTGCGCACGCACCTGCGCCCGCAGCAGCGACAGCACCCCGTCGGCGGCATCGCTGTCCAGGTTGCCGGTCGGCTCGTCGGCCAGCACCAGGGCCGGACGGTGCACCAGTGCGCGGGCGACCGCGACCCGCTGCGCTTCGCCGCCGGACAGTGGCTGCACCGGATCATCCGCACGTTCGCCCAGACCTACCGACTCCAGCATAGCCAGCGCGCGCGGGCGCGCCTTGGCGAGCGGTACGTCGAGCAGTTGCAGCGGCAACGCGACGTTCTGCAGCAGCGTCAGTTGCGGCAACAGGTGGAATGCCTGGAAAACGAAGCCGATGCGCCGGCGTCGCAGCGATGCGAGCGCGTCATCGCCGAGCGTCGCGAGGTCGATGCCGTCCAGGCGCACGTTACCGCTGTCGGCGCGGTCGAGCCCGGCCATCACGTTGAGCAGCGTCGACTTTCCGGTGCCGGATTCGCCGACCAGCGCAATCGATTCGCCAGCGTGCACCTCGAACGAAAGGCCTTCGAACAGAGTCCGCCGACGCTCGATGCCCACGCGCTTGCCGACATCGATCAGTTCGAGCAGTGCGGTCACGCGGGTTCCAGGCAGGGCAGGGTTCTGAAGGATGTCGAGGGTAGCAGAGCGACCCGGAGGTGCCGGCCTGCTGCCGCATGTCCGCCTGCGTCCGCGACGATCGCATCGATCCGGCGCGACCCACCACGCCCGGCGGGTTAGCATACCGGCCTCTGCTTCCACTGCCGGTTCCCGCCGCACGCCGATGGCCGCCGTACGCCGATTCGTATCGATCAACTTCCTGCTGGCGATCGCGGTTGCCCTGCTGTTCTACGGCTGGTTGATTGCATCGGGCCTTTCGGAGACCGACCCGAACGTGTTGCGTTCGAACCGCGTGCCGATGGGCGCGGCGTTCCTGTCGCTGGTGGAACTCGCGCTGCTCGTGCTCTATCTGCGGCGCCGCGACCTGCTCGGGCTGGTGCGGGTGTTCGCCGCCATCCTGGGCGTGATCGGTCTGATCCAGACCGTGTTGATCCCGCTGCTCAACCAGCTGTTGTACGGTTCCGCCTTCCCGACCCTGGCGCACATGCTGCTCTGGTATGTCTACGGATCGCACCTGTTCTTCGCGTTGCTGGGTATCTCGATGACACGGCAGCGCGTGCCGGTTTCCGCGGGGCAACCGTCGTGAGCGTCGTGTGCCGATCGGCATGTGCGACCGTACTGGCCTGGGCGATGGCCTGGCTTTCCGGTCCGCTGCTGGCGCAGCAGCCGGCTGGGGGCGCGCAGTCGCAGGAGGCCATCGCCCTGATCGACGGTGTCGGCGGCATCGAGTGGAAATGGAGCCCGCGCGAGACGCAGGCGACGATCCGCAACAAGGCCGGCGTGCAGCCGACGGTGCTCTGGATCGGCCGTATCGTCGATGTGCGCCTCGGACGCTCGGTTACTGGCGGCGAGGACGGCGTGCTGGAGTTCCTCGCCGCCTACCAGCCGCTGGTCAATCCATCGCCGGCGGCGCTGGCCGCGCCGATCCGGCTGCGCCCCGAGACCGGCGACCACTTCGTGGTGTCGCTGCGTTCGCCCCCGGTGACCGAGGACATGTTGAAGACCCTGCGCCAGTCGATGCTCGACCGCACCCACTATGCGGTAGTACTCGGCGAACCCAGGTTCATCGCCGCCTATGGCCGGCACGCGGCAATCTTCCTGCAGACGCGACGCGCCTCGGTCACCCAGGCCCTGAAGGTCGAGGTGGTCCGTGAGTGAACGATGGATCTGACCGTACGCATCCAGTGGCAGCCCTTCGCAGACCTGCGCGCGAAGCTGCCGCCGTGTGCCGGGATCTATTTCATCGGCGCGCCGTTCCGGATCGGTTACCCGCGCGCTTCCTCGCGCATCCTGGCTGCCAATGTGGCCGGCGACCTGCGTGCCGACCTGCGTGCCCTGTTCAAGCATCCGGAGCGCTGCAACGATCTGCTCGCCGCGGTGCTCGCCGACGCGGTGCCGCCGGTCGTCTCGCTGCTCGCGCTGCCGACGCTGTCGGCGCCGGCGGTCGACGCGGTGGGCGTCGCGGTGCTGTCGTGTTTCGTCGAACGCAACGGCATCCTGCCATACGCGAACAGTAGCGGCGGCATCACCAGTGCCGGCGACAGCTGGGAGGGTGCGCTCGACCTGGTGGAGCCGCCTGACTCGAAGCTGCCGCGGCTGGATGCCGATGCGATCGCCACGCGCTACCGGCTCGACTGGAAGGAAGACGCGTTGCCGCCACTCGGGCTGGCGTTCACCGTGCGCGAGAGCGACGAGGCCACTGGCGACATCGAAGTCAGCCGCGAGGACAGCGGCCTGGCGTGGCGTTCGGTGACGTTCAGCCGGCGCAACGACTGACGGCGCAGGCCGGCGGCTCAGGCGCCGCCGGACGAGGCAGCGCGGAAGCCCTCGACGAGTGGATGCAGTTGCACCGGATCGCGTTCGGCGTCCAGTGCGAGCAGGAACGTTTCGCGGAATTCGCGCACCCGGAACGGGTTCGGATCGCCGCGCAGCCGGTGTGCCGCCGGCATCAGCCGCGACCGGATCTTCGCGCGGTTCAGCGCCCCGTGTTCGCGCCCGGCCTGCCGGTCGAGCCGGTCGCGCAGCGTGACCGCGAACTCGAGCAGCGTGCGCCCGGCGCGCAGTTCGCGTTCGGCATAGTGGGCCAGGGCCGTGTCCAGCAGGTGATCGTGCAGGGGGAGCACGAGCGCGTCCGGAATGGTCAGTGCATGACGGGCAAGGGCTTCTCCCTGGCTGCGCCGGCTGCGCGCGGTGGCCAGCATCAGCCAGCCGAAGCCGCCAGCCAGGCCCGCCAGCAGCAGGGTGGTAGTGAAGGTGTCCATCGAAGCGCGAGGATCGCATGGTCCTGCGCTTCGGTGGATCCCGCCTGCGGGTGTCCGCGCGGCCGCTGCCCTGCGCCAGGCGGTCGCGGCCGATCCGGTACAGTCCGCAGCATGGACGCTCTGCCAGCACTCGATCGATGACGCCGGATGCCGATGCGCTGCGTTGCGACGTATTCTGCCGCGTGGTCGACAACTACGGCGACGCTGCGGTGTGCTGGCGCCTGGCGCGGTCGCTGGCGAGCGAGCAGGGATTCCGTGTGCGTCTCTGGATCGACCGGCCGGAGGTGCTCGCGGCGCTGCGACCGGCCCTCGATCCGGGGCTCGACGTCCAGCGGCTGGATGCGGTCGAGGTACGCCGCTCGCCGCCGCCGGCCGACGAGGTCGACCTGCCGGACATCGCGATCGATGCGTTCGGGGGCGGGCTGCCGGACGTCTATGCCTCGACGCTGGCTGCGCGTCGGCCGCGCGCGTTGTGGATCGTGCTGGAGTATCTGACCGCGGAGCGCTGGGCCGCAGACGTGCACCGGCTGGCATCTCCGCATCCTGTCCTCGACATCCGGCGGCGGTTCTTCTGCCCGGGCTTCGACCCGGATACCGGCGGGCTGCTGCGCGAGCGCGGGCTGCAGGAAGCGCGGGCCGCCTTCGAGGCCGATACGCGCGAGCAGGCCCGGTTCCGGCAGCGACTCGGATTGCCGCGCCCCGACGGCCAGGCGGCGCTGGTGTCGCTGTTTGGCTACGCGAACCCGGGCCTGCACGACCTGCTCCCAGCGATGGCCGCCGGACCACGGCCAGTGGTACTCGCGGTGGCGCCGGGACCGCTCGCGGACGGCGTGGCCGATTGGTTTTCCAGCGCTGGCGCTGCGTCGGCCGGCGTGCTGCAGGTACACACGCTTCCGTTCCTGTCCCAACCCGACTACGACCGGCTGCTCTGGTCGTCCGACCTCAACTTCGTGCGCGGGGAGGACTCGCTGGTGCGGGGGCTGTGGGCGGCGCGGCCGCTCTGCTGGCAACTGTATCCGCAGCAGGACGATGCGCAATGCCCGAAAATGCAGGCCTTCGTCGACGCCTGTAACCGACTGTACGGGCCTGTGGCCACCACCAGCCTCGAGGATCGGGCCGCCGCCGCGGCGCTGGCAGCGCTGCAGCAAGCGTGGAACGGCTGCGGCGTCGCGCCGGCGGCGCGC
>CANGXU010000261.1 GCA_947457885.1 Betaproteobacteria bacterium
ATCTGCGTCGGCTACGCACAGGACACGCCGCAGACCGACTACCTGCCCGGCGCACTGTGGACTGCACGGCGCATCGCCCAGGCCCTGCATACGCGGCAGCAGGCGGCGCCGCAAGGGGCGATCGGCCGGGACGGCAAGGTGATCGTACGCGGCACGGGACGGGAGGACGGCCGCTTCCAGGCCCACTCCGTGTCGGTGTCGCTGCACCACGCTGAAGACGCCGACTGGCTCGCGTTGCGAAGGCACGCACAGGGCGCGCTGCACGATGCACTCGACGGGCATGGAACGGCGCCGCTACCCGACCTCACCGTCAACGCCGCCGGCATGTTCCTGTGCGGCGGGCCAACCGGCGACAACGGCACCACCGGCAAGAAGCTGGTGATGGACGCCTACGGTCCCGGCGTGCCCATCGGCGGCGGCGCCTGGAGCGGGAAGGACTTCCACAAACCCGACCGCGTCGGCGGGCTGCTCGCGCGCCGACTGGCGCTGCAGTGCGTGCAGGCCGGCATCGGCCGCCGCGTACGCGTGCAACTCGAGTACCGACCCAACTCGACGCTGCCGGAATCGGTCGGCGTCTGGGCCGATGGCCTGCCGGTGCCGCTGCCGCCAATGGTGCGGCCGGTTGCCACGCGAGATGCGGCGCGATCGATGGTCGCGGAATTGCACAGCAAGGACTTCCTCGCGCTGACTTCGGGGGAACTGGCGCGGTGGGGCCACCTCGGCAGTGCCGGATCGTGGTGGGAGCTGCGGAGGGGGTGACGCCCTGGTCTGCAGGCGCTTGTGGATGAGACCGTAACGGCGGCGTACTTTTGGTGGACACGTTGAAGCGCTTGCAATGCTTCGACGTCCTCGCTCGTGCCCGTTGCCATCGAAGAACGGATGGATGATCTCGACTGGATGGGTCACCCTTCAAATCCACCGAGATCGGCAACGGCTGCGACGTCGCGCGCGCCGTGAAGCACACGCACGATGAGGATGTCCTGCTCTGACGGCAGGTAGTAGATTGCGTAGGGCGACTGGAAGATCACCCTGAGGCCAGGCGCAAAGCGTTCGCGCCGAGTGCCGATGGCCGGCGCGTGCTGCAAGGTTGCGAAGGTCTTCTCGATCGATTTGGCGAAGCGGGTGGCGACAGCCTCGGAGGCTTCGGACGCGAGGTAGGCCCAGATCTCGGACAGATCGTCTTCAGCGGTTTCGGTCAGTCGCAGGCTCAACGGTTCGCTAATAGCTTTCTCCCTCGCTCGACGATACGCTGAGCATCGAACGCTTTGACCCGGCCTGCGGCAACATCGGCCAGGCCCCGGTCGATGTCGGCCTTGAGTGCCTCCATCTGCTGCAGCTGAACTGCGCGGCGCAGCTTCCAGTCACGCAAGGCATCGCGCACGACCTCGCTGGTGGAGGCGTAGTCACCGGCCTCCACCGCAGCCTTGACGCCAGCGGCCATATCGGCCGGCATCGTGATGGTCATGCGTTCGATCGTCGACATGCTGACTCCAGTGGGCGGTAAGAATCTTTATTTGATCATACTTATGACGCATCGGATTGGCGAATCCGATGGCCGACGAGCTGTCCCAGACCTCACCGGCCCGGCTCATGTCGAGCACGCAGCGCACGCTCTCGCATGAGGCGTTCGATACGATGCAGCCCGCACCCGTCGACGCCGTTGGAAAACTGACGTACCGGCCCAACTCGGCGCTGCCGGAATCGGTCGGCGTCTGGGCCGATGGTCTGCCCGTGCCGCTGCCGCCCGAGGTGCGCCCGGTTGCCACGCGCGAGGCTACGCGATCGATGATCGCGGCGTCGGGTGGGGCGGACTACCAGGCGCTGAGTTCGGGGCGGCTCGCGCGCTGGGGGCACCTCGGGACGGTTGGATCACGGTGGGAGGCGCGGAGGTGACCCACCAGGTTTCCCAGGCCACTGATCAGTCGCGAATGCACGATCACTGACATGGATCAAGGTCGCACGGCCGGGACTGCCTACACTCGTCCCATACATACGCGTTTCCACGCGCGGCGCTGCCTGCCGGGCGCCCTCCGACCGCATGCCCTGCCGAGGAACCCGTCATGGCCCGGCTACCCGCATTCACCGCACTGCTGCTCGCGCTGGCCGTAGGCCCGGCGCTGGCCGACAACGACTGCAACGACCCGGTGGCCACGTGGAAGACGCGCGAACAGGTGCGCCTGCTGTTCGAGCAGAACGGCCGCACGGTGCAGCGCATCAAGGTCGACGATGGCTGCTACGAGGTGCGCGGGCTCGACCGCAGCGGCAACCGCATCAAGGCCAAGTACTGGCCGGCCTCGCTGCGCATCCGCAGCCTCGAAGTCGAGTTCGGGCCGTCCGGCGATGCATCGGACTACCTCGGTCCGTCAACGGCGCCAGCCGGGCCTGCGGTACCTGCTGCACCTGCAGATCGTTCACCCAGGAGACATGGACAATGAAGAAGCTGATGGCTGGCGCCTGCCTTGCCGGTGCCTTCGCGCTGCCGGCAGTTGCCGATGCGCGCCCGGTGGTGATCACCACGCAGTTGCAGGCCTACGGCGGCAACGGCGCCTACCTCGCGTTCTACCTGACCGACGCGGCCGGCAAGTACCGCAAGACCCTGTGGGTCGCCGGGCCGAAGGCCAAGTACTACAAGCATCTCTCTGACTGGGCACGCGGCAGTGCGCTCAATCCGCGCGAGTTCGACGGCATCACCGGTGCGAGCGTCGGCAGCGGCAAGTCGCTGAAGATCACCGTCGAGGTGGCCGATGCGCTGATCGACGCCGGCTTCGAGATCCGGGTCGACAGTGCCGTCGAGGACGGGCGCGACACGCCGGCAGACGTACGCGTACCGCTGACGAAGCAGGGTGCGGGCAAGCCGGCCAGGGGCCGCGGCTACGTGCAGTCCTTCACCTACGACATGTAGCGGCAGCCGGCTTGTTGCGCCGACTGCACTCGATCGTCGGGCTGGCGCTTGCGCTGCTCGTCACGCTGCTCGCGCTCACCGGCGCGGTGCTGTCGGTCGACCCGGCACTCGAGCGTTCGGCGACCTCGGTGCCGGCCGGCGTGAGCGTGGCCTCCCTGGTGGAGCGGGTGCTGGTGCACTACCCGGGTGTGGAGCAGATCCAGCGTACCCGCTCCGGCACGCTGCTGGTGTACTTCAGCAGTGCAGACCAGGCAGGGGTTGACCGGGTAGACCCCGCGACCGGCGCCGGGACCGGACCCCATCTGCAGTCGCCAGTCATGCGTTGGGTGAAGCAGTTGCACCGGTCGATGTTCCTCGACACGCCGGGACGGGTAGCCGCCGGCATCACGGCGGTGGCGATGCTGCTGCTGTCCGTATCCGGGCTACTGCTGCTGGTCAGGCGCATCGGAGGCTGGCGGCAGGTGTTCTCTGCGCTGCATGGCAACCGCAGCCAACGCTGGCATGCCCATGTCGGCCGGCTGGCGGTCGCCGGCCTGATGATCTCGGCCTTGACGGGGACGTGGCTGTCGGCAACCACGCTCGGCCTGGTCGCCGACGGCATGCAGGCCGAACCGGATTTCCCGGCCACCACCGCGGGTGGCCTGCGCAAGCCTGCGCCGCAATTGCCCGCCCTGATCGCCACCGACCTGTCCGACCTGCGCGACCTGGTGTTTCCGCGCGTCGGGGATGCCGGGGCGGTATACACGCTGCGCACCACGCAGGGCGACGGTTATGTCGACCCTGCCACCGGGGAACACCTCGCCTTCCGCGCGCACGGCGCCACCTATCGCGCACACGAATGGCTCTACCGCATCCATACCGGCGAGGGCCTGTGGTGGCTCGGCCTGCTGCTCGGCCTGTGCGCACTGGGCGCGCCCTGGCTCGCGGCGACCGGCGCGACGGTCTGGTGGCAGCGACGACAGGCAAGGCCACGCATCACCGGCAACGACAGTGCGCAGTCTGCCGATACCGTGGTCCTGGTCGGCAGCGAGAACAACAGCACCTGGGGCTTCGCACGCGTGCTGCACGACGCATTGCGGAAGTCGGGCCAGCGCGTGCACACCGCACCGATGAACGCGTTCTCTGCGCGGCATCGCACCGCCCGGCGACTGTTCATTCTCACCGCCACCTATGGCGATG
>CANGXU010000262.1 GCA_947457885.1 Betaproteobacteria bacterium
CGCTCGGTGGCCGAGTCGATGCTGCACGACCTCAGGTGCTTCCCGCTGCTCGACGGCGCACGCGGTCGCCCGAAGGCGGATGTCGACGCGGTGGTCGACGTGCTGCTGAAACTGTCCGCGCTGTCGATCGACCTGAAGGGCGAGCTGGCCGAACTCGACATCAATCCCCTGGTGGTGCTCGAGCAGGGGCGCGGCGTGCGCGCGCTCGATGCACTGGCGAAGCCGCACGTCCAGGGCTGATCACTGACACCGGAGCCGATGCCATGAACCTGCCCGTACCCGACGCCACCCTGCATATGCCGTCCGCTGACCTCGGTTTCGCCCGCGGGCTGGGCGACGACGTGCTGCTGCTCAAGCGCGAACTGCGCCGGTTCATCGAGGCCGAGGTCGAGACCCGGTCGCGCTGGATCGAGGAGAACGACACCATCCCCGATGACCTCATGCAGATGGCGCGCGATCTCGGGCTGTTCGGCCTGACCATCCCCGAGGCCTACGGCGGCATCGGCCTCGACCTCGCCGGCAAGTGCGCGATGGAAGAGGAACTCGGCCGCAGCAACTACGGTTTCTCGACGGTCATCGCCAACCACACCGGTATCAGCACCAAGGGCATCGTCGACCTCGGCAACGACGAGCAGAAGCAGCGCTACCTGCCGCGCATGGCCACCGGCGAGTGGGTCGGCTGCTTCGCGCTGACCGAACCGCAGGCGGGGTCGGACCCGGCCGCGATGCGTACCAGCGCGGTCAGGCGCGGCGACAAGTGGATCCTCAATGGCGAGAAGATCTACATCACCAACGCGACCATCGCCAACGTGTTCACGGTGATGGCGGTGACCGACCGCTCGAAGGGTGCCAAGGGCATCTCGGCGTTCATCGTCGAGCGTGACTTTCCCGGCCTGTCGGTCGGCCCGAACGAGCGCAAGATGGGCATGCACGGCTGCGGTACCGCGCCGGTGATCATGCAGGATTGCGAAGTGCCCGCCGCAAACCTGCTCGGCCCGGAGGGCATGGGCTATGTGCAGGCGCTGAAGACGCTGACCGCCGGGCGGGTTACCGTCGCCGCCCGCTGCTGCGGCATCATGGACCGGCTGATCGAGCGCACCGTCGACTACCTGAAGACGCGCGAGCAGGGCGGCAGCAAGCTCGCCGCCTACCAGGGCCTGCAGTGGATGCTGGCCGACATGGCGCTGTCGCGCGACGCTTCACGCCTGCTGGTGCAGCGCGCGATCGACACCATCCGAGGTGGCGCGCGCGGCACGGTCGAGGCGTCGATGGCCAAGCTGCATGCGACCGAGGCGGCCGGAAAGGTGGCCGATGCGGCGATCCAGCTGCATGGCGGCATCGGCTACATGCGCGACTTCGGCATCGAGACGATGGCGAGGGATGTGCGGATCACCCGCATCTATGAAGGGACGTCGGAGATCCAGCGGTCGCTGATCGCGCGGGAGTTGCTGAAGGACTGAGGCGTGGCCCTCCGGTCGGGCCGACGGGAGGGCTTGATAATTAAGCACCGGCAAGCGCCCTGGTGCGTCCCGGAAACGCCTTCACCAGCTTTGCATCCGCCGTCACCAGCGGCACATCGAGGTACTCGGCGAGCGCGACGTATTCGCAGCCATATGCCGAGCAACCGCTCTGCTGCGACAGCCTGAGGACATCCAGCGTGTCGACGTTGTACTGATCGGGTCCGACGATCGCCGAGGCTCGCGAGTACAGGGCCGCGGCATCCATGAGGGCCAGCTTGTTCGCGCGCACGTATGTCGCCAGGACGTTCCGCAATTCACTGCGCCACAGGACAGGTGCGGCCCATTCGGGATCGGATCGGAGCAGTTGCTCTGCGCCAGCGGTGAACTTCCCGGGCATCAGCAGGTAGGCGAGGACGTTCGTATCGACGACGATCATGATCGACCTTGTCGCTTGAAGCCGTCGATCGCCTCGTGATCGAACACGGCCTCGGGCAGCCTGGCGCGGATGGCGCGTATCGCCGCCAGTTGATCCTCGATGGAAGCCCGCCGGGTCATCAGCGTTGCTTCGATGCAGGCGATCACCTCGCTGTTCAGGCTTCTGTGGTTGGCGGACGCGGACGCCTTCAACCGCTCGTACACGTCGTCCGGGATCCCTTTCAGGGTGACGGTGGTTGCCATGGCACCTCTCCAAAAGAAACCATTATGGTTTCTTTATGGTTCTTTCGTAAGTGGCTCAACCTTCGTTGGCGCAGCCCTCGTTCACTCATCGATGCAAAAGGTAGAATTCCAACTTCGCTTTCCGACTGGGGTCATCATGCACGTCACCGACAAGGGTCAAGTCACGATCCCGAAACACATCCGCATTGCAGCCGGCGTCGCACCCGGCAGCGAGGTCTCGTTCAGCATCGAGGGCAGCCGGATCGTGATCACGCCGGTTGGCACTGGCGTGAAGGATGACCGGCGGGACACGCTGAGGGCTGCGGCAGCCCGGGCCCGGGCCTCCATGAAGCCCGAGTTCAGGCAACTGACCGCCGATGAGATCATGAAGTTCCTGCGTGGCGAGGACGCGGAAACCGCCGCCGCTCGCCGTGGCCATCGCTAGTCTCGCGGGCTACGACGGCACCGCCGGCACGCTCGTCGACACGAACATCTGGATCGACTGCATGGACCCGGGCAGTCGGTGGCACGACTGGGCCGTCGAGCAGCTCCAGTTGCTGAGCGAGCGGTCGCCGCTGCACGTCAACCTGGTGATCTACACGGAGCTGCTGGTCCCAGGCCCTGACATCGCAGCGCTCGACGGATTGCTCGACGTATACCAGACGTCACGGACGCCACTGCCGTGGACATGTGCATCACTGACGGCGGCGGCCTTTGCCCTCTACCGCAAGTACGGCGGATCGAAGGCGAAGCCGTTGCCGGACTTCTACATCGGCGCGCATGCGGCGGTTGCGAACTTGAGGGTTCTGACGCGCGACCCGGCTCCGTACAGGACCTATTTCCCGAAGCTGGTGGTGGTTGCGCCCGTCTCATGATCGCGTCGCCGACCTGGTCGGTATCCGCAACCGATTCGGGGCGAATGCCTGTGCTCGGTCAGGCAGGCGGTGACCTGGGTGGACTGATCGGGCTCGGGAGTGCAGGGTTCGCCTGCCCCTGCTGATCGCGATGGCGCGTGTCCTGCCCGGCGCCCACTCTTGGTATCATCCAAGGGTTGAGCTAGCGCCTCCGAAGTTCCAGGCCGCGATCCTGAGCAGCATCCCCGCGGCCCCGCAGAGCAGTTCCGCACGGCGATGTCGGCAGTTCCGTGCGGTCGGCGGTCGGAACCAGACTCCCCCGGGACGGCCCGCAACCCCCGCCGGCGTTTCCATTCGGCCTCGACAAGCCCCAGACCGCAGCCAGATGCCGCGCTTCCACGAACGGAGAAACACAAGATGAGTGCAACCCTCGACCTGCTGAAGATCGCCCAGGAAGAAGCCAGCGGCGACCTGTTCAAGTACCTCGACAGCATCTACAAGCGTTCGAACGTCAAGCTCGACGGCTCGCCCGACGCGATCCTCTGGGAAGGCGGCAACCCCGCCGGCGGCGTGAAGCCGGTCGCCCACACCTTCACCGATACCTTCGCGCTCAACGGCACGCTGATGGCACTCGACGTGCTCGGCCTGCCCTACCTCGGCGTGCCGATGATGGCGCAGTACCGCCACGACACGAAACTCGCCTGCCTCGACTGGTTCGGCAAGCTGCCCTACACCTCGATCAAGTGGTCGACCGCCGGTGACTTCCTGGTGAACGACGGTGGCAAGAAGGTCGTCGTGTTCGGCAAGTCGGCCAACGCGCCGCTGCGCACTTCCGCCGGCGTGTACTGCAACGTGCGCCCGTACGGCCCGATCACCGCGGTGCGCTGCATGCCCTGCCTGCCCTACTCGCAGGACAAGAAGAAGTTCAAGGTCGATCCCGAGACCGGCATCGTCCACTCCGAGATGAACACGCCCGGCATCCGTATGGCCCATGCCGGACGCCTTTTCCTGAAGATGGTTCACGAGACGGGGCAACTCGGCCGCGTCGCGATGAAGCCGACCCAGGCCC
>CANGXU010000263.1 GCA_947457885.1 Betaproteobacteria bacterium
AAGCGATCCGCTTCCGCGGCATGGTGCTGCGACACGACTACGAGAAGGCCGGCTCCGCCTGCATGGACTGGCTCGAGACACGCGCCGATGTCGATGCGAAGCGAGTCGGCGTAGTCGCGATCAGCCTCGGCGGCTACTACTCGCCGCGCATGGCCTCGCTCGAGCCGCGCTTTGCCGCGTGCATCGCCTGGGGCGCGATCTGGGACTACTACGCGACCTGGAAGAAGCGCATCGACGCCTCGTTCAAGACCTCGCTGTCGGTGCCTGGCCACCACATCACCTGGATCCTCGGCGTCGACACGGTCGAGCAGGCCCTCGAGAAGCTCGAACCGTTCCGGCTGGAGGGCGTGGTGCAGCAGATGCGCTGCCCGTTCCTGATCGTGCACGGCGCCGACGACGAACAGGTGCCACTGGTCGATGCACAGTCGCTGTACAACGCCAGCGGCTCGCCCGACAAGACCCTGCGCGTGTTCACCGCCGAAGAAGGCGGTGCCCAGCACTGCCAGCGCGACTACCTGACCAAGGTCGTCGCCGTCATGTGGGACTGGTTCGAGGACAAGCTCCAGCCCCGCTGCTGAAAATCCGGGTCAGACACGCTTTTCCCGGCCCGGCCCGAAATCCGGGCCGGATTTCGACGTTGGGGCCTGACCTCGGGTTACGATCAGCCGGGCCAAAACCTTTCGATCAGCCGTATCCAAACCTTGCAATCAGCCGGGCACCAGGCTTACGATCAGCCGATGCCGGTCAGTCAGGACTATCCCCGCCTCGCCGAAGGCCCTTTGCGCCAGGCACTCGCCGACTCGCCAGTCGCGCTCGTCCACGGACCCCGGCAGAGCGGCAAGACCACGCTCGCGCGCGCAGTTGGCGCGCCGCTCGGTTATCAGTATCTGACCTTCGACGACGATGTGGCACGCGCCGCCGCGACAGCCGATCCCTCAGGCTTCGTGGCCGAGCTGCCAGCCCGCACCACGCTGGACGAGATCCAGCGCGTACCCGCTCTGTTCGCGGCCATCAAGCGCGCCGTGGATCGCGACCGCCGCGCCGGGCGCTTCATCCTGACCGGGTCGACCAACGTCCTGCTGGTGCCCAGCCTGGCGGACTCGCTCGCCGGGCGGATGGAGATCCTGCGGCTTCATCCGCTGGCGCAGCTGGAACTGGCGCGCGCCAGCCCGACTTTCCTCGAGCGCTTGTTCAGCGCGGGGTTCAAGTCCCACCCTGGCCGTCGGCTCGGGCGGGAACTGGCAGAACGCATTGCAGCTGGCGGATATCCGGCCGCACTTGCAAGAAGCGCCGGCGCGCGCAGGCGGCGCTGGTATCTCGATTACGTGCAGGCGATCGTCGAACGCGATGTGCGCGACCTTGCGCGCGTGCAGGCGCTCGACATCATGCCCCGGCTGATCACGCTCGCGGCCGGACAGACTGCACGCCTGGTGAACATCGCAGAGCTCAGCGCGCCCTTTCAGCTCAGTCGTCAGACCATCCGCGACTATGTGACCCTGCTGCAAAGGGTATTCCTGCTGGAGGAACTCCCACCCTGGCATTCGAACAGACTCAGCCGGCTGGTGAAGACGCCGAAACTGCACATCGGCGACACCGGGCTGGCCGCATCCCTGCTGGGCGCCGATGCGGCAACGCTGCACGAAGACCGGCCACTGTTGGGCCAGTTGCTCGAGACCTTCGTGCTCCAGGAGTTGCGCCGCCAGTCGACCGCGTATCCAGAACCGCTGGCATTCCACCATTTTCGCGACCGCGACGGCGTCGAAGTCGATCTGGTGCTCGAGCAGGGTCCCAGAGCCCTGGCCGGCGTCGAGGTGAAGGCTGCATCCACGGTCGGTGACGCGGATTTCCGGGGGCTACGCCAGTTGCGCGAGGCCGCGGGCAGCGCATTCCGGGCAGGCGTGGTGCTGTATGACGGCGAGCTGGGGGTCGGATTCGGTGACCGATTGTTCGCCGTGCCGATCAACTGGCTGTGGGAAACGCCCTGACACTCTGACACCCTGACGGCCTGCGGCAGGCACGCGGATGGGCAAGGACTCTTTCTTGACTGAATTACTCGACTTCTCGTATCGTTCCGCTTCGATCGGAGGCACCGCTTGCCGCCCTTCCGCCATATGCCGAGGTAAATCACCATGAGCGCTCACGACACCATCCATCAGCAGGTCACCAGCCACCCGGTCGTGCTCTACATGAAGGGCAACCCGAGCTTCCCGCAGTGCGGCTTCAGCGCCAACGCGGTACGCATCCTGTCGGCCTGCGGCGTCGACACCTTCTTCTCGGTCAACGTGCTGGAAGAACCCGAGATCCGCCAGGGCATCAAGGAATACGCGAGCTGGCCGACCATCCCGCAGCTGTACGTGAACGGTGAATTCGTCGGTGGCTCGGACATCATGACCGAGATGTTCCAGTCGGGCGAACTGAAGACGCTGCTGGAAACCGTCAAGGGCTGAGCCGTACGAAGCGCAGGCCTCCGGATCCCTGAGGTCTGCTGCCAGCCGGCAGCCCTAGCGGCCCAGCGCGTACTGGGTCAGGATTACCACCGCCATCGCGCCAAGTGCGATTCTCAGCCATTTGCGATAGGTCTTCGGATCCACGCCCGCGCGTGCGCGGATGCCGCGCTTCTGAGCGATCACGGTGACTGCCGCCAGCGGCACGGTCATCGCCCATTGCGTCATCGTCACGCCGCCGAGCAGCGTGAAGGTCACGAACTGCGTCGCCTTGCCGGGCAGGAAGCACAGGTTGAAGCCCTGGATCATCGCCACCGGGGCGAGCCCCAGCCCGGCGTAGTAGGCGATCAGCGGCGGCGAGGCGACGTTCGCAGTGGTCTCGAACATGCCGGCGGCAAAGCCGAACAGCAGGCCCGAGGCGACCACGTGGCGTTTCATCCAGGCCGACTCGCTCTTGCCGTGCCAGTCGAGCCACAACCACATGAAGATCGCGCCGACCAGCACCAGCGCATACGGGAAGTGCGGCGCGCGGATGAACAGCTGGGCGCCGATCGCCGCCCCGACGAACGCCGCCACCGGCATGAACCAGAACCGCTTCAGCGTGCCAAGGAAATCCGGCACCGACCATATCGACACGAAGATCGCCACCAGCACCGGCACCACCAGCACGATCACCGCATCCTGCAGCGGCATCACCAGCGCGAGCAGCGGCGTTGCGATCAGCGGCAGGCCGACGCCCAGCACGCCGTAGACCCAGGCCGCGACCGCCACCACCACCACGACCCAGAGCAGCAGGGCCGGCGTCAGCACCTCAAGTGGACTCAATGCGACCTCGACGCGGCCATCAGTGCCGCCCAGTGCCGCGGCCCGGTGCGCGGTCGATCGCCTCGGCGATCAGCTCGACGACATGCACCGCCTGCCGGCCGCCGAGCTGCGCGATCTGCTCCCGGCAACTGAAGCCGTTGCTGACCACCGTCGTGCCGGGCGCGCAGGCGCGCAGCGCGGGCAGCAGCGAAAGCTCGGCGGCCTTCACCGACAGGTCGTAATGCTTCGGGTCGAAGCCGAACGAACCGGACATGCCGCAGCAGCTCGACTCGACCATCGTGTGGCGCACGCCCATCGCATCGAGCAGGCGGTTGTCCGGCGCCATGCCGATCACCGACTTCTGGTGGCAGTGGCCGTGCACGATCGCATCGATCTCAAGCCCCGGGAACGTGACGCCCTGTTCGACCAGGAACTCGGTGATGAACCGCACCTGCAGCGCCAGCTTGCTGGCGCGCGGATCGTCGGGGAACAGCTTCAGCAGCTCGTCGCGGAATACCGCGACGCAGGCCGGCTCGAGGCCGACGATCGGCGTGCCTGCCTCGATGTCGGCGGCCAGCGCCTGCATGATCTCTCGCAGCTGGCGCTCGGCCTGGTCGAGCAGCCCGAAGTCGTACAGCGGGCGGCCGCAGCACAGGTGCGCCTGGGGTATCGACACCTCGTAGCCCGCGTGCTCGAGCACCTTCACCGCCGCCATCGCCGTCTCTGGATGGAAGTGGTTGTTGAACGTGTCGGCCCACAGGATGACCCG
>CANGXU010000264.1 GCA_947457885.1 Betaproteobacteria bacterium
TGCCAGCAGGTGTCGCCCAAGCGCTACGACAGTGATCGAAACCTTTCAAACCCCAGCCCCGATACACTGCGTCCCTTCACAACCGATCGACTCCCTTCGCCGCCCCCTTTTCACTCCCGTCCAGGCTCATACCTGAATTGGAAACGACTAGCCGACTAGCCGTGCCGGTGTGCCGGGTATCGGCGGCCGGGCGCCTGTTTCCGGCGCCCGCCCTGCAGCGGCCCGTGCGATCATCCCGGGTCACCCGAAGCAACCGGTTCCGCCTCCTGAAATCCAGCCTCGAACACGTCTTTTCTGCCGAAGGGCCACTCGCCCGCGCGGTGCCCGGCTACCGCCCGCGGCCCGGGCAGGTGGAACTCGCCGAGTCGATCGCACGCACGCTGGACAGCAATGGCGTCCTGGTCGCGGAGGCCGGCACCGGGACCGGCAAGACCTTCGCCTATCTGGTTCCGGCATTGCTCTCCGGCAGCAAGGTGATCATCTCGACCGGCACCAAGACCCTGCAGGACCAACTGTTCGACCGCGACCTGCCGCTGGTGCGCGCGGCGCTCAACGTGCCGGTTTCGGTGGCCCTGCTGAAGGGGCGCTCGAACTATGTGTGCCACTACCACCTCGAGCGCAACGCGCGCGAGGGCCTGTTCGGCAACGCCCAGGACGTGCGGCATTTCCGGGAAATCGAGCGTTTCGCCGCCACCAGCAAGTCGGGTGATCGCAGCGACCTCGCAGCCGTTCCGGACAATGCACCCGCGTGGGCGATGGCCACGTCGACGCGCGAGAACTGCCTCGGTACGGAATGTCCGCAGTTCCAGAAGTGCTTCGTGATGGATGCGCGACGCAACGCGCTCGCCGCCGACCTCGTCGTGGTGAACCATCACCTGTTCTTTGCCGACGTCGCCCTGCGCGATACTGGCTTTGCCGAACTGCTGCCGGCCTGCGACGCCGTGATCTTCGACGAAGCCCATGCGCTGCCGGATACCGCGAGCATGTTCTTCGGCGAGTCGGTATCGACCTCGCAACTGCTCGACCTGGCGCGCGACACACGGGCCGAGGCGCTTGCGGGCGCCCGTGACTATGCGCCGCTGCCGCTGGCTGCCTGCGCGCTGGAAAAGGCGGCGCGCGACCTCCGCCTCGCGGTGCGCGAGGATGCCGGCCGCCTGACGCTCCGGTTGCTGCGTGCGCGTGCGTCGTTCCTTCCCGCGCTGGAACAACTGCTGGCGGCGCTCGAGGCGCTGTCCGGGCACCTGGCCGAGCAGGGCGAGCGCAGCGAGGGGCTCGGCAAGTGCGCCGAGCGCTGCGATGAATTGTTCCGCCGCCTGTCGCGCTGGCATGGCCAGGCGGTCGCGGAGGCCGCTCGCGCGGGACGCCCGGCCCAGGGCGAAGGTGACAGTACCGGCGCGGACGAGGACGCCGGCTGGGTACTCTGGGGCGAGACCTTCGCGCAGTCGCTGCAACTGCATGCCACGCCGCTGTCGATCGCCCGCATCTTCCGCCAGCAGCTCGGCGGCAACGGGGGCCATCCGAAGGCCTGGGTGTTCACGTCCGCGACGTTGTCGATCGAGGGCGATTTCAGCCACTACGCGGGCGCGCTCGGGCTGTCGGATGCGGAATGCGCGACCTGGCCGAGCCCGTTCGATTTTCCGCGTCAGTCTATGCTGTATGTGCCTACCGGGATGCCAGAACCGAACACCGCCGATTACGTGCGTGCGGTCGTCGAGGCCGCGTTGCCGGTGATCGAGGCGGCCGGCGGCCGCGCGTTCGTGCTGTGCACGAGCCTGCGCGCCATGCGCGCCGCGCACCAGCTGCTCGACGAAGCCTTCCGGCGCCGCGGGCTGCTGTTCCCGCTGATGGTCCAGGGCGAGGCTTCGCGTACCGAACTGCTCGAGCAGTTCCGCACGCGCGGCAATGCCGTCCTGGTGGCCAGCCATTCGTTCTGGGAAGGGGTCGACGTGCGCGGTGACGCCCTGTCGCTGGTGGTGATCGACAAGTTGCCGTTCGCGCCGCCCGACGACCCGGTGCTCGCCGCACGCATCGAACACATGAACCGCAACGGCGGCAACGCATTCGCGCAGATCCAGCTGCCGGATGCAGCGATCACGCTGAAGCAGGGCGCGGGGCGCCTGATCCGCGACGAGACCGACCGGGGCGTGCTGATGATCTGCGACCCGCGGCTGATGTCCAAGAGCTACGGACGCAAGATCCTGAAGAGCCTGCCACCGATGAAGCTGACGCGCGAACTGGCCCCGGTGCAGGCTTTCTTCCGCGGCTGACCGGGATCGCCGCGGAAGAACGCCGGTTGTACCTCTGCCGCCCCTTCAGTCGCCGACGCGGCTGCCATGCAGGTCGTGCTCGTCGGCGCGCGTGACCTTGACGTCGATGAAGTCACCCGGTCCGGCGCCGCGCGCCCGCGCCACATGGACCAGCCCGTCGATCTCGGGTGCATCTGCGGCGCTGCGGCCGACGGCGCGGGTGCCCTCGGCCGAATCGATCAGCACCCGAACCGTGGTGCCGACCCTGCGCGCGAGGCGGGCGGCGCTGATCCGCGCCTGCACCGCCATGAACCGCGCCTGCCGTTGTTCGCGCACCTCGTCGGGCACCGGATCGGGCAGTGCGTTGGCGGTTGCGCCTTCGACCGGCGAATAGGCGAAGCAGCCGACACGGTCGAGCTGTGCGTCTTCCAGGAATTCGAGGAGCTGTTCGAACTCGGCTTCCGTCTCGCCGGGGAAGCCGGCGATGAACGTACTGCGGATGGTCAGGTCCGGACATGCTGCGCGCCAGGCGCGGATGCGGGCGAGGTTGTCCTCGGCGCTGGCGGGACGCTTCATCAGCTTCAGGATGCGCGGGCTGGCATGCTGGAAGGGAACGTCGAGGTAGGGCAGCACCTTGCCCTCGGCCATCAGAGGGATCACCTCGTCGACATGCGGGTACGGGTACACGTAGTGCAGGCGCACCCACGCTCCGAGGGAGGACATGGCCTGGACGAGTTCGGTCATCCGGGTCTTCACCGGACGCCCGCCCCAGAAGCCGGTACGGTACTTCACGTCGACGCCGTAGGCCGAGGTGTCCTGGGAGATCACCAGCAGTTCCTTGACGCCGGCGCGCACGAGGTTTTCCGCCTCCTGCAGCACGTCGCCGACCGGCCGCGAGACCAGGTCGCCACGCATCGACGGGATGATGCAGAAGGTGCATCGATGATTGCAGCCTTCCGAGATCTTCACGTACGCGTAGTGCCTCGGCGTCAGCCGTATGCCCTGCGGGGGCACCAGGTCGGTGAACGGGTCGTGCGGATGCGGCAGATGCTCGTGCACCGCCTGCATCACCGCTTCGGTGGCATGCGGGCCGGTGACTGCCAGCAGGTTCGGGAAGGTGTCGCGCACCACCGTGCCCTTGGCACCCAGGCAGCCGGTGACGATCACCTTGCCGTTCTCCGCCAGGGCCTCGCCGATCGCTTCCAGCGATTCTTCGACTGCGGCATCGATGAAGCCGCAGGTGTTGACGATCACCATGTCGGAGCCGGCGTAGTCGGGCGAGATCGCGTAGCCCTCGGCGCGGAGCTGGGTGAGGATGCGCTCGGAGTCGACGAGCGCCTTCGGGCAGCCCAGCGAGACGAAGCCCACCCGCGGTGCCGCGCGCGGTGCGTCCGGCACCAGGCAGGACTCAGGGCCCGGTGACCGGCCGGCGTCCGCGCCGCCAGCCTTGCCGGGGCGACCTGCTGCGGGAGGCAACGCCTACTTCTCTTCCGGCTTGCTGCCGGAAGCCCCGCCGAAACCGGGGAAGGGGAAGCCACTGAACATGTTCTGCGTCTGTTTCTGCATCTGCTGCTGCATGTCGACGAACATCTTCGCGCTCTGTTCGAGGTAGCCGCTCATCAGGCTCTGCACTGCCGGCCCCTGCATCTTGACGATCTGGTTCCAGGCCTCGGTATTGACCATCGGATTGCTGCCGTACAACGACCGGGACTGGTCCTGCAACTGCTGCTGGATGCCCATGAA
>CANGXU010000265.1 GCA_947457885.1 Betaproteobacteria bacterium
ACATATCCGGGCACGCCAGCTTCGATGATGGTCGGCAGCGTCGGCGTCACCACGGAGCGCTTCTCGCCGCCGGTGGCCACCGCACGCAGCTTGCCGGCGCGGACATGACCCATCACCGCCGGCATCGGCGCGATCGTCACCTGCGCCTCGTTGGCGATCACCGCCACGAGGGACGCACCGCCCTTGTACGGGACATGCTGCACGTTGATGCCCGTCATGTGGGTGAACAGCACGCCGGCCAGGTGGCTCTGGAAGCCGGACCCCGCATTGGACATGTTTAGCTTCCCGGGGTTGGCCTTCGCATGCGCGATCAGTTCCTGCACCGATTGCACCGGCAACGATGGCGTGACCACAAGCATGTTCTGGGTGATCGCAACCAGCGACAACGGCACGAAATCGCGGATGGGATCGTAGTTCAGGCCCTTGTAGATCTGGGGCGTGATCACCTGCATGCCGGTGGAACTGACCAGCAGGGTGTAGCCATCGGCCGCAGAGCGCGACGCGATCTCACCGCCGATGAGTCCGCCTGCGCCAGCGCGGTTGTCCGGGACGATCTGCGCGCCGAGTTCCTCGCCCAGGCGCACACCGAGCACGCGCGCCAGTGCGTCGACGGACGTACCCGGCGTGTTGGCGATGATCAGCCGGACGGGCTTCACGGGGTACGACGGCGGGGATGCCCCTTGCACAGAAACGCTGGACAACAAGGCACAGGCAGCTACGAGAGCGACGACCGACGGGCGGTTGAAGGGCATTGTCGTTTCCTCCTCGGGAATGCGCCGATGCCTTCCTTGCACCGCAGGAGCCGGCGCTTCGGGCAGTCTGACGCAGCGTACAGTCTACGGCGGCCCGGCAGGAATCGCCATCGTGTTCCTTCGAACAGCGCGGCACTCAGAACGCCGAGGTCCACATGAGGCCGACCGATCGCCTGTCGTTGCCCGCGATGTTCAACGCATCCTGCGAGAGCGTGAACTGCAGGCCCAGACGCGAGGTCCTCGACATCGGTGTGTCGTAGCCGATGCGGTAGTCCCGCTGTCGACCGGTCGGTGCGAGGTCGACCTGCTCGATGCCAGTCGAGGCGACGCCGGTGACCGGATCGATCGAGGTCACCGCGAGGCTCGCGCTACCCGCGGTCACTCGCAGCGGCTGCCGGAAAGAAAAGCTGATCCGGTCGGCTGGGCGCAACAGTGCCGAAACACTGTAGCGTGCACCGAACGCCTGCGCCCGGATATCGCTGGTGCCGGTAAGCAGGCTTGCATCGCCGGCCTGCCCCGACCGGGTCGTCGACTGCGATGCCTCGATGAAGACGCTCTCGCGGGCACTGAGCGAAATCAGGGCGGAGACGCCGATCTCGGTGCTCTGGCGGGCGCTGCCCAGGCCGACCGCCGACGACTCGCTGTAGCTGCTGCCGAGCAGCCCGTTGCGTTCGTCCAGAGACTGGGTGGAGACGCCGAGCTGCAGCCGCTCGTGCACCCGCCAGGCGAGGCCCGCACCGACGACGGTCGCCTTCTGCGCGAGCGGCAGCGCCGCAGATTCCAGCGGCGATTGCGACAGGCCGGCGCTGCCGCTGTAGGCGAACGCCACGCGAACGCTGCCACCGAGCGGCACGCCGGCGGCCAGGATGCTGCCACCCTGGCTGAACGAGGAAAGGTTCGTTGCCATCTCTCCGGCCGCGGTGGCAGCGTCTTCGGAACCATACAGTGCGCGCGTGTAGGAATACTGCACCGGCAACGCCGTGCCATAACCAAACGCCAGCACCGCGCCGCTGCGATCCTCGAGCAGCGCGTACGCGGCAAGTGACGGCCGGACTGCGTCCGGGTCCTGCCCGAAGACGCCAAGCAGCGACAGGCGGTCAGGTGCGGCTGGCACCAGCATAGACAGTTCGCCGCCGTCGAAGGCCATCCTGCGTACGCCTGCGTTCGGGTTGACCGGCAACGCGTTGAGCTGCGCCGAGGCCGATGGGGTCCGGATCAGGCCGGACAGGTTGACCGAGAAGTTGCGCTGATAACCGTCGAGCGCGGTGTAGTTCGCGAGCCTCGACTGCACAGCGGACAGGTTGCCGAGCGCCCCGCTGGAGATCATCGAACCGGTGAGCGACGACAGCGGCACCGCCCTGCCGTTCGCCTGCGTCACCGTGAGCGTACCGTAAGGGTTGAAAGCTGTCGCCAGGTTCACCAGGCCGTTGCCGTAGGTGCTGTCCGCGCCGGTCGCGCCCAGGTCGGTGGCGGTGGCGAGCAGCAGGTTCGCGGCAGTGCCATTGGTGCGCAGGATCGGCCATGCCCCCTGCAGCAGGAGCAGCGAGCCGCTCACCAGCGGTGCCGACATCGAGGTACCGCTCCACGCGGAGTAGACGCCGTTGCCACTCGTGGCTGCCGGCGCAAGGATGTTCTCGCCCGGCGCCATCACCCAGCGCGCGGCATACGAGGTCGCCTTCGCGCTGGTGTCCACCAGCGATCCCGAGCCTGGACGGTTGCTGAAGGAGGACACGGTGCCCGACGCCTTCACCGAGCCGACGAGCACCAGCCTCGACACCGCCGCAGCCGTGAGGCCGCGGGTGTTCGAGCCGCCGAGCAGGTTCTGCGCGCTGTTGCCGCCCGCCCAGACGATGAACGCACCTTTACCGGTAGCGTAGTTGATCGCGGACACGAGCTCGGGCGTGTTGCCGAAGGTCAGCGAAAGGTTGATCACGCTTGCACCGGCGTTCGCCGCGCGTACCAGGCCGTTGGCGACATCGGTCGAGTAGCCCGAACCGGACGCGTTGAGCACCTTCTGCGCAACGATGTTCGCGTTGGGTGCCATGCCGATCACGCTGCCGGCCGCGGTCGAATAGCCACCGTGGTTGACCGCGAACGGCATCCGCGCGTTCGCAGCTGCGATCGCGGCCACCGCAGTGCCGTGGTTGTTGTCGTCTCTCACGCCGTTCGAACAGCGGAACGTGACCGCCGCGCAGCCGCTCATTGCGTTGGACACCTGCCCGGCTGCAAATGCGCTGTTGCCTGCGGCAATGCCGGTATCGACGACCCCGAGCACCTGCCCGGTGCCCCACTGGCCGGCAGAGAGGATCGCTGGCGTGAGCTTCATCTGCGCGAGCCAGGGTGCGACCGGCTGTGCGCAGGCCTGCGTGGCCAGGCCGAAGGCAGCAGAGGCGAGCGCCAGGGAGAGTAACTTGCGCGGTACGTCGAGCGTGGTTGCGTTCACCATCGTGAGCCCTCGAAATGTGCGGGCGATGACGGCGGCGCGGACAGCCCTGTACGGGATCTGGCAGCTGGCTGGCGTGGTCTTCGACCGTAGCCCCTGTAGCTTTGCGCCGCCGGCTTTCGCCGGGTTTGCCGTATGAACGCCATTGCCGGTGAGGGCGGCGTCTTTCCGAGGAGTGAAGATTAGTGATGGCCGCCCCAACCGTCGCGGAGGTTATGCACTGCGGCGCTGTGAACATTTCGACAAGAGCGGCCGCCTGCCGTTCGTGTCAGTATGCGTTACCAATCCGTCCGCCGTGGCCACACCAGCAGTCGCGCAGGCCGTTGAAGTCACACCTCAGGCGCAAGTCCAACCGATGTGTTATCTGATCAGCGTTGCAGTCGTTTCGCCGGCCATCGACGTGCGGGCGCACTTCCACGGCTTCGACCTGGTGGCTACCGACACCGTAAACCCAACGGTCAAGGAGGCTCTCGGGCCGGACCTGGCGGTCGATATCACCGAGCACGGGTGCTCGTGCTCCCTGCGTGCGCATGGGTCTGGGCACGACGAGGCTGAGCTTCGACGGCGCTATGCAAAGAAGGGCTGGACGGCCGCGAAGATCGATCGTGCGATCGAGTCCGTGTGCCGCTCTCGCGCACACTCGCCGCGGACCGCCCGAGATCGGTTTCTGGAGGCTCTCGCGGCGATGTGCAGATCGGGCACATCAGTCCGTCTCGTGTCGCACGCCTACACGGGTCGGTTCGATCAGGAGACGTTCGAACTGTCG
>CANGXU010000266.1 GCA_947457885.1 Betaproteobacteria bacterium
GCAAAACTCAAGACCTGACCCCACTCCCCATCCACCGAGTTCAGAACCGCCCTGGCACCGGGGCGACGTCCTCGAACTTCGTATGCTTGCCGAGGAAGGTGAGCTTCACGGTGCCGATCGGGCCGTTACGCTGCTTGCCGATGATCAGTTCGGCGGTACCCTTGTCGGCGGAGTCGGGGTTGTAGACTTCGTCGCGGTAAATGAACAGGATCACGTCTGCATCCTGCTCGATAGCGCCCGAGTTGTGGCTGACCAGCCCGTCTGCAAGCCACGACGCAGGGCCGGGAACGGTGAGATCGTAGACTGGCTCTTCGCCGGCCGGCTTCACGGACACCACGGTATCCCAGAACAGGTCGCTGGCGGCCGCACGTGCGAGATCCTCGTCCCCGAGGTGGCGTGCGTAGTCCGCCACCACTGACCTGGACGGCGCGAACCGGAAGTGCGACGAGCCGCCGTATGACGTGTCGCGCATCGAAGCCATCCGGCGCTGCGACACGCCCTGCGCACGCATCTGCGACTGCACCTGCTGGAAGACCTCCATCGGCAACGTGTCGACATTGGTGTTTAACGCAGTCGCCGCCAGTCTCTCGGCGAGCGCGTGCGCGGGTGCCACCCTTGGTCCGAAAGCACCGACCCGGTCGAGGAACGCCTGCTGCTGCGCGCCGCCGGATACATCGACGTTGTAGACCGGGCGGGCGCTGCGCTGGACCACCATGCGCAGCCGCGCGACGATGCCCAGCCGAAGCAGTAGTGCTGCCACATCGCGCGCCAGACGCTCGCTGCAGGTCGCGAAGTAAACTCTCGGTGCGCCTTTCTGACCAGGCTTGCGCAGCGAAATGCAACCGTCGGTGGCCCACAGGTGGCGCAGCAGCAGGCCGACCTGGCGATCGCCAAACGAGAACACAGCGGCCGGCAAGTGCTTGTCGTGGGACCGCTGGCCGAACAGGCCCAGTTCGCGCAGCCATAGCCCGACGCCGGCGGGATGCCAGCGATTGCCGTTACCGGCGATCACCAACTGGTGCCAGGCTCCGCGCCCGGCATGACGCGACACGCGCGCACCGAATGCGCTGGCGGCCTCGGTGACAGCCAGACTGTTCTCTTCGCTGGCCGTCGTGTAACGCAGCGGCTGGTGCGGCAGGTAGCTGCCATCACCGACGAGATGACCCAGCAGCAAAACCTGATGATCGGGCCACTCCACGGGGGTCGCGGGGGCCGGCACGGCGCGAGCGAGCGCAACACGCATCCCGGGGCGCAGGTCGTCGACCATCTGCCATCCGGCGCCGGTCAAGACCCGATGCCGGCCGGTCGCGCGCAGCCGGCGCCCACTGGCCGTATGTACATCGAATACCGGCTTTTTGCCGACGCACCAGACGGCATCCGAACGCGCCGCGACGATACGCTGCGCTTCATCCACCGCCCATACCTCGGGCGTGCTGCCGACCAGTTCCCTGATGGGTACGCGCCGTCCGTCGGTGCACAGCACGAGCGTGTCGCCGACCACGCATTCCCTCAGGTCCGACATCACCGGCCGCTTGTTGGGCCGCTGCTCCAGGCTGCGGTTCAGCTGGGACAGCGCGATCACCGGCACCTGCAGTTCCTTCGCTAGCGCCTTGAGCGAACGCGAGATCTCGGAAATCTCGGTCGCCCGGTTCTCGCTGCCGCTGGAACTCATCAGTTGCAGGTAGTCGATCACGATCAGGCCCAGCCGGCCACCGAAGCTGCGCGCGGCGCGCCGCGCGCGCGAGCGCAGTTCCAGCGCGGTCAGTGCACCGGTCTCGTCGATCAGGATCGGCGCCTGGGTCAGGGCACCGATCGCGCTGGTCAGCCGTGGCCAGTCGGCATCCTCGAGGCGGCCGCTGCGCAGCCGCTGCTGGTCGATGCGGCCGGAGGAGCCGATCAGGCGCATCACCAGCTGGGTACCGGACATCTCCATGCTGAAGATCACCACCGGCAGCTTCTCGGTCAGCGCGACATGCTCGGCCATGTTCAACGCCAGCGCGGTCTTGCCCATGCTGGGACGACCGGCGACGATGATCAGGTCGCCGGCCTGCATGCCCGAGGTGTCGCGGTCGAGGTCGGCGAAGCCGGTCGCCACGCCGGTGACGTCGCTGCTGTCGCCCCGCGCATGCAGCAGGTCGATGCGCTCGACTACCTCCGCCACCAGCGAATTCAGGTCGAGGAAACCCTGCGAGGTACGCTTACCCGCCTCGGCGATGGCCAGCACCTTCGCTTCGGCCTCGTCGAGCAGCACCTTCGCCGCGCGCCCGCTCGGCGCATAGGCCGACTCGGCGATCTCGGTACCGACCCGGGCGAGTTCGCGCATCAGCGACCGTTCGCGGACGATCTCGGCATAACGCCGGATATTGGCCGCGGTCGGCACGTTGTTGGCGAGGGCGGAAAGGTAGGGAAGCCCGCCGATCCTGGCGAGTTCGCCGTTGCGCTCCAGGCTTTCGGCGACGGTGATCACGTCTGCCGGGCGCGACTCGTCTACCAGCTTGACCAGATGCCTGTAGATCATCCGGTGGTCGGCGCTGTAGAAGTCGCCCTCGCCGAGCAGGTCGGCGATACGCTCCCATGCGTTGTTGTCGAGCAGCAGGCCGCCGAGCACCGACTGCTCCGCCTCGATCGAGTGCGGTGCGTGGCGCACGGCCGCCAGTTCGCTGTCGGATGCCTCTGCGGAAACGATCTGAACCATGGCGAAAGCTTATCACCGACAGCCGTGGCGCAACCGCACCGACAGCGCCCGGTCAGCGCTGCCAAACAATGAAAAAGGGCCTCCGAAGAGGCCCTTTTTCGTTCCGCCAGCCCGCAGGCTGGCAGCGCGTTGCCTTACTCGCCGAGCACGGACACCGTGATCGACACATGCACGTCGGTATGCAGCGCCACGACGACCGGGAAGTCGCCGATGGTCTTCAGCGGACCCGCGGGCATGCGGATCATCGTCCGCTCGACCGGGAAGTCGTTCTTGCGCAGCGCTTCGGTGATGTCGGCCGGGGTGACCGAGCCGAACAGCTTGCCGTCGACGCCCGCCTTCTGGCGGATCTGCACCGTCATGCCTTCGAGCTGCTGACCGCGCGCCTGCGCAGCCGCCAGCTGCGCTTCCGACTCACGCTCGAGTTCAGCGCGGCGAACTTCGAATTCCTTCAGGTTGGCCGGCGTCGCACGCTTGGCCTTGCCGGTCGGGATCAGGAAGTTCCGGGCGTAGCCGTCCTTCACCTTCACCACGTCGCCGAGCTGGCCGAGGTTGACGATCTTTTCGAGGAGAATGATCTGCATCGCGGGCCTCTCAGTGCAGGTCGGTGAACGGGAGCAGCGCGAGGAAACGCGCGCGCTTGACCGCAACCGACAGTTGGCGCTGGAAATGGGCCTTGGTGCCGGTGATCCGCGCCGGGATCAGCTTGCCGTTCTCGTTGATGAAATCCTTCAGCAGGTCGATGTCCTTGTAGTCGACCTGCTTGATGCCTTCTGCGGTGAAGCGGCAGAACTTGCGGCGGCGGAACAGCGACCGCCCGCCACGCTTCTTCTTTTTGTCGTCCTTGCCTTTTCCGCGGCCTCGGGCTCCGAATGCCATGTCTGTTACTCCGAATGTGTTGGTTTGACGTTGTCGTCTGACGTTGTGGTCGGGAGCGGCGCCATCTTCAGGCCCTCCACATGCAGCACCAGGCGTTCATCCTTCAACCCGGCACGGCACAGGAAACCGCGCACTGCCACCTGTTCATCGCTGCCGGCGGCCGGGACACGTGCTGCAATGTCTCCGACGGCCACCGCATTCACCCTGCAAGCCACTTCGCGTTCGCTGCCGGCCTCGACCTGGATCGACTGGTGCTCGATGCAGAAGCGCACGATCGGCAGTCCCCCGGGGGTATGACGCAGCATGTCGCGTTCGACGATGCGCCCCGAGATGACGGTCCGGTTCAGTGTCGTGATCGCC
>CANGXU010000267.1 GCA_947457885.1 Betaproteobacteria bacterium
CGAGATCCCGTACGCAAGCGGGCCGACCAGCTGGTCGGCGAGCGCCTTGAACGGGGTCCCGTCGACCGCACGGCGGGCGAGGGTGTTCTTGAGCACCTTCAGGTAGACGCCTTCTGCGCGAGCCTTGCGCCGGAGCTCGGTCATCGCACCGACGCCCATGCCGCGGTATTCCGCGATCACGACCGACTGCGCTTTCCCGAGTTCCTCGCTCAGTTCGGCGACAACTGCCTGTTTGTCCTGCAGAGTCAAACTCAAGGTGCACCTCCTTAACTGAACCGCACCACCTTCGCCGGCACGCATGCCACCGGGGAAACCTGCCCGGCTACCGCCGCCCCGGCTGGGGTGGAAAGCACAACACGGCGACCTTGATCCAGGAAATCGACACTGCAACCGCTCCTGTTTCGGGGGTACGCCATCTGCGTAGGGCGCCTTCTGCAGGTGCGCATGCGGCCACACCGTCGTCCGGCATTAAGTTCCTGGGGAACGCCTACGGTCTTTGACAACCCCGGCGGATCGGCAGCCTGACGCTGCTGCCGCCCCACCGGGCCCAAAGTTCTGTCTTCCGTTGCAGCTGCCAGCTGCAGACTTCCGGCAAATGCGCTATTGCGCCTCGCGCGAAGCGACCAGGCTGCCCTGGTCAACCCGGACGCCGGCACCCATCGTCGACGACAGGCTGACCCGGCGGACGTAGATGCCCTTGGCACCCGCTGGCTTGGCCCGATTCAGCGCATCGATCAGCGCGCCGAGGTTCTCCTGCAGCGCCTCGACGGTGAACGACGCACGGCCGATGGTGCACTGGACGATGCCCCCCTTGTCGGTGCGGTACTGCACCTGGCCGGCCTTGGCGTTCTTCACCGCCGTGGTGACGTCGGCCGTGACCGTGCCGACGCGCGGGTTCGGCATCAGACCGCGCGGACCGAGAATCTGGCCGAGCTGGCCGACCACGCGCATGGAGTCGGGCGTGGCGATGGCGATGTCGAAGTTGATGTTACCGGCTTTCACCTGCTCGGCGAGGTCGTCGAAACCGACGACGTCCGCACCGGCTGCGAGCGCTTCCTTGGCCTTGTCGCCCTGGGCAAACACGGCGACCCGCTTGGTCTTGCCAGTGCCCTGCGGCAGCACCAGCGAGCCACGCACGATCTGGTCGGATTTCTTTGCATCGACGCCGAGGTTGATCGCGACGTCGATGGATTCGTTGAACTTGGCCGTCGCGTTTTCCTTGACCAGCTTCAGGGCATCGGACAACGGATACAGCTTTTCGCGATCGACGCTCTTGCGTACCGCGGTATAGCGTTTGGAGACGTGTGCCATGTCAGAGTCCCTCCACTTCGACGCCCATGCTGCGGGCGCTGCCAGCCACGGTACGCATGGCGGCTTCGAGATCGGCGGCGGTCAGGTCGGGCTGCTTGACCTTGGCGATCTGTTCGCACTGGGCGCGCGACAGCTTGCCCACCTTGTCGGTATGCGGCGTCTTGCTACCCTTGGTGATGCCGAGCGCCTTCATGATGAGCACCGACACCGGTGGCGTCTTCATGATGAAGGTGAAGGTCTTGTCCGCGTAAGCGGTGATCACCACCGGCGTGGGCAGGCCAGGTTCCATCTTCTGCGTGGCGGCGTTGAACGCCTTGCAGAATTCCATGATGTTCAGGCCGCGCTGGCCGAGTGCCGGGCCGATCGGCGGGCTGGGGTTGGCCTTGCCTGCAGGCACCTGCAGCTTGATGTAACCGACTACTTTCTTTGCCACGACTCATGCTCCTTCGATGACGGGTGTGAACGAGCGCCTCGCGCTCTCCCCGGGGTGGCTGCCCGTGCGATCTTCCGAACGCACGCACTGCCGGATTGGATGCCGCCGTTTCCGGCGCTGCTGCAACTGCTTGCAACTGCCGCCCTGGCGGGCGGGATGCGTCAGGCTTTTTCGACCTGCGAGAAGTCGAGCTCCACCGGGGTCGAACGACCGAAGATCGACACCGCGACGCGCAGCTTGTTCTTGTCGTAATTCACCGCTTCCACGGTGCCGTTGAAGTCGGTGAAAGGGCCTTCCTTGACCCGCACCATCTCACCGCTCTCGAACAGTACCTTGGGCTTCGGCTTCTCCACGCCTTCCTGGATCTGGTGCAGGATGTTGTCGACTTCGCGCTGGCTGATCGGGGTCGGCTTGGTGGCGGTGCCGCCGATGAAGCCGGTAACTTTCGGGGTGCTCTTGATCAGGTGCCAGGTGTCGTCGGTCATCTCCATCTCGACGAGTACGTAACCCGGGAAGAACTTGCGCTCGCTGATCGATTTCTGGCCGGACTTCATCTCGACCACTTCTTCGACCGGCACCAGCACCTGGCCGAACTTGTCCTGCATCCCGGTACGCTGGATACGGTCGAGGAGCGTGCGCTGCACGCTCTTCTCGAACCCCGAGTACGCATGAACGACATACCAGCGTTTGCCACTCATCACTCAGTCCGCCCCATCAAGAGTTGCACCAGGTAAAGCAGGCTGGCGTCTACCACCCACAGGAAGATCGCGCTGACGACACAGAACGCGAAGACGATACCCGTGGTCTGAAGTGTTTCCTTGCGCGACGGCCAGACGACTTTCTTGGTCTCTTCGACCGATTGCAGTGCAAAGACGCGGAATCGCGAGCCCTGCACGGTCGTCCACATCGCGCCTGCTGCAACAGCCACCCCGGCGAGGACGCAGACCACGCGCACCACGGCCGGCCCCTGGTCGAAATGATAGAAACCGTAAAGTCCGGCGACCACCGCAACTGCTGCCAGGACTATCTTCGCTGTATCCATGTACCCGTCTGTTCTCGGTGGTGGCATCGGATGGCAGGCCAGGAGGGTGTCGAACCCCCAACCTTCGGTTTTGGAGACCGACGCTCTGCCAATTGAGCTACTGGCCTTCCGACGACACCGAACTGCAGGGGCTGCCGCGCAGCCCCGGAGTTACAGTCCTTGCGAAACTTCGCCCGCGTCAGGCAATGACCTTGGCGACGACACCCGCGCCAACGGTCTTGCCACCTTCGCGGATCGCGAAGCGCAGCCCCTCTTCCATCGCGATCGGCTGGATCAGCGTGACCGTGATCGAAATGTTGTCCCCCGGCATCACCATCTCGGTGCCTTCCGGCAGGTCGATCGAGCCGGTCACGTCCGTCGTGCGGAAGTAGAACTGCGGACGGTAGCCATTGAAGAACGGCGTGTGGCGGCCGCCCTCTTCCTTGCTCAGAACGTAGATCTCGGCCGTGAACTTCGTGTGCGGCAGGATCGAGCCCGGCTTCGACAGCACCTGGCCCCGCTCGACCTCTTCGCGCTTCGTGCCGCGCAGCAGAACGCCCACGTTATCGCCCGCCTGCCCCTGGTCGAGCAGCTTGCGGAACATCTCGACACCCGTGCACACCGTCTTCAGCGTCGCCTTCAGGCCAACGATCTCCAGCTCATCGCCAACCTTCACGATCCCGCGCTCGATACGTCCGGTCACCACCGTGCCGCGACCCGAAATCGAGAACACGTCTTCCACCGGCATCAGGAACGTGCCGTCGACCGCGCGCTCCGGCGTCGGGATGTAGCTGTCCAGCGCCGCCGCCAGCTTGTGGATCGCGCCTTCGCCCATGTCGGACGTGTCGCCTTCCATCGCCTTGAGCGCCGAACCGGTCACGATCGGCGTGTCGTCGCCCGGGAAGTCGTACTTCGACAGCAGCTCGCGGACTTCCATCTCCACCAGCTCGAGCAGCTCCGCGTCATCGACCATGTCCGCCTTGTTCAGGAACACGATGATGTACGGAACACCGACCTGGCGTGCCAGCAGGATGTGCTCGCGCGTCTGCGGCATCGGGCCGTCGGCAGCCGACACCACCAGGATC
>CANGXU010000268.1 GCA_947457885.1 Betaproteobacteria bacterium
TCTTGGGCTTCGTCTGGAGTCGACTCAGCTCGGTCCTGGAAAACTACTTCTTCTTCTTGGCGGCTTTCTTTGCAACTTTCTTCGCAACTTTCTTTGCAGCTTTCTTCGCGGGCTTCTTAGCAGCCATCGTGTTTCTCCTTGATTGAGTTAGTCACGACCAATCGTGCAGGGCACTTATCGTTCGCGCTCGTGAGGCAGAAAGACATGAACGCAGCTGCACTCCCATCGCATCCGCTCGGTCGCCACTTTCGGTCTTACCTGCCTGCCGACCCGGGTCGTTGATGTGTCGACTGCACACTCTTGACTCTGGCTATTGACAAGCGCGCGGATGCTCGGTGATGCGATTCTATTCCACAACCAAAATAAAACACAACAGTAACGAAGCGAAACTTCTCTTCGTGATGTCAAGTTGGATGCGCTCGCGACACATGAGACTGCGTGCGGTGCTCGACAATCGCATTCACGCGCGCAATGGTCGATATCGAAGCACTCATCGGGGTAGCAGCGATTCCCCTTCGAACAGCTGCTCGATGCGCTCGCGTGTGCGTATCTCATGCATGCCTGCGCCGTCGACCATCACCTCCGCCGCACGTGGCCGCGTGTTGTAGTTCGAGCTCATGCTCATGCCGTAGGCGCCGGCCGATGCGATCGCCAGCAGGTCGCCCTCTGCGATCACCAGCGCACGATTGCGGGCAAGCCAGTCGCCGCTCTCGCAGACCGGGCCCACCACGTCGTACCACTGCGCGTCTCCGGCCCGCGGAACGACCGGCAGCACCTCGTGGTATGCCTCGTAGAGCGCGGGTCTCATCAGATCGTTCATCGCTGCGTCGACGATCGCGAAGTTCTTCACCGGGCCGGGCTTCAGGTACTCGACGCGCGTTAGCAGCAGGCCGGCATTACCCACCATCAGACGCCCGGGTTCGAACACCAGCCGCTGGGGCCGGTTGCCGAAAACGCGGGTGATCGCAGCCGCATAGTCGTCGACCGACGGCGGGCATTCTTCGCTGTAGCGGATGCCGAGTCCACCGCCGAGGTCGACATGGTCCAGCATCATGCCTTCCGCAGCCAGCTGGTCGACCAGCTCGAGGATGCGTTCCAGCGCATCGGCGTAGGGAGAGATCTCGGTGATCTGGGAGCCGATATGGCAATCGATTCCTGTGATGCGCAGATGTCGGCAGCTGCGCGCCGCACGGTACAGGTCCAGGGCATCGGCATGGTTCACCCCGAACTTGTTCTCGTTGAGGCCGGTGGTGATGTATGGATGGGTATTCGGGTTCACGTCCGGATTGACCCGGATGCTCACCGGCGCAACCTTGCCGAGCGCGCCGGCGACACGCTCCAGCCGGTGCAGTTCCGGGATCGATTCGATGTTGAAGCAGAGGATTCCCGCCTCGAGGGCCACCCTGAGTTCTTCCGCGCTCTTGCCCACCCCGGAGAACACGACTCTTGACGGATCGCCGCCTGCGGCAACCACACGCGCGAGCTCTCCTGCGGACACGATGTCGAAACCGCTGCCCATCCGGGCGAACAGGTTGAGGATCGCCAGGTTCGGGTTCGCTTTCACCGCGTAGCAGACGAGCGGGCCGGCCGACCCGGCCGGGCGCGACGGAATCCGTGCGAGTGCGTCCGCGAACGCGGATTCGAAGGCGCGGTACGCGCCCGTCAGCGCTGCACGCGAATACACGTAGGTCGGGGTGCCGAAGCGCTCGGCCACGGCCTGCAGGGGTACATCCTCGACGTGCAGCGCGCCACTGCGAAGGTTGAACATCGCGTCCATCGTGTTGCTCCGGTCAGCGTGGCTGTTCAGGAAGCGGGTTTCGCCGGCGTGGCCTTCTTCGGCACCACTTGCAGGGGGGTCTTGAACCCGCAACCGCCTGCCTGCACGGTGACGAAAGCCAGCAGCACGACGATCGTGCCCGCCGCCAGCCTGCGTAGCCCGGACCGCCTGCGGCGCCGGGGTGCATTGCGTGCCCCGGCACCACACGCGTCCTGCGCGCGGCTGGCCCGGTCATCCGGAGCGGTGTTCGATGCGGAAGGGGGCAGGCTGATCATGCAAAAGATGTTAGCACGCAGGCCCTGATGACCAGCCAGCTGCAACCGCAGGTGCCTGTCTCCTGTCGGTGCTCACAGCGCGGCCAGCCTGCGTTGCCATTCGCTGAGTTCGCGCCGCGCCTGCCGATGCTCGCGGTAGCCGCGCTCGACCACTGCCCAGAAACGCGCCGAGTGGTTGGCTTCGACGATGTGCGCCAGTTCATGGACCACCACGTAGTCGATCAGGTGCGCGGGTGCCTGCATCAGCCGCCAGTTGATGCGGACCAGCCCGGCTGGCGTACAGCTTCCCCACAGCGTGCGTGCATTGGTCAGTTTCATCGGCGGCATCTTCACGCCGACGACCGATGCGAAGTGGCAGGCCCGGCCTTCGAAGTGGGGCAGGGCATGCGCCTGCACCCAGCTTCGCAGCATGCCGCGCAGCGCGCTGAAGTCGCCCGGCTCGGGAAGGGCGACCGCGATACGCGCGCCGAGACGCTCGACCGAGGGAGCCGCAGCCTGGGCCACGTCGATCGGCAGTGATTCGCCGAGCCAGAGCACCTGCTGCAGCGTTGCCAGTTCGAGGTGCGGACCGGTATTCGCACGCCAGCGCGGCAGTTGCCTGCGCAGCCACGGATGGCTGTGCTGGAGGAAGCCCTCGATCGCCCGCAGGGACATGCGCAACGGCACCGCCAGCACGAGCCCGCGGTCGGACAGGCTGAGCATCGCGCGCTTGCGGCGCAGGCTGCGGCGCATCGTGTACTCGACCGACTGTCCGTCGAGTTCGATGACCCCCACCTGGTCGGTGTCGAGGTGGGTGCCGCGGGCTGCCATCGTGCGCGCGGCGGGTGGGGTTGATCCGGAGGCGGTCTCCTGCGTGGGGCGCTGGGCAGGGTCTGGAGCGGGATGCTGAAGGGTGTTGCCAGGGTGGTGCGGGATGCTCAACGGCTTCTTGCCTTTCCGTTCAATTGCAGCATCGCGTCTTCGACGCGCTGCTCGACCAGTCTGTTCAGCACCTCGGCCTTCATTCCGGCAGGAGAGATCGGATCGAGGATGACCACCTCGATCGTGCCGGCATGCTTGATGAAGCCGTTGCGCGGCCACAATTCGCCCGAGTTCACCGCCACCGGCACCACCGGCGCACCGGCATGCGCAGCCAGCCATGCGCCGCCGATCTGCCAGGTACCGCGTATTCCGGGGTCGATGCGGCTGCCTTCCGGGAACACGACGACCCAGAAGCCGCTGGCGAGCCGCGCGCGCCCCTGCTCCAGCATCTGCTTCAGCGCGCGCATGCGCTGGCTGCGGTCGATCGCGATCGGCGACAGCATGCCGATGCCCCAGCCGACGAAGGGTACCCACAGCAGGGACCGCTTCAGCACCCAGACCTGCGGAGGGAAGATGGCCTGGAAGGCCAGGGTCTCCCAGGCCGACTGATGCTTGGAGAGGATGATCGATGGCGCCGCGGGCAGGCGTTCGAGCCCGGTCACCTTCCAGCGTACGCCGCAGATGATCCGGGCAAGCCAGACGATCGCGACGGACCAGGTGCGGATGATCCGGTAGCGCGTCATTGGCGGCAGGAAGAAGATCGCCAGCGCAAGGAAGGCATACGGCGGCGTGATCAGCGCCGCGGCCAGCGCGAACACGATGGAGCGCAGCAGACTCAGCACCCGTCGAGGCCTTCGTTCCGGAACCGTGTCATTCGCAGATCGCCGTCACCGCGTCGGCGAGGTTCGCGAACGTGGTCGTGCCTTCGGGCAGGTTGCCTGCCCTGCGGGTGTTCTGGCCCTTGCCTGTGAGTACCA
>CANGXU010000269.1 GCA_947457885.1 Betaproteobacteria bacterium
CCGGACGTGCCGGCAGCCGATGCATCGGCGGGCGCCCCCAGGGCCAAGGCCGCCGACAGGGCCTGGGTGGCGGCATCCAGTTCCGGGGCGAGCCGGCATTCGATCTCTTCCAGCGCCGCCGCGAGCAGTGCGCCGTACGGCGTGAGCTGCGTCCCGTGGCCGCGCCGGGTGACGATCAGTGCGGCCCCCAGCGCCTGCTCCGCGTCGCGGATCAGCGCCCAGGCATGGCGGTAGGACAGGCCGAGGCCGCTGGCTGCCTCGCGCAGGGAGTCCACGCGGGGCATGCGGCGCAGCAGGTCGAACGCGGCTGCAGGTACGCGCGCGCAGTCGGCGTCGCCGAGCGAGACGGTCAGGCGCAGCGAAAGCCGCATCGGCGCCCGTGCAACGCCGCCCGAGGGCTTGCCGGTCGGGATCGAATCGGAAGTCGGGATCATATTGAGCGTTTGCATCATCGTGCGTAAGTTTGCCTGCTTGTCAGAGCGAAGGGTGCCGCATGCGGAAAGTCCTGTTGCTGTCGTGGGTGCGTACCGGCCTGGCGCCGGGTCGCCGGGGTGTTGCAGCGTTGCTGTGCGCGCTTGCCCTGGTGGGCGTTGCGCGCGCGGCCGAAGCGCCGCCCGGCGCGGGCGCGGTGCTGCAGCGTCCGGCGTCCGAACGCGTGATCCGGATGGCGACCACCACCAGCACCGAGAACTCCGGGCTGCTCGGCTGGCTGCTGCCACCTTTCGAGAAGACCTGCGGCTGCTCGGTGCGGGTGGTGTCGGTCGGCACCGGCGCGGCCTTGAAGCTGGGCGCCAACGGCGACGCCGACCTGGTGCTGGTGCATGCAAGGGCCGCAGAGGACCGGTTTGTCGCAGCCGGCCACGGCATCGACCGGCGCGACGTGATGTACAACGACTTCGTGCTGGTCGGGCCAAAGGCGGATCCCGCCGGGGTGCGCTCGGCCGGCAACGCGGCGGCGGCACTCGGGGCGGTCGCCGGCCGCCAGCAGCGTTTCGTCTCGCGCGGTGACGATAGCGGCACGCACCAGATGGAACTCGACCTGTGGAAGTCTGCGGGCGGCCTGCCGAAGTGGGCGGGCTACCTGTCCGCCGGCCGTGGCATGGGCGAGGTGCTGACGATGGCGAGCGAACTGCAGGCCTATGCCCTGACCGATCGCGGCACCTGGGCTTCGATGCGCGGCCGGCTGGAGCTGGCCGTGCTGTCCGAAGGCGACCCGGCCCTGGCCAATCCGTACGGCGTGATCGCGGTGAACTCCGCGCGGCACCCCGGCATCAATGCGCGCGGTGCACGCGAACTGATCGACTGGCTCACCTCGCCCGAGGGGCAGGCGCGCATCGCATCGTACAAGGCCGGCGGCGAGACGCTGTTCTTCCCCGGCGTGCCGAAGGCTGCCCGCTAGCGATGGGACTGCTCGAGCCGACCCTCGAGGCACTGCGCCGTCTGGCCGGACTCGATCCGGCGCTCTGGACGGTCATCGGGGTGTCGATGCAGGTGTCGCTGGCGGCGATGGCGATCGCCACCCCGTTCGCCGTGGGCGCCGGCTACCTGCTGGCGATGACCCGTTTTCCGGGCCGCCGGCTGCTGGTCGTGCTCGTCCAGAGCCTGCTTTCCTTCCCGACGGTGGTGGTCGGCCTGCTGCTGTACCTGCTGCTGTCCCGTCAGGGGCCGTTCGGGGCCTGGCAGCTGCTGTTCACGCGCGAGGCGATGGCGATCGGACAGGTGGTGATCGCCTTCCCGATCGTGTGCGCGTTCACTCTGGCCGCGGTGCAGGCGGCCGACCCGCGCCTGCACGAGGCCGCGCGGCTGCTCGGTGCCTCGCCACTGCGTGCCGCGTTCACCGTGCTGCGCGAAGTACGTTTCGCGCTGGTGGCTGCCGTGCTCAGCGGTTTCGGTCGCGTGGTGTCGGAGGTCGGCTGCGCGCTGCTGGTCGGCGGCAACATCGCGGGGCATACCCGCAGCGTCCCGACGGCGATCGCGCTGGAGACGAGCAAGGGCGCCTTCACAGAGGGCATCGCGCTGGGCATCGTGCTGATGGTGGTGGCGCTCGCGGTCAACGTCGCGCTGGCGTTCAGCCAGGGGGCAGGGCAGGGCGCCGCCGCAGGCGGCCATGGGTACCGTTCGGTTGCGCGGGACGCTGCCGGCCGGCCGGCAGTGCCGTGAGCAGCCCGTCTCTGCTGCGCGCCAGCGGGCTGCGCCTGGCCCTGGGCGGGCGTGCCGTGCTCGACGGCTGTTCGATCGCGATCGAGGGTGGCGAGGCCTGCGTGCTGACCGGGGACAACGGCGCCGGCAAGACGACGCTGCTGCGCGTGCTCGCCGGGCTCCTCGAGCCCGATGCGGGTACGCTGGCGTTCGAAGGCCGGCCGGTCGAGGCTGGCCGCTTTCCGACGGCCGTGCGCCATGCGATGCAGTTCGTACCGGCCCACCCGCTGCTGTTCTCGACCAGCGTGGCTGCGAACATCGAATACGGACTGCGCGCGCGCGGCGTGCCACGCGCGGAAAGCCGCCGCCGCACCGAGGAGGCCCTCGACTGGGCACGCCTGCGGCCGGTCGCCGGCACGCATCCGCGCAGCCTGTCCACTGGCGAGACGCAGCGCACGGCGATCGCCCGCGCCTGGGTGCTGGAACCGCGGGTGATGCTGTTCGACGAGCCGACCGCCAACCTCGACCAGGCCTCGCATGCGCTGGTCGTCGAACTGCTGGGCCGGCTGGTCGACTCGGGCGCCACGGTTCTGGTCGCTGCCCACGATCGCACGCTGCTGGCGCTGTCGGGCCTACGGCGGCTGCACCTGTCCGGCGGGCGGCTCGCTACACTCCCTGCATGAACGTCCTCGGCTTCGCCGGCTTCTCCGGCAGCGGCAAGACCACCCTGATCGAACGCCTGGTGCCGGTGCTGGTCGGGCACGGCTGGCGGGTATCGCTGCTCAAGCATGCGCACCATGCCTTCGACGTAGACCGGCCGGGCAAGGATTCATGGCGGCACCGGCACGCCGGTTGCACCGAGGTGCTGGTCGGTTCTGCAAACCGCTGGGCGCTGATGCACGAACTGCGCGGCGCACCCGAACCCTCTCTGGACGACCTGCTCGGCCGGCTGTCGCCGTGCGACCTGGTGCTGGTGGAGGGCTGGAAGCATGCCGCGATCCCGAAGATCGAAGTTCACCGGTCGGCCTGCCCGGCGCCGTTGCTGGCGGCGGCGGACCCCTGGGTCGTGGCGGTGGTGACCGACCTGCCGGCGCTCCCGGTGCCTGTGCCGGTGCCCCGGCTGGCGATCGACGACATTCCGGGCATCGCCCGCTTCGTGGCCGGACGCTTCCCCCGCGCCGGGGTGTGATCACGTCCTTCCCGGGTGCCGCTGCCCGGCCGGAGCGCTATGATCGCGGCATGGCCACGATCGATCTTCTGTATTTCGCACGGCTGCGCGAGGCGCTCGGTGTCGAGCGTGAGCGTCTGGTGCTGCCCGAAGGTGTTGCGACCGCGGGTCAACTGCGCGCCTGGCTGGCGGCGCGCGGGGACGCATGGGCGTCCGAACTGGATGCGAAGCGGCAGGTGCGCATCGCGGTGAACCAGGACCTTGCCGGAGCCGACCAGCCGCTCGCCGACGGCGACGAGGTTGCGCTGTTTCCGCCGGTTACCGGGGGCTGACCGGTGCCGGTCCGGGTACAGGCGGAAGACTTCGACATCTCGTCCGAGATCCGCGCGCTGCGCGCGGGACGCAGCGATGTCGGCGCGGTCGCCAGCTTCATCGGCGTGATGCGCGACTTCAACGATGGCAGCGGGGTCACCGAACTCACGCTCGAACACTATCCCGGGATGACCGAGAAGTCGCTGC
>CANGXU010000270.1 GCA_947457885.1 Betaproteobacteria bacterium
CCCAGGGCGATGCTGCTGTTGAGCGTGCCTACCAGGTGGGACAGGCGCTCCAGCGCCTCGGGCGCGCTGCCGGCCATGCGCGACCTGATGCGCGCTGCATCCAGCTTGGCCGAGGTGAGCAGCGCACCCAGCTCGTCGTGCAGGTTGCGCGCGAGGCGGTTACGTTCGTCCTCGCGTGCCGTCTGCAGGTGGTGGGCCAGTTCCGTGAGCTGTGCGGTGCGCTCCCCGACCTCGATCTCGAGCCGGTCGCGCTCGGCCTGCAGCAGGTGTTTCTGCTGCTGCGCCTGCAACTCGAGCGCCAGGCCCTGGCGCAGGTACATGACCAGCGCCACAAATGCCATGAGGGTGAGCAGTGCGATGCCGTATCGGCTGAGCAGCAGCGTTGCGTAGATGTCGTTGCGGCCCGCGGCGACACGCGCCCGCTCCTTCGCCAGCAGCTCGGCGCTCAGCGCGCGGATGCTGTCCATCCGCGCCGTGCCGGTATCCCCAGGCGCGGCGTCGCGCGTCGCGCGCTCGCGTCCCTGCTGACGCAGGCGGATGGCGAGCGCCAGGTCCGACAGGAATGTTTCCGACAGTTCGCGCAACTGGTTCACGACCGTCATCGCCTCGGGTTCGTCGGCGTAGTAGCGATCCAGGAAGCGCAGCGCGGTGTCGATATCGCGCAAGGCCTCGTCGTAGGGCAACAGGTAGGCCTTGCGGTCGGTCAGAAGGTAGCTGCGCTGGCCGGTTTCGGCATCGCGCAAACCGCGTTCGACATCCTGCAGGTTGGAGCGTGCCGCAGCCATCGCGCCCAGCGCATCAAGCGTGCCTGCCGAACGCCAGTAGGAACCCTCGCTGATGAACAGCATCACTGCCGCTGCCGCGACGGCCAGCACCAGTACCAGCGGATTGCGTTGAATCACCGTGGCGATCTTCATCTCGCAAGGCTCCTCGCAAACGTGGGATCATGCAGTGACGGGAGGCGCAGACCATGATGATCCGAATTGCCATCGTCGACGACCATGCCGTGGTGCGTGCCGGGCTGCGGCAGTTCTTCTCCGACCAGATCGACTTCGCAGTCGTCGCAGAGGCCGCGAACGGGCGTGAGGCCCTGGACATCGTGCGCAAGGGCGAGGTGGACGTGATCCTGCTCGATATTTCGATGCCCGACCAGAGTGGCGTGGATGCGCTGGCAGCCATCCGTGCACGCGCGCCGGACCTGCCGGTGCTGATCCTCAGCGGCTTCCCCGAGGCGCATTACGCCACCACCCTGTTGCGTCAGGGTGCCAGTGGTTACCTCAACAAGGACTGCGACCCGGAGGAGATCGTGCGCGCGATCCGCACGGTGCATCGCGGGCGAAAGTACATCACTGCCGGTGTCGCCGAACGTCTGGCTGAAGGCTTGAGTGGTGGAGGCGACAAGCCGGCTCACGAAGCCCTTTCCGAACGCGAGTTGCAGGTATTTCTCCGCCTGGCCAGGGGCGAAAGCATCGGCCACCTGGCCGAAAGCCTGTCGCTCAGCGTCAAGACGGTCAGCACCTATCGTACGCGGGTGATGGAGAAGATGGGCCTGCAATCGAACAGCGACCTGACCTACTACGCGCTGAAGAACGGGCTGATCCAGTAGGCCGGCTCAAACCGGCGTTCCGTGGGCTGTCTCGCCGGCCGCCAACTGGCCGCAGAACTGGATCAGCGCGTCGATCTCGTTGGATTTGTCGAAAACCCGGTCGGCGCCCAGCATCAGGCATTCGCGCCGCATTTCCGGCGTGGTGTAGTTGCTCAGCACCACCACGCTGCAACGCTTCGCCAGCGTGCTTGCGGCACGCAGAACGCCCAGGCCTGAACCGGCCTTGAGAAAGATGTCCACGATCAGCAGGTCGGCATCATTGCCCGTTACGGCAAGCCACTCGACCGCCGTGGCTTCATCCTCGGCCATGCCCACCACGTCAACCGGAAGGAGTTCTTCCAGCGTGGCGACGAGGCTGTCCCTGATGATCTGGCTGTCTTCTACGATGTACGTCCTGAGCGACGGCATGGACGGCGAGGTTCCTGTGCGGTGCGTGTCTGCGGCTCGAGGTGGCACGCCAGAATGATGCGCATCACCGAAGAGCGCGGCTCCGCCTGGACTTGAAGCGGAGGAATACGGGAGCCCAGTCTGGTCCGCAACCCGCAAGATGGCCCTAGGTACGAGGCGCGTTAGCGTGTCGGACAACGCCCACAGCGTACGCAAGACGCACCCACGGTGCTCCTCCGGCCATGGCGTGATTCCGAGGGGGCGCTGCGGCGGCGGGCGAGGCAGCAACCTCATCGCGGCGTAGTCCATCAAGGCGGTCGACCGGCGCGTGCCGGATCGCGGCAACCGGTCGGCGGCAAGCCGTACCGTAGGAGATCGACTACGGTACGGGGCGTCCCTGTCCGCTGTGCGCGCACCCCTGCGGCTTGCACACTGGAGTTGCTGCGGCGCTGCGACAGGCAACCGCGACCCGGGCGCAACCCGGATTCATCCATCCAAGACGAGGACCGCACCATGAAAACGATTCAGCATTTCCGTAACCTGACCCTGGCGGCGATCAGCCTGATGGCCTTGAGCGCCTGCGCTGGCATGTCGCAGCAGGACACGAGCACGGCGGTCGGTGCCGGCGTCGGCGCAGTCGGCGGCGCCGTACTGACCGGCGGCAGCGCCATCGGCACCGTCGGCGGTGCTGCAGTAGGCGGGATCATCGGGCACGAGATCGCAAAGGACAAGAAATGAGTTGACGGTCAGACCGGGTGCTGGCCGCTGGCCGGCGATTCGACGGCAGGAGGCGAACAGGGAGCCCTGGCGGCCACCCATGAACTCCCGACCCGAGCATCGATCGCCGCAGCTGATTCGCTGTGGAGCGCCGACGACGGGACATTACCCTTGCCCCCTCGAATAGTGCGAACGGTGCCGCCAGCCCAGGCATGCGAACCGTATCGGGCGTGGATCGCAGCCCGGGTCGTGCTCGGTCTTGTCAGCCTCGATCAGTCGTCCATGGGTATCATCTTCCCCTTGCGAAATCAGGGGGCAGAGATGCAGCAAGCCGATTCCATCTTTTCGGATTTCTACGCGGCGGCAGCTGGCCGCACAGACTGGCGCAAGCCGTTTGTTGCGCTTTCTGATTTGCTTGGCCTGTGGGGTGTGCAGGTCATCGGTATCGACAAGAGAACCGGTGGCCTGTTGTTCAGCGCCGAAGGCGGAGTAGCCCCACCCGAAGCAGCACTTGACTACATCCGGTTTTTTCATTCGTCCAACCCACGCATAGCACCCGCACTGGCGACACCCATCACACAGTGGATGCATTGCCATGAACATTTCGACGATGGCTATGTCGCTGCCAGCTCTTTCTACCAAGACTTCCTCATCCCGCATGGCGGGCGATATCTGTCGGGCACCAAGCTGATCGATAACGACGAAGTGCTGTTCATGCTGGGCATCATGCGCGGCCATGGCAGCCAACCCATTGGTCCGGCAGAGCTGCCGCTGCTGGCACAGGTCAAGCATCACCTGACGGAAGCGTTTTCGAATTTCGTCCATATCCGCGAATCCTATGCAGAGCTTGGCATGGCTCGTGAACTGCTAGGCCAGTTCAATTACCCGATGCTGCTGCTCGATGAAACCCGCGGCATATGGCACCGCAACCCGGCTGCGGTGGCACTGCTGGCGCAGGGCGATGTGGTGGCTGAGCAAGGCGGTTTCTTGACCTGCCGAGACAGGGCCAGCGACAGCGCCTTGACAGAGGCAATTCATGGCCTGCAACTGTCAAGCCCCGA
>CANGXU010000271.1 GCA_947457885.1 Betaproteobacteria bacterium
AGCCCGACCTTGCCCGAGAGCCGGGTCGGGGCCAGCCGCGCATCGATCGACTTCAGATCCAGGCCGGCGACCACCAGCTTCCAGGTAGTGTCGAACGCCGGGCCCTTGCCCTCGACCGGCAGCGCGACCGTGCCACGCCCTTCGACGCTGCCGCCACCGGCCAGTGCCACCCGCAGGGGCGCGAGCACTCCGCGACGCGTAACCGGCTCGAACTCGAACCCGGTCTCGAGTCCGGTCACCGGCAGGCGGCCCGATCCGACCTCGCCCGGCAGCCGGTTCACCACCTTCACCCGGCCGCGTACCGGTGCGCCGCTGGCGATGCGGGCTTCGACCTCGACATCGAGCGCGGTTCGCGGCGCACCCTTCGCGATGAGCGCTGCATCGACACCTTCGGCGGCCAGGCGCAGCGATGGCAGCACAGCCGGCGAGAACGGTGCGATGGTGGCGGCCACGTTTGCCTTCAGCCACTCGCGCGGTGCGCGCCCGGCCAGTGTGCCCTCGGCGATCACTTCTGCGAGGCGCCCGCCGAGCGAGACCTCGGCCGCGCCCAGCGCGTCGGACGAGAGCCTGAGCTTCGCCGCGAGTGCGAACGGCGCGCTGGCGCCGATGGTACCGCCGAGCCTGATCACGACCGTACCGGCCTCGGTCGGGCCGGCAAGCCCGGGAATGCGCACGCTGAGCGCATCGACCTCGTGCCGCGCGGGGCCGCCACGATAGGTGAACTCGAGTCCGGCGAGATCGATCGCCGTGGTGCCGCTGCGCCAGGAAAGGCGATCGACCGTAGCGCGGTCGATACGTACCTCGATCGGCAGGGCCAGGCTCTGCGGTTCGACCGCTGGCTTGTCCGATGCCGGCCGCTCGATGCCGGCCGTGGCGATCGCGATGCGATCGAACACCAGCTGTCGGTTCCACAGTGCAGCCAGCGACGGATCGATCCGGACGCCGGTGAGCGTCGCACGCGTGCCGTCGGCCTGTTCATAGTCGATGCGCGCGGCGCCGATCGCGGTGAACAGCGAGCCGGACAGTTCCGTGAACGCGAGCCGTCCACCCGCCTGCTCGACCGCTGCGGAAAGCTGCGAGGCCGCCCACTGCAGCGCGCGCGTCGAGCGGGCGAGCAGCACTGCGCCGACCGCCAGCGCCAGCAGCAGCAGCAGCGCACCGATGGCGATACGGCGCATGCGCAGGCCCATCAGAAGTACACCCCGAGCGACAGGTGCAGCCGGACTTCCTTCGACTTTTCACCATAGGCGATGTCGACGCGCACCGGACCCAGTGGCGTGCGCACCCGCGCGCCGAAGCCGGCACCCTGCGCCACGTCGCGCAGGTCGGTCACGCTGTCGGCCGCATTGCCCGCATCGTAGAATGCGGCGATACCCACGCGCTCATTGATCCAGCGCGTCGCCTCGACGCTGGCCAGTGCATGCATCCGTCCGCCGGTGACCGCCGCGCCCTTCTTCACGCCGATGCTCTGGTAGGCATAGCCGCGGATCGAGGTGTCGCCGCCAGTGCGGAACAGGAAGCTCTCGGGGATACCGTCGGTGGTGCTGGAAACGACCGCACCGCCTTCGGCGCGCACCATCACCGTCGCCGTATGGCCGAGCGGGATCCAGTGCGCGACCTGCGCGATGCCACGCCCGAAGGTGCGGGTGGACAGCCCGGGCGGCGCCGCACCTGCCTGCACCGACCAGTTCGTACCCCGGTTGGGCGACAGCAGGTCGTCGGTCGTACGCCGGGTGTAGCGGTACGCGCCGAACACCGCACGCACGGTGTCGCTCGGACTGCCGTCCGGTTGCTGCTGCTCCAGGTGGGCCCCAAGGCTCCACTGCGGCTGCCGCCGCTCGTCGATCCCGGTGCGGTTGAAGGTGAGACTGCCCTCGCGCTGCAACAGGCCGGCGATGTCGCTCTGGTTGTACTGCAGCAGCCAGGCATGCTGCCATCCATCGTCGCGCGCGGGCAGCGTGATCGACGAGGTCGCCCGGGCGGAGCGGCTCTCGACGCGCGCATCCGAGCGCCAGCGCCAGCCGCGGTCGAGGAAGTCGTTGTCGGTGTAGCCGAGTTGCGCGCGATACAGGGTGTCGGTGCTGTAGCCGACGCCCGCTTCGATGCGGCGCGAGTTGGCCTCGATCACCGACACCCGCACCGGCGCAGCCGCGGCACTGGCCGGGTCGTCTTCCATCTCGACCTGCACCGCCGAGAAGTATCCGGTAGCCGTGAGGCGGCGCTGAAACTGCAGCAGGTCCTGCTCGTCGAACGGGTCGCCAGGCACGAAGGTCGCCAGGTTGCGCACGATCGAGGCCGGATGGCGCGACAGACCGCGCACCTGGATCTCGCCGAAGCGGAACGGCGGGCCGCTGTCGAGTTCGACCTCGAGCACGGCGCTGCCGGTCTGCGGATCGATGGTGGCCTGGCTGCGCTTCAGGCGGGCGCCAGCGAAGCGGTCGGCAGCCAGCGATTCCACCGCCAGCCGCTTGCCGTTGTCCCAGTCGACCTGGCGGAAGCGTGAGCCCTGCGGCAGCGGCCAGCGCTCGAGGATACGCGCACGCTGGCTGGCGACGCGGGCCGGATCGGAAACAAGCGAGCCGATGAAGTCGATACGCACTTCGGATACACGCGTTGCCGGGCCAGGGTCGATCTGGAAGCGGACGGTCCATGGCCGTTCGTCGCCGGTGATGGAGCGCTCGATCACCGGTGCGAAATAGCCTTCGGTAGCGAGCGTCTCGGTGAGCTGGACCTGCGCCTCGGCCGCCAGCCGCTCGAGCAGGTCTCGGTTCATCCCCACATAGGTGCGCCAGCGCAGCAGATCGAGATCGGCGCGCAGGATGGCGCCGAGCGGGTATGGCGCGGCGATATCGACGCGGTAGGCGTCGGACTGCGCCGCCACCGGTGCCTCCTGGGCATGGGCCGCGCGCATCGCAACGGTCGGCAGCAGGGCCGGCAGCAGCATCCAGAGCACCGCCGTCAGCGCGGCGAGACCGCCCGACCGACCGCTCACGCGCGTCCCGCATCCCGCGACGTACGGTGCGCGATGGCGAACGACGGCGCCGGCGGGTACACTTCGCGGCCTTTTGGTATTCACTGACGGAAACCCAGCATGATCACTCACTACACGGTAGGCATCGCGGTGGCAGTCGTCGCCGTCGTCATGGTCGCGATCATTGTGTTCGGCGCCCGTTCGCCCCATGGGCATGACGATCACCACTGATCGTCACTGATCGCCCAACGTTTCGAGACTCCGACGACCCTGTACCCGCCGCGCTGCGCGCGGACCGGAGATCCGCAGGGGGATGGTAGCCGACAGGGCGCCGGTCGACCGCCGTCCGTGCTGCTGAATGTCGAAGCGTCCGCGGGACGGTGCAGCGATGGCTGAGCCCGTGCAAGCGACACAACCGGTGCGCCCAGCCAGCCGCCGCGATGCCGACGGCAGGGAACGCGTCGACTATCGCGCGGTCGCCCTGCTCGCTGCGCCGCTGTTCGCCAACAGCGCCGTACAGGCCGCGCTGAACCTGACCGACACCTGGTACGTCGGACGGCTGTCGACCGAGGCGACGGCCGCGATGGGCGCGATCCACTGGCTGATCCTGGGCGCGATCTTCCTGCTAGGCGGCGTCGGCATGGGCGTGCAGACGCTGGTCGCCCAGAACCAGGGGGCCGGGCGCCACCATGAGGCCGCGCGCTCGCTGTGGACCGGGCTATGGGTGGCGCTGGCGATCAGCCCGCTGTTCGTGCTGCTCGCAGCCT
>CANGXU010000272.1 GCA_947457885.1 Betaproteobacteria bacterium
CGCGCCACAGTCACCGCCGTGGAACTGGCGAGCCCGGGACTCAACGCGGTCACGACCCTGTTGCTTCTGGCGCCGCTGTCGCGCGGCGGAGTATCACTCGACGTGGAAGCCGTTGCCGGCACCTCCCGGATCGCGGCGCTGTCCTTCAAGGGCCAGGCTGGCGTGAACAACGTAGGCTCGGCGTTCAGCGGCATCGGCCACGCCGAGTTGCAGACCGAAGTCGCGGCGCGCAAGTTTGCCGATCTGCTGCTGCAGCGGGTGGCCAGGTCCGCGCGCTGAACGGGAGTCGACCATGACACCCTCGCCTTCTCATGACACGCTGCCCGGCCGACGCCGCTTCATCCGCCTCGCGGGCGGGGGCGTGGTGCTTGCGGCCACCGCTCCACTGGCGGTGGTCGGCTGCACCGCTGGCATGCCCGCCGCTGCGCTACAGCCCTGGAGCGCGCCGAGCGACGCGTTGGAAATTCGCGAGTTCATGCTCGCCCACGCGTTACTCGCACCCAACCCGCACAACCGCCAGCCCTGGATCGCCGACCTGCAGGAACCGGGGGCGATCACCCTGTTCTGCGACGCCGGTCGGCTGTTGCCCGAGACCGATCCGTTCGGGCGTCAGATCCTGATCGGCTGCGGAGCCTTCCTGGAACTGGCGGTGCAGGCGGCGGCGCAGCACGGCCGTGCGGTGCAGGTCAGCCTGTTCCCCGACGGTGAGCCGTCCGACCAGACCCTTCCGGGCGGCGTGCGCGTGGCCCGGCTGGCCGTGGGCGAGCCCGGCAGCGCCGAGCCTGACCGATTGTTCGCCCAGGTACGTGTGCGCAGCACTCAGAAGGGCTTCTACGACAACCAGAGGGTGTTGGCCGCGCCGCTGTGGCAGCGCCTGCTCCGCGCATCGCCCACGCAGCCGTCGCTGTTGCTGGGGCAGGTGGCCGAGCCTGCGCGGATGGCTGCGCTGCGCCAGCTCACCCGGGGCGCGTTCGAGATCGAGATGCTCACGCCGGCCACTTATCTCGAGTCTGCACGGCTCATGCGCATCGGCCCGACCGAGATCGCGCGGTACCGCGACGGCATCTCGATCACCGGCGTGATGCCACGCCTGCTCAACGCGGTGGGCGTGTTCGATCGTTTCGCGGTGCCCGAACGGGGCAACGATACGCACCAGCGCATGCTTGACCACTGGCGGCCTTCCGAGACGGGCAGCGGCTACTTCTGGATGGCGACGCAGGGCAACAGCCGACGCGACCAGATCGCCGTGGGCCGAGTCTTCGTGCGTGCCCAACTACAGGCCACGGCCGACGGATTCTCGCTGCACCCGCTGTCGCAAGCGCTGCAGGAGTTCGACGCCATGCGCGAGGCGCGCCGCACACTGCATGCCGCCCTCGGCCTGGACCCGATGGAGCAGCCCCTGCAGATGCTGTGCCGCGTCGGCTACGCGCTGGAGCCTGCTGGACACTCGCCCCGACGGGCTCTGCATGATCTGCTCCGGACCTGATTCAAACGACAACGGCTCCATGCGGAAATTGATGGTGCCTCGACAGAGTCGGCAGCGCCGAAATCACAGAACTTGTGCCCGCAGGCCTCGGCATGGGTGCCACGAACTTAACCCACGCGATGCCCGCTCGGTTTCCCACGCGCATCTTCGACAAGATACGACTTGGCGTGTCTATTCGACCCTGATGTCTTTCAGTTCTATCCTGAACGCGCCCGATTGCTTGTCCGAAATGAGCAAACCGACGTACTGCACGTCGACGAGCCTCACGATCGGCGCGCTAACGGCACGCCCGCGGAAACTGGCCACGAAATCAGTCGGCCTGAATCGCAGAGTTTGCCATTCGCTCGGGGCAATAAAGGCGGCCTGGTACTGTACTGTGCTGGTGCTGTCGTCGAGCTTGAGTGTCAGCTTGTAGCGCTGCCCGTCGCCGCGCACCGTCAGAAGTAACGCTGCAGACTCCGCCGGGAACCTGACCGGTCCACGCAACGAGGCGAAGCCGCCGTTGTTCTTGAGCGAGACGTCCCCTTCGAACACCATGGCAGCGCCCGTCGAGCCAAGACGCGACGTTGACGCGCCCCCCATGACGACATCGTTGATGACCCGAAACATCTGCACGCTTTCTGAACTGGAGAAATCGAGCAGCGGCGGACCGGCATGTGCAAATGGCATGGGTATAGGGGTCGCTCCGAGGGCGACTGCCAGAACCGCAGCAGAGTATTCCTTCTTCAGCCGAAGACGAACCACAGGACGGATTGGCATTTCTTCTTCATGTCGTTACCGTCACGAGAAACCGCTGGCTAAAGCGGCCGTTAGCTTCAGTAACTGCCCTCGTCAAGAGGTGAGCAGAAGCCACGGGTCGAAACCGTCCCGCTCGCCTGTCCTCGTGTGTTTTCGCCCCGATCATCGGCAGAGCCAGGAGGAGCTTCTGCTTTCAGTTCCAGGGGGTCGAGCCCCTCCTGCTCTGAGTATTCGACAACGCGCTTTCCCAGATGTCAACGCCGAAGCAATTCTGACCCGCGAGCACACCCGTCCCAGCGACATCGAGCGCGCGCTCCAGCAGGACTTTCCCGCCAACGCCGGCCTCGCGCGCAAGCAGCGGCTGGCAGTCGCCCACATCCGCACCTAAGCACTGTGCGCAGGCGAGGTTGACCGCAAGCTCGAAACCGATGGTCCAGACGACGTCGGCCGTACTCTAGATTCGAGTGCTACTGATTGCGGGGGGGGGCGTCGCAGCGTGGGGAGCTGGTTGTACGGCAGCTTGGGGCGCCAATCGGAATCCGAACTCATCGTGATGCAAGAAGCCACTTTCGTCGACACGTTCTGGGCGGATGTCGCTGCGAACAACAAGTCAACAGGATACGTCGTCGAACAACGGTTTCAGCGACATGAGAAAGGTGACATGTTCGCTGCTGCCACATGTTGCAGGCACCACCGCCGCTCACCAACCGGTTAGCCCCCTGGGCCCTGACCCTAACTGAGGCAACGCTACGTCAGGCCTGTTTACCTGCGATTAATCTCGCACCTAAAGACGCAAAAGATGGACTTTTCAGAGGTACATTACAGGATTACAATCTAGCACGTGAAACCGCAGATCATCCCGCAGTACGACTCCCCGCACCAGTTCGAGCCGCTGATGCCTGCGGAGCCCCTGCTCGTGCCATTGCTGGAGAAGGCCGGCGACCTGATGCGCAAGGCCACGGCCCTCGGGGCTGCCTCAGGCAAGACGGCGCAAACCGAGCTGCGCAAGCTCCTGCGCAGCATGAACTCGTACTACACCAACCGGATCGAGGGCGAGCACACCCGCCCCAGCGACATCGAGCGCGCGCTTCAGCAGGACTTTTCCGCCAACGCCGACCTCGCGCGCAAGCAGCGCCTGGCAGTCGCCCACATTCGCACCGAAGCCCTGTGCGAAGGTCAGGTAGGCCGCAGGCTCGAGGCCGACGGCCCGGATGCCGCCAGAGGGCTCTATTCCACCGACGCACTGATCTGGCTGCACAAGGAGCTGTTCCGCGACCTGCCAGACGATGACCTGCAGCTGGCCGATGGCAGCACCCTGGTGCCCGGCGAGCTTCGCCAGCGTGGTGTGGCGGTCGGCCGGCACGAGGCGCCGACAGCGCAGTCGCTGCCCCGCTTCATCGAGCGTTGGCAGCAGGTGTACGGCAGCATCCGGCGGGGGGAAGCTTCCGTCGTCGCC
>CANGXU010000273.1 GCA_947457885.1 Betaproteobacteria bacterium
CGACGTCGGCGACCACCGACTGGCAGGACATGCTGAAGAACGACGCGATCGACGCGTACATGATCTCGGCCACGCCGGAGCACCTGCACTATCCGATGGCGAAGGACTGCCTGTCGCGCGGCAAGCATGTGTTCCTCGAGAAGCCGATCTCGATCGAGATCCATGAGGCGGACGAACTGATCGCCATCGCCCGGCGCAACGGCGTGAAGTTCACGATCGGCTATTCGCAGCGCTTCAACCCGAAGTACGCCTACGTGCACAAGTGCGCGACCGATGGCACGCTGGGCCGCCCGGTCAGCGCGCTGGTGAGCCGCCACATCGGTCGTAGCCTTGGCAAGAAGATCACCGGGCGCAGCAAGCTGTCTCCGGCGGCGATGGAATCGACCCACGACCTCGACTTCCTGCTGTGGTGTCTGGCGCCGGCCAAGCCGATCCGCGTGTACTCGCAGAACAACTACGGTGCGATGCGCGACATGAGTGGCGCCGACGTTCCCGACACCCAGTACATCATGGTGACGATGGACAGCGGTGTCTCGGTGATGGTCGGCGGCGGCTGGAGCCTGCCGCCAGCGTACCCGAACTTCTCGTCGACCTGGATCGAGCTGATCGGGACCGAAGGCGCACTGATCATCGACGACACGCATCGTGACACCCAGCTGTCGACCGTGAAGAACGGCATCGTCCACCCGATGTCGACGATGCCCGGCGAGTATGTCGAGCACACCTATGCCGGGGCGATGGCACCCGAGACCGACCACTTCATCGAGGCCTGCGCGCTGGACAAGCCGGTGCTGGTCACTGCCGAGCAGGCGCGGCAGGTGATGGAAGTCTATGTCGCGGCAGACATCTCGGCCGAACGCAACGAGCCGGTCAGCCTGCCGCTGCCGGAGTCACGCCGCTGAGTCGCGGCGCCGAGCCGAAGAACGCAATGCCGGGGTCTTCGAAGATCCCGGACACCATCCCCGGAGGAGCACCATGAACAGAAACGCGAAGGGTATCGGCCTGGCGATCGTCGGCGCAGGCCGTGTCGGCCTGATCCGCGGCGCCGTCGCCAGCCGTCATCCCTCGGTCGAGTGGATCGGCATCGCCGAGAAGGACCCGGCGCGCGGCAAGCTGGTCGCCGAGCAGATCGGCGCCGACTTCGTCACCACCGACTACAAGGAACTGCTGCGCCGCCCCGAGGTCACCGCGGCGGTGATCTCCACCGACGAGCACCTGCATGTCGACCCGATCCTCGGCGCCTGCGAGCGCGGGATCTCGTTGATGATCGAGAAGCCACTGGCCACCGACCTCGAAGAATCCGAGATGGTGCTCAAGGCGATCATCGAGGCGAAGCTCGACGCGGTGGTCGGCTATACCCAGCGATTCCGCCGGCGCTGGCTGGTGACCAAGGAGAAGGTGCGCACCGGCGCGCTGGGCGAGGTCACGATGGTCACCTCGCGCGGCTTCATGAACCGGCTGGTGGCGCTCGACAACTACAAGCGCACCGACAATCCTTCGGAGATCTCGCCGATGGTGATCTCCGGTACCCACGCACTCGACATGTGCATGTGGATGCTTGAAGCCAAGACCGCAGTCGAGGTCTATGCGCGTTCGGTGAACAAGGCGCTCAAGCCGATCTGCGACGGCATCGACGGTACTGCCTACACCATCACCTTCTCCGACGACACCGTCTACAGCGGCGTGCTGAGCTGGGGCCTGCCGGAAGTATGGCCGGGGGCGGTTTACAGCCTCGAGGTCGGTATCGTCGGCACCGAGGGCGTGCTCACCATCGACGACACGCATCGCGATATCGTGCTGGCGACCAACCTGATCCAGGGCGAGGGCTATGCGCCGGACAAGCGCCGGCATGTCGACTTCCTTACCAGCTATCCGGTCGGCGACATGGCGCTGGGCGAGCTGCGCGGCCCGATGCGCGAAGAGACCGTGGACTGGCTGAACCGTGTTTCGCTGGGACTCAAGACTCAGCATGCGACGGCGGCCGAAGGCCACAACCGGCTGATGCTGACCAAGGCGATCGATCTCTCGGCACGCCTGCGGCGTCCGGTACCGCTGCCGATCAGCGCTGGCGACATCCGTTCCTGATCGGTACCGGGCGCCGCGGCGCCATCCCTGCCACGCTCGATCCGGTGCATGCGAACGCCGGACGGGCAGTCCAGTCACATCCAGGAGGAAAACATGTCCCGTCTGATCGTTTCGCTGGTCGCTGTGTCCGCGCTGTCGGCCGTCGTCCCGGGGGCCGCCCGCGCAGCCGACACTTTTCCTGCGCGCCCGGTACGCATGCTGGTGCCGTTCTCCCCCGGCGGCGCGACCGACATCGTCGCCCGTCAGGTCGCCTCGAGGCTTGGCGAACTGTGGGGGCAGCCGGTGATCATCGACAACCGCGCGGGTGCCTCGGGCAACATCGCGCTCGAAGCGACGATGAAGGCGGTGCCCGACGGCTACACGCTGTTCGTCGGCAACGTCACCACCAACGCGATCAACGAGACCACCTTCGAGCAGGTGCTCGGCAAGTTGCGTCCTTCGCGTGACCTGGTAGGCATCACCAACCTGATCGAGATTCCCCATGTCGTCGCGGCGCATCCCGGCCTGCCGGTGGCCGACGTGAAGCAGCTGGTCGAGTACGCGCGGAAGAATCCCAACAAGCTGAACTACGCATCGGCCGGCATCGGCAGCTATCCGCACCTCGACATGGTGCTGTTCGCCCGGGTCACCGGCATGCAGGTCACGCATATCCCGTACAAGGGCGGTGCCGGGCAGATGGTGCCCTCGCTGATGGGCAACGAGACGCAGGTGGCCTTCCTCAACCTCGGCTCTACCATCGAGCACCTGCGCGCGGGACGGCTGAAGGCACTGGCCACCACCGCGCCGCAGCGCCTGGCGGAGCTGCCGAACGTGCCGACGATGGCCGAGCAGGGCTTCGCGGGGCAGGGCACGAATGCCTGGAACGGGTTGTTCGGGCCGGCGGCGCTGCCGAAACCGATCCTGGAGCGTATCTTCAACGACACCGTCAAGGTGCTCTCGACGACCGAGTTGCGCGACTCGCTGGGCAAGCTGCTGATGCAGGTCGCCCCGAGCAAGTCTCCCGAGGCCTACACCGCATTCGTGCGCAGCGAGACCGCGAAGTGGGCGAAGGTCATCCGCGAAAACAACATCAAGGTCGCAGAGTAGCACCCAGGCCCTGCCGGGCAGGCTGGCAGGGCGATCGATACCACGGAGGAAGATCCATGAATCGCTCGACGCTGCTCATCGCGGCATCCGCCGCCCTGCTGCCCTTCGCAGCCCAGTCCGTCATTGCCCAGCCGGTCGATTTTTCCAAGCGGCCAGTGCGGATCCTCGTTCCGTTCGCTCCCGGCGGCGCTTCAGACTTCGTCGGCCGCATCCTGCAGCCCAGGCTGGCCGAGGAACTGGGCACCCAGGTGCTGCTCGACAATCGCGCAGGCGCCGCCGGCAACATCGGCGTCGAGGTGGCTGGGCGGGCCTCGCCGGACGGCTTCACCCTGCTGCTCGGCAACGTCGGCACGATGGCGATCAACCCGAGCCTGTATCCCGATTTCCCGCTCAAGCCGACGAAGCATTTCATCCCGGTCACGCAGGTGGTCGACGTGCCGGGCGCGCTGGTGGCGAACCCGTCGCTGCAGGTCGCCAGCGTGCCGGATCTGATCGCGTTCGCC
>CANGXU010000274.1 GCA_947457885.1 Betaproteobacteria bacterium
GGGCAGGCTCGGCGAGCGCTGCAGGCCGTTCACGCCCAGCGTGCGCACCCGGCCCTGCTTCATGAAGTCGAGCGCATTCGGGATCGACATGGTGATCACGTCGATATGGCCGGCGAGCAGGTCGACCTGGGCCGGGGCCACACCCTTGTAAGGCACATGCACCATCTTCAACCCGGCCATCGAGTTGAACAGTTCCATCGTCAGGTGGCCCACCGTACCCACGCCCGGCGAACCGAAGCTGAGCTTGCCCGGGTTTTTCCGCGCCAGCGCGATGAGTTCCTTGACCGAGCGTGCCGGCACCAATGGGTGCACGACGACGGCACTCGTTGTCGTGGTCACCAGCACGATCGGCAGCAGGTCCTTCATCGGGTCGTAGCCGAGGTTGCTGCGGATGTGTGGCGCGACGGTCAACGGCCCCGGATTGGCGCCGAGCAGCGTGTAGCCATCCGGCGGCGCCTTTGCGACGAACTCGGTTGCCGGAACACCGCCGGCCGCCGGCCGGTTCTCGACCAGCACCGGCTGGCCCCAGGCCTCGTTCAGCCGCTGACTGACCAGCCGTGCGTTGAAGTCGGTCGGACCGCCGGCGGCGAACGGTACGATGATGCGGATCGGGCGGGACGGATACTGTCCCTGCGCCCAGGTGCTGCCAGCCGCGACCAGCAGCGCGAGCGCGGCCGGCACGATCGATCGATTGATCGATGAAGACATCGGTATTCTCCTCCGGAAGTTCCGACCGCTGCCTCGTCGGGCCGCCTCTTCGGGCGGCCTCTGCGTGCTGGGCTCCTGCGGGAGCCGCGCGGGCGCCGGGCGCTTCGGAACTGGATGCCAACCATACCAAGAAACGCGGTGCGGGGGCGGGCCTGCGACCGTGCCGGGGCCCGGGTCACTGCCCTGGTCAGCGCATCATCGTGCAAGCACCTCGGGATTGAAGATGCCGCTTGGCCGTCCCTCGGCGAAGGCGACCACGTTGTCGAATGCCTCGCCGAAGTATTGCTCGTAGGTCTCGTGCGTCGCCCAGCCGTAGTGCGGCGTGCACACCACGTTGTCCATCTTCAGCAGCGGATGGTCGACCGGCACCGGTTCGTGCTCGAACACGTCCAGGCCCGCGTAGCCGGGACGCCCGGCCTGCAGCGCCGCTACCAGCGCGCCCGGCGCGATCAGCTCGGCGCGCGCGGTGTTCGCCAGCAGCGACCGCGGCTTCATCAGCGCGAGGTCGGCCGCCGTCACCGAGTGCTTCGTCTCGGGTGTCAGGCGCAGGTGCAGCGACAGCACGTCGGCCTCGCGGAAGAAGCGGGCGCGGTCCTCGATGAACTCGACGCCGGCAGCGGCCGCACGCTCGCGCGAGCCGGCCCGGCCGTGGGTGACCACGCGCATGCCGAAGCCGCGTCCCATCTGCGCGACCAGCTCGCCGATGGTGCCGAAGCCGAGCAGCGCGAGCGTCTTGCCGCGCATCGTGAAGCCGAGGGTGGTCGGCTCTTCGCCGCGCTGCATGCGGCCGGCCTCGAGCGGGATCGAGCGGGCGGCCGCGAGGATCAGCGCGAACGTGTGTTCCGCCGGCGACACCGGCGACTTGCTGTTGCCGGTGGCGATCGCGATGCCGCGCGCGGTGCAGGCGGCGACGTCGATATGGTGGGTAGTGCGCGCGAGCTGGCTAACCATCTTCAGCTTCGGCAGGCGCTCGATCAGCGCGGCGCTCACCGGCGTGCGCTCCCGGATCAGCACCAGCGCCTCGGCGCCGGCCAGTTGTGCGGCCAGCGCTGCCGGTTCCACCGGTGACTCGGTGAACACGCTCACCTCGTGGCGGGCGAGTTTCGAGAAGCAGCCGAGGCTGCGCACCAGGTCCTGGTGGTCGTGCGGGATCGCGATCTTCATGGGCGGTCGAGTGCCGGAGGGTGCTGTCGGAACGCCGATCATAGCCGCTCGCCACCCGGCGGACGGGTGCCGGGCGCTGGCATAATCCGCGATTGCCCGCGATCGTGGCCCCGAGCGTAGCCCGACCGCGGGCCCGACCGCGCGCCGCCCCGCACACGCTACCCAGGAGCTTGCATGAAGATCTTCATCGCCGACGACTATCAGTCCGCCACGCAGAAACTCGCTGCCTGGTCGAAGCTGGCCGGACACGACGTCACCGTGTGCACCGAAACCATCAAGAACCCGGCGAAGCTGCCCGCAGGCATCGAACAGGCCGAGGGCCTGGTGCTGATCCAGCAGCGCGCGCCGTTCACCCAGGCGCACCTCGACCGGATGCCGAAGCTGAAGGCAATAGCGCAGACCGGCAAGAACGTGTCGCACGTCGACATGGACGCCTGCACGAAGCGCGGCGTCGCGGTGGTGGCGGCCGGCGTCGGGTCGCCCTATGCCCCGGCGGAACTCGCCTGGGGCCTGATCTTCGCCTCGCTGCGCAGCATCCCGCAGGAAGTCGCCGCGCTGCGCGCCGGGCAATGGCAGTCGACCGTCGGTGTCGGGGTGCATGGCAAGACGCTCGGCATCTATGCCTACGGCAAGATCGGCAGCCTGGTGGCGAAGGCCGGCGCGGCCTTCGGCATGAAGGTGATCTGCTGGGGCCGCGGTGCATCGCTCGAGCGTGCGAAGGCCGACGGCTTCGAGGCGGCGCCCTCGCGCGAGGCGCTGTTCTCGCAGTCCGACGTGCTGTCGATCCACATCCCGCTCAACCCGGAGACGCGCGGCATCGTCACCGCCGCCGACCTGGCGATGATGAAGCCGACCGCGCTGTTCGTGAATACCAGCCGCGCGCCGCTGGTCGCTGCCGGCGCACTCGAGGCCGCGCTGGCTGCGGGTCGTCCCGGCTTCGCTGCGGTCGACGTGTTCGAGGACGAGCCGGTGTACGGCGCCGCCCATCCGCTGCTGAAGATGGACAACGTGATTGCCACGCCGCACCTCGGCTATGTCGAGCAGTCCACCTACGAGATGTACTTCGCGGCCGCGTTCGACAACCTGGTGGCGTTCTCGAACGGCAAGCCGCAGAACGTGCTGAATCCGGAGGCGCTGAAGGGCTGATCGGCAACCTGCCGTTCGCTGTCAGATCGGTAGCGGGTGCAGGTCCAGGTGTTTCTCTATGCGGTCGATCCGGCCTTCGATTCGATCGAAGACAGAGCCGATCCGCCTGGATCCGCGGCCGTTCATGTCCGCGAGGATTGCGGCCGTTGCTTCGATGTGAGCTTCGATGCGGTCGAATGCCTGATCGATCTCGGTCAGATCGCCCTTGATATGCGCCATGCTCTGACGGATATCGTGCAGGATTTCCAGTGCGGTGTTCCAGTCATCGTCGGTCATCGGAGCACATCCTCCGGCCACATCAATCATTCGAGTCGCGGAGCCCGAGCCTTCGCTCGAGCCGGTTCATTCGATCGTCCACCTGATTGTGGCGTTCATGGGCGTGTGCGATCTCGAGCTGGCTGGTTGCCGTGCGGATTTCGAGACTCGAGACCCGAATCTTCAGGCTCGAGAGGTCGTGCCTCATGCCATCGATCGTCCTGCGAAACTCCCGCAGGTACTCCAGAACCAGATTATCCACCGATCGTCCTTCGTCGCAAGCGTCTGTCCAGGCGACGAATTCTCGCCAGTCTCGCTCCGCCGGACGCGTCGGGAAAACC
>CANGXU010000275.1 GCA_947457885.1 Betaproteobacteria bacterium
ACGATGACTGAGGCGCGGCTGCTGCTGGACTGATGGCCTGAGGTCTGCGTAACCACAAGCGACACGCTGTCGCCCCTCTCTGCCACGCCACCCTTGCCGCGCCAGACAGACCCAGGCTAGCGCCGCGCCGGCAGCCGCACGTTTGACAGGTCACCCCCGACGGTCAGGCCACCAGCGAAACCGCTGGCCCGCACCGCGGCCTCGTAGTCCCCCTGCGTGATCGCCCCCTTGGGCAGGCGGTACGGCCCCTGCCGGTCCGCGCCGAGCGGAGGGATCAGGTGGGTGAGCATCAGGTGCTGCGCGCCGGCACGCTGGGCCATCGCGCCCAGGTCGGTGGCGGTACTCTGGCGATGGTAGATCGGCGCCGGAAAGCCGGTGCCACCGTCCGGCCCCATCACCGGATGGATGACCGAGTGCACGATGACCTGCGCGCCTTTCGCCAGCGCCTCGACCTGCGCCGAGGTGGACGATGCACGCGGCGGTGCCGGCGTGTCGTTGCCCGCATCACCGCCGATGACCACGCTGCCCGCCGGTGTGTCGACCCGATAGGACGCATGCCCCGCCACATGAGCCGAACGCACCGCCATCACCCGCACGTCACCGCTCGACCAGACCACCTGTGGCTCGTCGGACGAGGCGAAGGTCCGTACGTTGACGAGGTCAGCCGGTCCGCCCGCCGGACGCGCCTTGTCCTCGGCGCGGCGCTGGGCGATCTCGCCCGACTGGATATAGGCATCGGCCGTGTGCGCGACCAGCTTCGCGCAGCTCATCACATGGCCGGCAGCGGCGGTATCGCCCGAGCAGACGACATCGATCTTCGGACGCTTGAACTCCTGCATCCAGCGCAGCTGCAGCAGGTCGGCCAGCCCGTCGACGTGGTCGGAATGCACATGGGTGATGAATACGGCAGCCACCTCCCCCGGCGTGATCCCGACCTGTGACAGTCGCATCGAGGTGCCCCGCCCCGCGTCGAACTGCAGGAAGACGCCGCGACAGTCGTTGGAGTCGTCGCCATAACGAACCAGCGTCCCGGAACCCGCCAGGCCCTGGAAGGACGACGGACCACCCTGCGTGCCGGTGAGCGTGACCACCATGCACGGTGCTGACTGCGCCAGTGCCGGCAGGCCAAGCACGACGGACAGCACGAATACGACCCTTGCCATGACCCGATTCATCGATACGCCTCCTCGCTGCGCGGGTCTGGCCCGCAGGGATGCAATCGTCGAATGATACGCCGCGATCCGAGCGGGACAGGCCGGGTCGCCAGACGCTGCCCTGGATCCACGATGAACGCTGCGCGACTACGTGACGGGCGGATGGAAGCCGTGGCTGTTGCCACCACCGGAGAGATGGCAACATACCCACTGGCCACTCGACGTGAACCTCGCATGCGCCTCCTGATCCTCCCGACCCTGTTCGCCACCCTGGCCGCCTGTGCAGCACAGGCAGCCGACGCCTTCCCGGCGAAGCCGGTGCGCATCATCACCGCCTCGCCCTCGACCACCGGCGACCTGCTCGCCCGGCAGCTCGCCCAGCAGCTCGCCGAGCGCTGGGGGCAGCCGGTCATCGTCGAGAACCGTGCCGGCGGCGCGGGCGTGCTGGCGGCGGAGATCGCAGCGCGCGCCTCCCCCGACGGCTACACGGTCCATCTCGGACAGCTGGGCTCGTTCGGCGCGGCCCCGAGCCTGCTCAAGAGCCTGTCCTACGACCCGATCAAGAGCTTCGCGCCGATCACCCGCTTCGCCCAGGTCTCGCAACTGGTGATCTCCCACCCCTCGGTGCCGGCCACGACGCTCAAGGAGCTGATCGCCCATGCGAAGAACCCGGCGAGCCGCATGAACTACGGGTCCGGCGGCGTGGGCACTGCCGGTCACCTGACACTGGAAATGTTCAAGAGCGCCACCGGCGTCGACATCCTGCACGTACCCTTCCGAGGCGTGGGTGCTGCGCTCACCGCGGTGATCAGTGGCGAGGTACAGCTCGCCATGCTGCCGGTGCCCGTCGCGCTGCCGCAGGTGCGGGCGGGCAAGGTGCGCGTGTATGCGATCACCTCCGAGCGACGATCCGCCTCCGCACCGGAGATTCCCACCGCAGCCCAGGCAGGGCTGCCGGCCTTCGAGTCGGCGACCTGGTTCGCGATGTTCGCGCCGGCCCGGACACCCGCGTCGATCATCACCCGCCTCAACCGCGACATGGTCGACATCATCGGCTCGCCCGCGATGGCCATCTGGCTCAATGCGCAGGGCGCCGAGCCGGTGCCGGGCACGCCGGCCGAACTGGCAGCCTTCGTGGCCGCCGAGATCGCCAAATGGGCGCGGGTGGTCAAGGCCGCAGGCATCGTGCCGGAGTGACCGGTCACCGCGATCGCGCACGCCTTCGCACCCGTCGGCGGGTACACTACGGGCCGCCGGAATACGTGAAGACCGGCCGCGCAGGTCTGCTCCACCGCCATGTCCTCCACGGAGCGCGGGCATTGTCGGCCCTGCACGGCCGCGTGCCCGATCCCAGGACCCTTGCCCGATGAACAGCCCTCTCGACGTCTCACTGTTCGCGCGCGCCGCAAAGCCGATCACCAGCTATCGCAAGTACTGGGCTGCGCGCTTCGGCACCGCGCCCTTCCTCCCGATGAGCCGGGCAGAGATGGACCAGTTGGGCTGGGACAGCTGCGACATCATCATCGTCACCGGCGACGCCTATGTGGATCACCCCAGCTTCGGCATGGCGGTGATCGGCCGCACGCTCGAGGCCCAGGGCTTTCGCGTCGGCATCATCGCGCAACCCGACTGGCACAGCGCCGATCCGTTCAAGGTGCTGGGCAGGCCGAACCTTTATTTCGGCGTGACCGCCGGCAACATGGATTCGATGATCAACCGCTACACCGCCGATCGCAAGATCCGCAGTGACGACGCCTACACCCCGGGCGACATCGGCGGCAAGCGCCCGGACCGCGCGTGCACCGTCTACTCGCAGCGCTGCCGCGAGGCCTACAAGGACGTTCCCATCATCATGGGCGGCATCGAGGGCAGCCTGCGCCGCATCGCCCACTACGACTACTGGCAGGATAAGGTGCGCCGCTCCGTCGTGGTCGATGCCAAGTGCGACCTGCTGCTCTACGGCAATGCCGAGCGCGCGATCGTCGAGATCTCGCATCGGCTCGCCGCGAAAGAGCCGGTGGCACAGATCACCGACGTACGCGGCACGGCATTCATCCGCCGCAGCACGCCCGAGGGCTGGTTCGAAATCGATTCGACCGAGGTGGACCAGCCCGGGCGCGTGGAAGACCATATCAACCCCTACATGACCACCGCCGAGCAGGCGCAGGCGCAGGGCACGACCTGCACCCAGGCGGAGGGCGCACCGTCCCCCGGTGCCGGCGCCCTGCCCGCCGGCACCCAGCGCCTGAACTTCTTGCCCAATCCGGCGCTGGAAGCCCGACGCAAGCTCCCGCCGCGCAGCCGCACGGTGATCCGCCTGCCCTCGTACGAGAAGGTGAAGTCAGACCCGGTGCTCTACGCCCATGCCAACCGGGTCCTGCACCTGGAGACCAACCCCGGCAACGCCCGTGCGCTGGTGCAGGCCCACGGAGACCGCGATGTCTGGGTGAC
>CANGXU010000276.1 GCA_947457885.1 Betaproteobacteria bacterium
CTCGGCGTCGGTATCCGCGGTGAAGCGGTTGATCGACACCACGCAGGGGATGCCGTAGACGTCCTTGACGTTCTTCACGTGCCGCTCGAGGTTGGCGAGCCCCTTCTCGAGCGCAGGCAGGTTTTCCTTGTTGAGGTCGTCCTTGCCGACGCCACCGTGGTGCTTGAGCGCGCGCACCGTGGCGACGATCACCGCCGCGTTCGGCATGATCCCGGCCTTGCGGCACTTGATGTCGAGGAACTTCTCGGCGCCGAGGTCCGCACCGAAGCCGGCTTCGGTCACGACGTAGTCGACCAGCTTGAGCGCGGTCTTCGTTGCGATCACGGTGTTGCAGCCGTGCGCGATGTTGGCGAACGGCCCGCCGTGGATGAACGCAGGGTTGTTCTCGAGCGTCTGCACCAGGTTGGGCGCCAGCTGGTCCTTCAGCAGCACCGTCATCGCGCCGTGGGCCTTCAGGTCGCGCGCACGCAGCGGCTTGCCGTCACGGGTATAGCCGAACACGATGTTGCCGAGGCGCTCCTTCAGTTCCTTGACCGAGCGCGACAGGCAGAAGATCGCCATCACTTCCGAGGCGACGACGATGTCGAAGCCGTCCTCGCGCGGGTAGCCGTTGGCGGTGCCACCCAGGGCGACGGTGATGTCGCGCAGCGCCCGGTCGTTCATGTCCATCACCCGCTTCCAGGTGATGCGGCGGATGTCGATGCCCAGTTCGTTGCCGTGCGAGATATGGTTGTCGATCAGCGCGGACAGCAGGTTGTTGGCCAGCGCGATCGCGTTGAAGTCGCCGGTGAAGTGCAGGTTGATGTCCTCCATCGGGACGACCTGCGCATAGCCGCCGCCAGCCGCGCCGCCCTTCACGCCGAATACCGGCCCGAGCGAGGGCTCGCGCAGGCAGATCATGGCCTTCTTGCCGATGTGGTTGAGCGCGTCGCCGAGGCCGACCGTAGTGGTGGTCTTGCCTTCGCCGGCCGGCGTCGGGCTCATCGCGGTGACCAGGATCAGCTTGCCGTCGGGCTTGTCCTGCAGGCTGTCGATGAACGCCATCGACAGCTTCGACTTGTAGTGGCCATAGGGCTCGAGGTGTTCCTCGGCGATGCCGAGTTTCGCAGCGACCTTCGTGATGCGCTGCATGGTCGCCTTCTGGGCGATTTCGATATCCGATGACATGCTGTCTCCCCTCGATACGGTTGAGCGCGGCCTGCCCGCGTTGCGGCCGGACTATAGGCCGGCGCCCGCAGGCGGAACCTTGACCATGGTCAATTCCCCGGCCGGCGCGGCCGCAGGTTCCGCCCGGCCGCCACCCCTGCCGGGGTACGTCAGGCGGTCTCGGCCTGCCCCGCCATCACCTGCCCGGCGCCGAACGTCGACGCCGGCTTCAGCGTGCCCCCGGCACTCACCCGCACGGCGCAGTACTTGAACTCCGGGATCTTTCCGAACGGATCGAGCGCGGCATTGGTCAGCAGGTTCGCCGCAGCCTCGTGGTAGCAGAACGGGATGAACACGGCGCCGCGCGGCGTGCCGTCGTCGGCCCGGGCATACAGCGCGATCTTCCCGCGGCGCGACTCGACGGTGACCACGTCGCCGGGCTTCGCGCCGAAGGCGTCGATGTCGAGCGGATGCATCAGGGCGACCGGATCCGGCTCGATCGCGTCGAGCACCGACGCACGCCGGGTCATCGCCCCGGTGTGCCAGTGCTCGAGCTGGCGGCCGGTGATCAGCACCATCGGGAACTCGGCGTCCGGGCGTTCATCGGCCGGTATCACGTCGGCGGGCACGAACTTCGCCTTTCCGGTCGCGGTCGGGAAGCGATCGATGAACACCGTCGGTTGCCCGGGATCGCCCACTTCCATGCACGGATAGGTGACCGAACTCTCCCGCTCGAGGCGGTCCCAGGTGATGCCGGCGATGCTCGGCATCGCCTGGCGCATCTCGTTGAAGACGTCCGACACATGCTCGTAGTTCCAGCCCAGCCCGAGGCGCTTCGCCAGCTGCTGGATGATCCACAGGTCTTCCTTCGCGTCGCCCGGCAGGTCGAGCGCCTTGCGGCCGAGCTGCACCATGCGGTCGGTGTTGATGACCGTGCCGTCCTTCTCCGGCCAGGCGGATGCCGGCAGCACGACGTCGGCGAGGTAGGCGGTCTCGGTGAGGAAGATCTCCTGCACCAGCAGGAAGTCGAGCCCGGCCAGTGCCTCGCGGGCATGGTTGAGGTCGGGATCGGACATCGCCGGGTTCTCGCCCATCACGTACATGCCGCGGATCTCCTTGCGCAACGCGGCATTCATGATCTCGACCACGGTCAGCCCGCGCTTCGGATCGAGCGGCACGCCCCACAGCTTCTCGAACTTGGCCTGCGCCTTCGGGTCGTCGACGAACTGGTAGTCCGGGTACACCATCGGGATCAGGCCGGAATCGGACGCGCCCTGCACGTTGTTCTGTCCGCGCAGCGGATGCAGCCCGCTGCCCGGCTTGCCGACCTGCCCGGTCATCAGGCACAGCGCGATCAGGCAGCGTGCATTGTCCGTGCCGTGCACGTGCTGCGAGATGCCCATGCCCCACAGGATCATCGATCCCTTCGAGGTGGCGAAGGCGCGCGCGACCTCGCGGATGGTCTGCGCGTCGATGCCGCACACCGGCGCCATCGCCTCCGGGCTGTAGCCCTCGACGTTCTTCTTCAGCTCGTCGTAGCCGAGCGTGCGCGAAGCGATGAAGCCCTCGTCGACCAGCCCCTCGTGCACGATCACGTGCATCATCGCGTTGAGCAGGGCGACGTCGGTGTCGGCCTTGAACTGCAGCGTCCAGGTCGCATGGCGTGCGAGCTCGCCGCGGCGCGGATCGGCGACGATCAGCCGGGTGCCGTTCTTCACCGCGTTCTTGATCCAGGTGGCGGCGACCGGGTGGTTGACCGTCGGGTTTGCACCGATCACCAGCACGACATCGGCATTGATGACGTCGTTGACCTGGTTGGACACCGCGGCCGAACCGAGGCCCTCGAGCAGTGCCGCGACGGACGACGCATGGCACAGCCGGGTGCAGTGATCGACGTTGTTGCTGCCGAAGCCGGTGCGCACCAGCTTCTGGAACAGGTAGGCCTCTTCGTTGGTGCCCTTGGCCGAACCGAACCCGGCCAGCGACTTGCGACCGAACGTGTCGCGGATCGACTTCAGCTTCGATGCCGCGAGGTCGAGCGCCTCTTCCCAGGTTGCCTCACGGAACACGGACAGCGGGTTGCCGGGGTCCATCGTGAAATCGGCATGCTTGCCGATGCCTTCGCGGCGGATCAGCGGCGTGGTCAGGCGCTGCTTGTGGTGAACGTAGTCGAAGCCGTAGCGGCCCTTCACGCACAGCCGTTCATGGTTCGCCGGGCCATCGCGGCCGTCGACCGAGAGGATACGGTTGTCCTTGACGTTGTAGGTGAGCTGGCAGCCGACGCCGCAGAACGGGCAGACCGAATGGACCTGCTTGTCCGGCACCTGCAGGCCGACTTCGCGTGCGGGCATCAGTGCGCCGGTCGGGCAGGCCTGCACGCATTCGCCGCAGGCCACGCAACTGCTGTTGCCCATCGGGTCGTCGA
>CANGXU010000277.1 GCA_947457885.1 Betaproteobacteria bacterium
CATGCGCGCGTAGGCATCGTCTGGCTGATGAGCCCGGCCGGCGAGTTCCTCTACGGCATCCGCGCACCCGACGGCGGCGGACGGCTGACCAACATGGCCTATGGCGGGCCGGACGGCCGGTATCTCTACGTCACCGATTCGTATCGCGGCACCATCCTGCGCTGCGAACTGCCGGTGCCCGGATTGAAGCTGTATTCGCACCAGTAGTATTGAACCCGGGCCCAGCGCCCGTCGAAAGAAGGCATCGTGACCCGCGACGCGGGCAGACGGATGCGCGATACCTCGTGAGGACACCATGACCGTCTCGTTGAATCCTTCCAGGCCCTTCGCCGCTGCAGCAGCGGCGGCCTGTGCCGTCGCTCTCCTTCCCGCGATCGTGGCGGCGCAGGCGCCCGCATGGCCAGCCAAGCCGGTGCGCATCATCGTGCCGACCTCGCCCGGTGGCGGCACGGACATCGTCACGCGCGTGCTGGCGGCGCGCCTGACCGAGGTCTTCGGGCAGTCGGTGGTGGTCGAGAACAGACCGGGTGCCGGCCAGATCCTCGGCACCGAGTTCGTCGCGCGTGCGGCCCCCGATGGCTACACCCAGCTGATGGCGGCGAGCGCCATCGTACTGAACCAGGTTCTGGCGAGGAAGCCGCCGTACGACACCCTGCGCGACTTCGTGCCGGTGACGGTCGCTGCGACCCTGCCTAACGTGCTGACCGTCCACCCGAGCCTGCCGGCGAAGTCGGTGAAGCAGTTGATCGCCCTGGCCAAGGCCAGACCCGGGATGCTGAACTACAGTTCCGCCGGCGCCGGCACCTCGCCCCACATGTCGATGGAACTGCTGCGCTCGATGGCAGCGGTCGACATCGTGCATGTCGCGTACAAGGGCACCGGTCCTGCGACCGCCGACCTGCTCGCCGGCCATGTTCAACTGTCGATGCCGAACACGCTGACCGCCGCGCCGCACCTGCGGTCCGGGCGCCTGCGTGCGCTCGGGGTGACCAGCCTGAATCGCGCAGCCGGGCTGCCCGAGGTGCCGGCCATCGCCGAGGCCGGGTTGCCTGGCTACGAGGCGATCCAGTGGTACGGCCTGTTCGCGCCGGCCGGGACGCCGCGCGACGCGGTGAACCGGATGCAGTCCGAGACGGCGAAGGCGCTGCAGGCGCCGGATGTCGCGAAGCGACTTGCCGCCGATGGCGCAGAGGCAGGCGGCATGAGTCCGGATGCGTTCGCGGCCTACGTCAGGTCGGAGATCGAGAAATGGAGCCGCGTCGTGCGCGACGCGAAGCTGGCACTGGACTGACCTCCGGTGGGACCAAGCAGAGTAGAACGAAACGTGACGAACGAGGAGTTGCAACCGATGGTTGGACCTTATCCGGCTGCGCAGCGGCCCGCAGCGTGTACGCCTCTGCTGCTGGCGCTCTGGCTGTGCGCGCCGTCCGTCGTGATGGCGCAACCTGCACAGGGATGGCCGGCGAAGCCTGTGCGTATCATCGTGCCTACCTCGCCGGGTGGCGGCACCGACATCGTCACGCGGGTGCTGGCCAGCCGCGTGGGCGATGCCCTGGGACAGTCCGTCGTCGTCGAGAACCGCCCGGGTGCCGGGCAGATACTGGGCACCGAGTTCGTCGCGCGTGCCCCTGCGGATGGCTACACCCAGCTGATGGCTGCCAGCGCGATCGTGCTGAACCAGGTGCTGGCGAAGCAGCCACCCTACGACATCCTGCGCGACTTCGTGCCGGTCACGCTCGCTGCGTCCCTGCCGCATGTGCTGACCGTGCACCCGAGCCTGCCGGTGAAATCAGTGAAGGAGCTGGTCGCGCTGGCGAAGGCGCGGCCCGGTGCGCTCAACTACAGCTCGGCCGGCGCGGGGACGTCGCTGCACATGGCGATGGAGCTTTTCCTGTCGATGGCCGGCCTGAACATCGTTCACATTCCGTACAAGGGTGCCGGCCCGGCCACGGCGGACCTGCTCGCCGGCCATGTGCAGCTCGCCACGCCGAACACGCTGACCGTCGCGCCATACCTGCGCTCGGGCCGGCTTCGCGCCATCGGCGTCACCGGCGCGAAGCGCGCGGCCGCGATGCCGGAGGTGCCGACGATCGCCGAGGGTGGGGTACCTGGCTACGAGGCGATCTTCTGGTACGCGCTGTTCGCGCCCGCGGGCACGCCGCGCGAGGTCGTGGGTCGAATGCACGCAGAAGTGGCGAGGGCATTGCTGCTGCCCGACGTCGGGCAGCGGCTGGCGGCGGACGGCGCCGAACCGGGCGGCATGCCGCCGGATGCCTTCGCCGCGTTCATAAAGGCCGAGCTCGAGAAGTGGGGCCGGGTGGTGCGCACCGCGAAGATAACGCTGAACTGAGTCACGCCGAACCGAGCCACGCCGAACCGAAGGACCACCATGCCGAACATCGACACCCACGCTCACTTCTTCCCGGAACGCTTCATCGAGCTGGTCGCGAAGCACGGTGGCCGCTGCGGCACCACGGTCACCAGCGACGCCACCGGGGCGCGCTTCATCCAGGTCGGGCTGAACCTGCGCACCGGGCCGATCACCTCCGGCTTCATCGACCTGGGCGAACGGCTCGCCTACATGGACAGCATGGGCATCGACATGCATGCGCTGTCGATGACCCAGCCGATGGTCTACTGGGCCGACGACGAACTGGGCCTGCAGCTGTCGGTGGCGGTCAACGATGCGATCAGCGCGGCACATGTCGCGCACCCTGACCGGTTCATCGGCTTCGCGCACCTGCCGTTCCAGAACCCCAGCCTCGCGCTGGAGGAACTCGAGCGCGCCGCGAAGCTGCCCGGCATCCGCGGCATCTACATGGCGACCGCGGTGCGCGACCGCGAACTGTCGGACCGCAGCTTCTTCCCGGTCTACGAACGCATGGCCGACCTCGGGCTGCCGCTGTTCCTGCATCCGATGATGATCAACAACGAGCGGCTCAAGCAGTGGTACCTGATCAACACGCTCGGCAATCCGTTCGAGGTAGCCATCGCCGCCTCGCACCTGATCTTCGGCGGCGTACTGGACGCCTTCCCGACGCTCGAGGTGTCGCTGCCGCACGCCGGCGGCGCGCTGCCGATCCTGCGCGGGCGTCTGGACCAGGGCTTCAAGGTACGGCCCGAGTGCAAGCACCTGCCGCGTGCCCCGAGCGAATACCTTAAGCGCTTCACCTACGACACCATCAGCTACTGCCCGGAGGTGATGGACTACCTGGTGAAGCTGGTCGGCGTCGACCGTATCCTGATGGGCAGCGACTACTGCTTCGACATCGCGCACAACGACCCGGTGGGCGTGGTGCACGAGATCAGCGTGCTCGACGATGCGGGCAAGCAGGCGGTGTTCTGGGACAACGCGGCGCGCCTGCTGCGGCTCTGACCTCGCGCGGGCGTGGGTGGGGTTCCCCCTGGTCGGCTTCGCCGGGCGCAGGCGCCGCCCAGGCGGAACCCCAGCCACGCCTGCCGGCATCGGGCCTGCCTGGAGGATGGGTCAGGCGCCTGGCTGCCCGGCCGCGGCTCCGTCCGCGCGGTGCAGGCGG
>CANGXU010000278.1 GCA_947457885.1 Betaproteobacteria bacterium
AGCTGCCAGCGCACGAAGCGCCACGGGCCGGTGCCGTTGATCGCGCGGCCGGCATTGAAGTCTTCGGTGGTTGCCTTCTCGTGCTTCGCGGAAATCACGTAGATGGTCGACAGGTCGTTCGGCAGCAGCGGATACGGCGTCTTCGTGCGCACCCGGATGGTGAACGGATCGACCACCTGCACGTCGGCGATCTGCCGGGTGTAGATGCCGAACGAGGACGGGCTCTTCGGCACGTTCGGCGCGCGGCGCAGCGAGGCGACCACGTCCGCGGCGGTGAAGTCGGAGCCGTCGTGGAAGCGCACGCCCTTGCGCAGCCGGAATTCCCAGGTCAGGTCGTCGACCGTGCGCCACGACTCGGCGAGGCCGGGGCGCAACCGGTAGCTGCCGTCCTTCGCGACGAGCGTCTCGTAGAGATGCTCCATCACGTTGTTGTTCGGAGACAGGTTGTGGAAATGCGGGTCCATGGAGGTGATCGCCGCGGACAGGCCGATCGACAGTTCCTGCCCCCGCGCCGGCGCGGGCTGCCCGGCGATGAGGGTTGCGGCCAGCAGCAGGACGGAAATGGTGGTCACGCGGCGCAACGATGGCATCGGTCGGTTCCCCGGTTGTGGACGCAGGCAGGATAGCCGAATGCCCGCGATTATCGAAGCCGTACGCCGGAGGGTGGCACCGCGGCGGCGCAACGGGCCAGTCGCTGGTCTCCGCTGGTCGGTCACCGGTCGTCGGTCGTTTGACAGCCGCTGCAACGGCTGCCTATCCTGTCCCACGATACCGGAGTGACACCCGTGACACCCATGACCGCCCATCCTCCCGCTTCCGCTGCTGACGGTCGCTCCTCCAACCCGCACGCACGGCCCTCGGACGCGTCGATCGAGATGATCCGGCAACTGATCGGTTTCCCGACGACCAGCCGCCATTCCAACCTCGAGCTGATCCATTTCGTCCGCGATTACCTGAAGTCCAATGGCGTGGAAGACGTGCGCCTCACCTTCGACGACGACAAGCGCAAGGCCAACCTGTTCGCGACCTTCGGTCCGCGGGCACCGGGCGGACGCGGCGGCCTGGTGCTGTCCGGCCACACCGACGTGGTGCCGGTCGAAGGCCAACCCTGGGATACCGATCCGTTCACGATGGTCGAGCGCGACGGGCGTCTGTTCGGCCGCGGCGCAGCCGACATGAAGGGCTTCGTCGGCGTGGTGCTGTCCAGGCTGCCGTCGTTCATGAATCGCGAACTGAAGACGCCGGTGCACTTCGCGTTCTCGTACGACGAGGAAATCGGCTGCATCGGCGTGCGGCGGCTGATCGCCGACCTCGCCGCTGTCGGCGTGAAGCCGTCCGCCTGCATGGTGGGCGAGCCGACCCTCATGCGGCCGATCGTCGCGCACAAGGGCAAGCACTCCTGGCGCTGCAAGGTCCGCGGGCATGCCTCCCACTCGGCCTATGCGCCGCAGGGCGTGAATGCGGTCGAGGCCGCCTGCGAGATCGTCGCGTTCCTGAAGGCGCTGCAGCGCAAGTTCCGCGACGAGGGTCCGTACCTTCCCGAGTTCGACGTGCCGCACACCACCGTGCACACCGGCGTGATCCGTGGCGGCACGCAACTCAACATCGTGCCGCACGAGTGCACGTTCGATTTCGAGTTCCGGTTCCTGCCCGGTGCCGACCCGGATGCGCTGTTCGAGGCCGTGAAGGGGTATGCAGAGGGCACGCTGCTGCCCGAGATGCACCGGGTGCAGCCCGGTACCGGCTTCACCTGGGAACTGCTGTCCTCGATGCCCGGGCTCAACGTCGACGCAAACGACGAGATCGTCAAGCTGGCCCGTGCGCTGTCCGGCCTTTCGGATACCGGTGCCGTGTCCTACGGCACCGAGGCCGGGCTGTTCGAGCAGGCCGGCATTCCGTCGGTGATCTGTGGTCCCGGCAGCATCGAGCAGGCGCACAAGCCGAACGAGTGGATTGCGCTCGACCAGGTCGCGCAGTGCGAGCGGTTCATCGACGGGGTGGTCGACCGCGTGTCGAAATAAGTCCGCTTGGCGACTTTTCCAGCGTGCCGCACGGTCGGCACGCCATTTGCATAGAATAAGTGACCGGTAGTACGGGGCATCGGCGTTGCGCGGGCCGATGCCTCTTCAGGGAGAGTCAATGCCCCGTCAGAGGGCGTGACAGATAACGGCTGCACCCCGGCGATGCACGAGGGTGATGGCCGCCGCTTGCCCCCACCCTGAAGCCCGGAGATCCCATGTCGCGTTCCTTCGCCAGTGCCTCGTCCCGACCCGATGCCAACCGCCGGCGTATCGTCGCCGGTGCCGCCGCAGCCAGCACCGTCGCACTCGTTTCACCTTTTTCCAATGTCCATGCGCAGACGCCGCGCAAGGTCTCGATGACCCTGCCGTGGATCGTCAACGGATCGAATTTCTGGGCGGTGGTGGGGCGCAGCCGCGGCTACTTCAAGAGCCGTGGCATCGACCTGGAAGTCTCGCGCGGCTTCGGTTCCCCGGCGGCGACCCAGTCCGTCGCCAACGGCAAGTTCGACTTCGGTTTCGTGTTCACGCCCGGCATCGTTGTCAATGCGGCGCGCGGCCTGTTCACCACCGCGGTGGCCACCGTCGGCTACGACTCGCTGATGGGCGTGGCGGTGCCTGAGAACTCGCCGATCCGCAAGCCGACCGATCTCGAGGGTCGTACCGTCGGCATGGTGCTGACCTCGGCCGAGGCGCCGTACTTCAACGCCTGGCTCGACCGCAACAAGGTCGACAGCAAGAAGATCACCCGGCAGACGCTCGACAGCCAGCTGATCGAGCGCGCGCTGATCAACAAGCAGGTCGATGCGATCACCTGCATCGGGACTTCCAGCCTGCCGCTGTTCCAGTCGCTGGGCTTCGACACCCGGTTCATGGGCTGGGCACAGACCGGCCTGGACTTCTATTCGGGGCAGCTCATCTGCCGGCCCGAGATGGTCGAGAAGGATGCGCCTCTCGTGCAGGCGATGGTCGACGCCTTCATCGAGTCGGTGGTGTTCACGCTGCGCAATCCGGAAGAGGCGATCGACATCATCGTGCGCGAGCAGCCGGAGATCGCGGCGGTGAAGAGCGGACGCGAGAACTTCGCGCTGGCCCAGGCCCTGGCCCACCATACGATGGTGAGCGACGAGGCGATCAAGGGCGGCCTGGGCATGGCTGACCTGAAGAAGGTACAGGGCATGGTCGATGCCACCCTGAAGTTCGCGGTCAGCGATGGTAAGCCGTTCACCGCCGAACAGGTGGTCACCAACCGGTTCGCCGGGCGGACCAGGCTGTCGGGTGCCGAATGGGAGGCCATCCGGCGCAATACCGAGAAGGTCCGCAAGCTGCTGACGACCTGAGCCGGCGATGCAGACGGCATCCGTGGTGAATCCACCGGCCGACGCTGCCATGCCGGGTGCCGCGCAGGCGGCCTCGGCGGCCGCGGCCCGGCGCCGTGCCAACCT
>CANGXU010000279.1 GCA_947457885.1 Betaproteobacteria bacterium
TCTGCATCGTCGACGAGAAGAAGCTGGTCGGCACGCTCGGCCGCTTCCCGCTGCCGATCGAGGTGCTGCCGATCGCCCGCAGCCATGTCGGGCGGCAGGTCGCGCGCATGGGCGGCCAGCCATCCCTGCGCGCCGGCTTCGTCACCGACAACGGCAACCTGATCCTCGACGTGCATGGCCTGAAGATGGACGACCCGGCCGCGCTCGAGTCGGAGCTGAACCAGATCGCCGGCGTGGTCTGCAACGGCCTGTTCGCGCGCCGTCCGGCCGACATCGCGCTGGTGGCCTCCGCCGGCGGCGTGCGCACGCTGGCTGGTTGAACGTGCCACCCTGCGCAGACACAACCGCCATGCGCGTGTCACATTCGAGGGATACCCTGCGCGGTCAACCACCACTCGACACCGGGACAGCGACATGAACCAGCACATCGCGAAACAGTTCGATGCGGAACTCGAGGCCGTGCGCGCCCGCGTGCTGCAGATGGGTGGCATCGTCGAGCAGCAGATCACCAGCGCGATCGAGGTCCTGTCCACCGGCAACATCGAGCAATGCGACCGCATCATCGAAGCCGACCACCGGGTCAACGGGCTCGAGATCGAGATCGACGAGCAGTGCAGCCACATCATCGCGCGTCGGCAGCCGACGGCGATCGACCTGCGCATGATCCTGACGGTCATCAAGACCATCACCGACCTCGAGCGCATCGGCGACGAGGCGTCGAAGATCGCCCGCATGGCGAAGAACCTGCACGAGCGTGACGCGCTGCAGATCCCGCGCTACCGCGACATCAAGCACGTGGCCGAGATCGCGGTCGACATGCTCCGCCAGTCGCTCGATGCGTTCGCGCGGCTCGACATCGCGGTTCCGGCCAAGGTCGTGCGGCTCGACGAGCAGGTCGACGACGAGTTCAAGACGATCGTGCGCAAGCTGATCACCTTCATGATGGAGGATCCGCGCACCATTTCGTCGTCGCTCGAGATCCTCTGGGTGGCGAAGGCGATCGAACGCATCGGCGACCATGCGAAGAACATGTCCGAGTACGTGGTGTACCTGATCAAGGGCAAGGACGTGCGTCACGTGAGCGCCGAGCAGCTCGAACGCGAAGTGGAGCAATGACCACCCGCCGGCGCGCGACGGGGCCGGCCGGAGGCCCGTCGGCGCGATGACGCAGCTGTCCACCCTGGCGGCTGTCGACCTGGGTTCGAACAGCTTCCACCTTCAGGTCGCCCGGGTCGTCGGCGAGCAGGTCTACCCGCTCGATTCGCTGCGCGAGCCGGTGCGCATCGGCGCCGGGCTGGGCGCCGACAAGCGGCTGGACGAAGCCGCCCAGCAGCGCGGCCTGAACGCGCTGCGCCAGTTCGGCGAACGCCTGCGCGGGATGCCGCTGGAGGCGGTGCGCGCGGTCGGCACCAATACGCTGCGCGTCGCGAAGAATGCGAAGGAGTTCCTGGCCAGGGCCGAGGCCGCGCTGGGCTTCCCGATCGAGGTGGTCGCCGGGCGCGAGGAGGCGCGGCTGATCTATCTCGGCGTCGCGCACGGCCTGCCGCCATCGCCGGCCCCCCGGCTGGTGGTGGACATCGGCGGCGGCTCCACGGAATGCATCATCGGGGTCGGACTGGAACCGCGGAAGCTGGAGAGCCTGTACATGGGCTGCGTGAGCTTCTCGATGCGGCACTTCGCGGACGGCCGGCTGAGCAAGTCGAACTTCCGTGCCGCCGAAACCGCCGCCGGCACCGAGCTCGAGACCATACGCAAGGCATTCCGCCACGGCGAGTGGACGCATGCGATCGGCTCCTCCGGCACGGCACGCGCGCTGGGCGACCTGCTCGAGTTCAATGGCTACACCGACAACGGCATCACGCTCGATGGCCTGCAGCGCCTGAAGTCGCAGATGATCCGCATCGGCGCGCTCGATCGGCTGGACGCGCTGGCGCTGGCCGGCCTGCGCGCCGACCGGGTGCCGGTGCTGCCCGGCGGGCTGTCGATCATGCTCGCCGTGTTCGAGGCCCTCGAAGTGCCGCACATGGCGCTGGCCACCGGTGCGATGCGCCAGGGCATCCTCTACGACATGCTGGGCCGCTTCCACCATCACGACATGCGCGACCTGACCGTCGAGCAGTTCATGCAGCGCTACCACGTCGATTCAGCGCAGGCCCGCCGCGTGGGCACGCTTGCGCAGGCGCTGCTGCACGATCTCCTCGACGGGGAGCCAGCCGGCGCAGCCACGGCCGGGCACCTGCTCGACTGGGCGGCGCGGCTGCACGAGATCGGCATCACGGTCGCCCATTCCGGCTACCACAAGCACACCGCCTACATCATCCGCAACGCGGACATGCCCGGCTTCTCGCGCAGCGAGCAGGCACGGCTGGCGACCCTGGTGCTGGCTCACCGCGGTTCGCTCGACAAGATGCAGGGGATGCTCGAAACCCCGGCGGACATCGCGGCGACGATGGCGCTGCGCCTGGCGGCGATGTTTCACCGCTCGCGCACCGACCTCGTGCTGCCGGTGATCGAGGCGCGCATGCAGCGCGGCGAGTACCGGCTCAAGCTCGAGCCGAACTGGCTGGCGGCCAACCCGCTGACCGCCGCCCTGCTGCGCGACGAGATCGCGCAGTGGCGCAAGGCGGGCATCACGCTCGACGTGCGCCCGATGCAGGAACTGCTCGAAGTCGCCTGACCGGGCGACACGCCGCAGCGGTCGCGGCTACTGGTCGTGTTCGCCGTCGATCAGGATGAACGCGACCGCGCAGTCGTTGTCCGAGCGGTTGCTCCATGCGTGGTTGGTGCCGCGCTGGATGATCACGTCGCCCTGCCGGCACAGCACTTCGGAATCGTCCAGTACCAGCCAGATCTCGCCCTCCAGCACGAGGCCGTAGTCGACGGTCTTCGTCTTGTGCATCAGCGGGTGGCGCACGTTCTCGCTGTGCTGCGATGCCTCGGCCGAGCCCACCGCACCGAATGCGGCACGCGCCTTGTCGCCGGTCAGGTTGTGGATGAAGGTCTTCTCCGGGGGGAAGCGCACCACGCGGAACACGTTGCCGCCAGCCGGCGGCTGCAGGGTCTTCACCGAGGCCGTCGCATCGGGCGCGTCGATCGCCATCGGCGAGCGGTCGCTGACCCAGAGCTCGCTCATGGTCAGGCCACCGCGCAGCTCGACGGTGCGTACGTTCGGGGCGTCGCGGTCCTCCACGACGACGGCGACGCCCTTCGCGTCATGTCCGGTGACGATACGGCGGATGGGTTTGTGCACGGCAGGGCTCCTCGACGGGGATTGGACGGAACCGGAGGGTAGCGCGAGTCGGCTACCGGCGTGCGCGGCCGCCAGGCGACCGGACAATCGGCGCGGCGGTGCCCGCCGGCGCCGCTGCGCATAGACTCGGCACCCTCCGTTCCGATCCGCGCGGCCCGTGGCCCCTTCCGTTGTCTGGTTCAA
>CANGXU010000280.1 GCA_947457885.1 Betaproteobacteria bacterium
CAGTCCCTCGGTGACCTCGATCTGCAGTTGCCGTCCTTCGAGGCCGTTGCTCCGCAGGGCCGCTAGCATGTAATCGGTCAACCCGGAATCGCGGAGCTCGCGCGGCGATACGTTCACGCTGATGTGATCGAGCCGCGCACCGGAGGCAAGCCACCGGGCCATCTGCGCGCAGGCCTGCTCCAGCACCCACCGACCGAGCGGGACGATGAGACCAGTGCGTTCGGCGATCGGGATGAACTCCTCGGGAGATACCGCGATACCGTCGCCACCGGTCCAGCGCAGCAGGGTCTCGGCTCCGACCAGGCGCCCGTCGGCCGAAGTAACGAGCGGCTGGAACGACAACCACATCTCGCCGCGCTCGACCGCTCCGCGCAGACGGGCTTCGATCCCGAGATTGCGCGCCGCGCGTTCGTGCATCGCGGCGTGGAAGAACCGGAAGGTATTGCGTCCGGCCGCCTTGGCTTCGTACATGGCAAGGTCTGCGTTGCGCAGCAGCGTCGAGGGGTCGCGACCATCGTCGGGATAAACGGCCATGCCCAGGCTGGGCGTGATGTGCACGGACGAGTCCACGACCCTGAAGGCCGGCTGAAAGGCGTGTCTCAGCTTGTCCAGAACGGCGTGGGTGCTGTCGACGTTCGCGATGTCGCCGAGTACGACGATGAATTCGTCGCCGCCGAGCCGCGCCACGGTGTCACTCGCGCGCACGGATTCGCGCAGGCGCCGTGCCGCCTGCATGAGGAGTTCGTCGCCGCCGGCGTGGCCGAGGGTGTCGTTGACCTTCTTGAAGTCGTCGAGGTCCAGGAAGACAACCATGGCCAGCGTACCATCGCGCTCGGCGTGAAGCAGCGCCTGCGACAGGCGCTCCAGGGCGAGCGCGCGGTTGGGCAGATCGGTCAGGCTGTCGTACTGCGCCTGGCGCTGCAATTGCGCCTCGGCGTCCCGGCGTACGCCGACTTCGTGCAGCAGCGCGGCGTTGGCACTGGCGAGTTCGTTCGTGCGCTGTTCGACACGGCACTCGAGCTCGTTACGCGCTGTCCGCAGCAAGGCCTCGCGCTCGGCGACACGGTCCTGCAGCGTGTTGAAGGCATCGCCCAGATCGGCCAGCTCGTCCCGTCCCGCCACCGGCACGGGCACCTGGGCCGTCCCCTCGGCGACTCGTATCGCAGCGGCGCGCAGCCCGGCAACGCGGCGCAGGAGTTGGCGCGTCAGCGCACCCAGGCCCAGACCCACCAGCAGCAGACCGCCCAGCGAAACCAGGACGAACCACGCCCGCTGGCGTTCGCGGGCCTTCGCAGCAGCCGCCAACTGCTGCTCCGCTTCGCGTTCGGTGTGGCCACTGGCCGCCAGCAACATGCGTGTGATGGCCTGATGCCGGGGCCCGGAGTCGAAAGTGGAGATTTCAGCGACGGCGCGGCCGTCCATCGCCATCGCCAGGTCGAAGACCTTTTCGAGATCGACGTGGTAACGCGCCCAGTGGTCGATCAGGCGCGCACGATCGTTCTCTGGCACCGCTGCCGCCGACTGCGTCCAGCGCCGCAGGCTGACGTCGAAGGCCGACGCTTCAGAACGCAGGAAGCTTACCTGATCGGACATCGCGAACAAGTCCTCGATACGCGCCAGCTCGATCTCGAGTACACGGATACGGGCCAACTGGGCCTGCAGTCCGTTGAGCTGCACGAGGGGCAGGAGCTGTTGCTGACGAGCCTTCTCGAGCTGCACAGCCGCTTCCCTGAGCGTCCGGTCGCCGAGAAACACGAGCGCGAGCACGAGGATACCGACGCCGACGAATGCCAGCGTCAGCTTGATGCGCAGGGAGTGGCGGTGCTGGACAATCACTTCTGTGGCGACGGGAGGATCATGGTCCGCTCGTCGATGCGGTGCCGGGCGCCGCCTGCTGCAGCGCGCGCCAGTGTGCAATCTGCGCCGCACGTCCGAGCCGGTCGGTAATGGCATCCCAGTCGCGCGAGGTTCGCGCCATCGCCTCGCGCGAGGTGATGCGCCCGGCCGCCGCCTGCCAGAGCTGGTTGCTCAGCGCCGCCATGTACTCGGCATCGCCGGGCAGCGCGGTGCCTCCCGGGCGCACGATGCGCAGCTCCTGGCGCATCAGGTCCAGCGCCTGCGGTGTGTAGAGCGCCCGCACCTGCTCGTCGCGCAGGTGGTGGTGCCGGTATGGGTCCGCGATACCGTTGGCCGTGACCGAACGCAGCGAGTTGTCGGGATCGGTAAGCCACATCGCGTAGAGAAAGGCGAGCTCCGGCTGGCTGCCGCTTCTGGGAATGACGAGGTTGTTTCCGTAGATGAAGGCAGTGCGGCGCAGCAGCTTCCCGTGATGCACGTACCCGGGCATCGGCGCGGCAATGAAGCGGCCGCGTATCGCGGAACCCTCGCGGTTGGCAATCTTCGCCGTTGCCACGGTGAGGATCGTAGAAAACGTGTTGCCCCGAACGAACAGCGGCAGCGTGTAGTTGAAGTCCCTGCCGTCCTCCAGCACCTGCGGCGGTGAGAAGGGCACCGTCGCGACAAAGCTCTCGGTGGCGGAGATGCCTGCCGCCGTGAGCAGTTGCGGGCGCATGCGCGCGTCGAAGAAGGCTGTCCCGCCTGCGCTGGCAGAGAGATAACGGGGCAGCCAGTACATCCACGCGGTGAGTCTCTCGCGCGGCTCCCCGGCGCCGTAGAAGCCATCCTGCGGCCGGTGGAAGAACTCGGTGAGCTGCTGATAATGCGCCCAGGTCGCAGGCGGTGCCAGCTCGCGGCCGTAGCGGGCACGGAACCGGGTCCGGTTGTCTTCGTTCTCGAGCAGATCGCGGCGCAGGAAGAGCAGTGCCACATCGAGGTCGGCCGGGATCGCCAGCAACTTGTCGCCGCGGCGCGACTGCGCATCGAGCAGCAGGTAGCCTTCCGGCTCATCGGCCTGCAGTTGGAAGCCGAAGCGCTGCAGCAGCGGGCGCAGGTCGAGGATCAGCCCGGCGGCGTCGAGATCGGCAAACTCGTGCGTGCGTGCGATGGTCAGGTCGGCGTCACGCCGGTCCCGGATGAAGGTCATCGAGTCGACCTGAGGCATGACGCTGGCGTCGATCGGGATGCCGGTCAGACGCTCCCACTCGCGTTGCAGTTCAGCGTCGCGGCCCAGCAACGAGACGAGGTTGCCCTGCTTGGCACGCAGGCGCAGCACGGTGCCGGGCTTGACCTCGCCGGAGGCGACGAGCTTGCGCACGACAGCGATCGCCCGGTCGGCCTGCTCACCGGCCACCGCATGCATCGAGCAGAGCGCGAGGGCTACGACCAGAAGGACTGCGCAAATCAGATGTGGCGAGCGCGGCGCGATACTGAAACGTCGCGCTGCAAAAAAACAATGTACCGGGTGCTCC
>CANGXU010000281.1 GCA_947457885.1 Betaproteobacteria bacterium
GACCGCGGCAGTGATCGCGGCGATGCGCGCGAAGCAGCAGCCGGTCGCGTTCGTCAACGTCGGCTTCAGGGCCGACTACGGCGACGCGATCAGCCGCTCGTCGCGGCTGGCGCACCTGAAGGAGAAGCAGGCGATCGTCATCGGCAGCTGGGGGCTCGAATTCCCGGACGCCATTCGTCCGCTGCCGCACGAGATCGTCTACACGAAGCGGGCGGTCAATCCGTTCTTCAACACCGGGCTGGAGACCTGGCTGCACCGACAGGGCGTGAGCACGCTTGCGCTGTGCGGCGTGTACACCCACATGGTCGTCGACAGCGCGGCGCGCCATGGCGACGACGCCGGCTTCATCGTCAAGGTGCTGGAGGACTGCTGCGCCAGCCCGGACCCTGAACTGCATCGCATCGAATGCGAGAAGATCCTGCCGTTGTTCGGCAGCGTCATGTCATCGCAGGCATTCATCGACGCGCTGTAGGCACGCCGCCGGTCAGAGGCGCCGGATGCCGGCGCTTCGCACCACGCCGTCCCAGCGTTTCACCTCTTGCGCCAGGTAGCGCGCGAACTCGGCCGGTGTGCTCAGCATCGGCTCGAGGCCGCGCACCTCGAGCTGCTTCTGCGTGTCCGGGTGCTGTACGGCAGCGTGGGTATCGGCATTGAAGCGCTGCACCATCGCCACCGGCGTACCCGCGGGCGCGACGAGCCCGACCCAGGCGGACGCCTCGAAACCGGGCAACCCCGACTCTGCGATGGTGGGCGACTCGGGCAGCGCGGCGGCGCGACGGGCCGTGGTGACGCCGATCGCATGCACCTTGCCGGCGCGGATGTGCGGCAGCGCTACCGACAGGTTGGCGATCGTCGCCTGCACTTCACCGCCGACCACCGCGGTCATGGCCGGGCCGCCGCCCTTGTAGGGCACGTGGATGAGATTCACGCCCGCCATGCTCTGGAACAGTTCGCCCACCAGATGTGCCGAACTGCCCTCCCCGAACGACGAGTAGGTGAGCCGGCCGGGATTGGCCTTCGCCAGCGCAACCAGTTCGGTCACCGTGCGCGCCGCCACCGACGGGTGGGTGACCAGCACGAACGGCGCTGCGGCGATCAGCGAGATCGGCGCGAAATCCTTCAGCACGTCGAACGGCAGCTTCGCGTACAGGCTGGCATTGCTGCCCAGCGTGCTGCCGGAACCGACCAGCAGGGTATAGCCATCGGGATTGGCGCGTGCGCCGAGTTCCGTCCCGATGTTGCCGCCAGCACCTGCGCGGTTATCGACCACCACCGGCGTTCCCCAGCGCTCCTGGAGCCGTCCGGCGACCAGCCGCGCGACGATGTCGTTCGCCCCTCCCGGCGGGAACGGTACGATCAGCCGCACCGGACGGCTCGGCCAGGCATCGGCCGAAAAAGCCGGCGCCGGCACCACCATCGAAAGGGTGGCGGCGAGCACGCCAGGCGCTGCGTATCGAACCGGCGCACACAACCGCAGCTTCGGATGTTCCATGCTGCTTCCTCCCTCGGGATCGTCGCCTGCCGCATGCCGCGGTCGGCTCCACGGTCTTCGACGGCGGTGCGGCCATCGGACCCGCACCGCGACGGAGTCTGCCCTATCTTGCGTTGTGCGGGGAAGTCGCTACGATGGCGCTGCGATGGAGCAACGATCGCGGCGGCAGTGCCCGAAGGAGATCCGATGCAGCTCACACCCAACTTTTCGCTTGCTGAACTGACGGTATCGGACACGGCGCGCAGGAAGGGGATCGACAACGCGCCAACGCCGGCTCACCTGCGCAACCTGCGCCGGACCGCCGCGCTGCTGGAGGAGATCCGCGCACTGTTCGGGGTCCCGCTGGAGATCACGAGCGGTTACCGCAACCCCCAGGTGAACAAGCTGGTCGGCGGTGTCCCGACGTCAGCGCATGCACTCGGGCTCGCGGCCGACTTCCACGTGCAGGGGCTCGACGATCTTGCCGCGGCGAAGCGCATCCGCGACAGCGGGATCGTGTTCGACCAGCTCATCTACGAGGCGGGCCGCTGCGTCCATGTCGGCCTTCAGCCGGACGGCAAGGCGCAACGGCAGCAGGTGCTGCGCCAGCCGGGCGGTCCCGGCTCGCCCGTGTTCCAGGGCCTCGAGGCGGTGGGTGCCGGTACGGTACCCACCGACGTGCCGGGCCCGGCCGGCACGTCCGCATCCACCCCCGCAGCGGTTACCCCGGCGGCCCTCGCCCCCGTGTCGCCAGCGGCCATGGCGGCCCCCGCGAGCGCACCGATGTCGCCCAGGTTCGTCGTCATCGCGCGCGACGGGCTCCGGCTGCGCAGCGGACCGTCGATCGATTTCCCCGAGCGCCGCCTGGTGCCCGCAGGTACCGTGGTGCACCTGCTGGGCCGGGAAGGACAGTGGGCGCTGGTCGACCTCGAAGGCGACGGACTGGCCGACGGCTTCATGAGCGCACCATTCCTGCGCGCGCTCGACGTGGACACGCCCCCCGCCGCGATACCCGCGCCCGCCGCCGCCGCGGTGCCAGCCGTGCCCGCTGCGGCCGGCACCGGCGACATCACCGCACTGGTGACGCCCAACCTGGTCAGGCAGGCCTTCCCGCGCGCCACGCCACCGTCGAACATCTCTACCCACCTGCCCTTCGTGATGGCCGGTCTTCGGGCACGGCAACTGAGCGACCGGGCCATGGTGACGATGGCCATCGCCACCATCCGTGCCGAAACCGAAGGCTTCGTTCCGATCGACGAAGGCATCAGCACGCTCAACACGCGCCGCAAGCCGTTCGACCTCTACGAGCCCGGCACGCAGGCGGCCACCAACCTCGGCAACACCCAGCCTGGCGATGGCGCGCGCTTCAAGGGCCGCGGCTACATCCAGCTGACCGGGCGCGACAACTACCAGCGCATCGGCAGGCAGGTCGGGGTCGACCTCCTCGCCCAGCCGCAGATGGCGAACGACCCGGGTATCGCCGGGCTGATCCTCGCCCAGTTCCTGAAGAACCGCGAGGCGGCGATCCGCACGGCGATGGCCAGCCATCAACTGGCCAAGGCGCGGCGCCTGGTGAACGGGGGCTCGCACGGGCTTGACCGTTTCGTCGAAACCTATGGGAAGGCGCTGGCGCTGCTGCCAGCCTGAGTGCGCCGCCCGGCAGGAGCATGAGGAGCATGGGGGTCAGGTCTTGAGTTTTGCATCTGCGATGCAAAACTCAAGACCTGACCCCCATGCCGC
>CANGXU010000282.1 GCA_947457885.1 Betaproteobacteria bacterium
CGTCGGTGATCGCCGCCGCGCCGCCCTTGTACGGCACGATCGTGATGTCCATGCCGAGCGTGGTCTTCAGCAGCTCTGTCGAGAACCGGCTGGAAGTGGCGAGCCCCGGCACCGCGAAGGTCATGCCGCCTGAACCCTTCGCGAAACGCACAAGCTCGGCGACGGTCTTCACCGGCACTTTCGCGTTCACCACCAGAACCTGCGGCTGGCGCGCCATCAGAGAGATCGGCACGAAATCCTTCAGCGGGTCGTACAGGACGTTGTTGTAGAGGAACGGATTGGTGGCGAAGCTGTCGAACACCGCGACCAGCGTGTGGCCGTCCGGGGTCGCCTTCGCGGCCAGGTTCGTGCCCGGCACGCCGCCGGCGCCGGGCAGGTTCTCGATGACGATCGGCTGGCCGAGCGCCTCGGTCATCCTGGGTGCAACCAGGCGCACCAGCACGTCGGTCACGCCGCCGGGCGGATTGGGCACCAGCATCCGGATCGGGCGCACCGGATACTCCTGTGCGTGGAGCGTCGAGGGCAGGCCGGCCGCGGCCAGCAGTGAAGCGGCAGACAGGGCGGCGATGATGCGCGGCGGGGTGTGCATCGCCGCGCGCGCGCGCGCCCTTGAAACCCCGCTGGCCCAGGCCGGTGGGGTGACGTCGGCAGTGTTCATGAGGTCACCGGGAAGTAGCGGGCAAGCCAGTCGCGCACGACGTTCCAGACGCGCTGGTTGCCCTCGGCCAGCATGAAATGATCGGTATCCCCGAACAGGTGCAGGTCGACCGGCGACTTCGCGCGCGCGAACATGCGCAGCGACTGCTCGGTCGGCGTCACCGTGTCGAACGAACTGTGCAGCAGCAGCAGCGGCCGCGGCGCGATCCGGTCGACCACGTCTTCCGCGCGGAAGTCGAACATGCTCTGCGCGGTCTCTGCGGTGAATGACTGCAGCGAGCCCGGCAGGATCTCGCGCGTGAGCCCATGGCGCACCGGCACGATGTCCATCCGCGGCACCATCATCGACTCGCCGGTGCGCTCGCGGTGCCGGCGGCCTTCGGCCAGCATCGTGGTGAAGCGCGCCCAGGCTTCCTCGCCGGGGTGCTGGCCGCGGAACTTGATCTCGCCATGACCCCAGCCCCCGGACGAGATCACTGCGGCGACCCGCTCGTCGACGCCGGCGGTGTAGACCGCAACCGCCGCCCCGAAGCTGGAGCCGACCACGGCGATGCGTGCCGGGTCCACGCCTGGATGTCCAGCGAGGAAGGTCAGCGCTGCGCGCGTGTCTTCGACCTGCTCGAGGCAGATCAGGTCGCCGCGCACGCCCTCGCTCTCGCCGCAGCCGCGCATGTCGAAGCGCAGCGTCACGTAGCCGAGCGATTCGAGCACCGCGCACGGGCCGAGTACGTTGCCGGCACCCTTGTGGCTGCCGAAGCCGTGCAGCACCAGGAAGGCGGGACGCCGCTCGCCGGGGACGGGCACGGCGGGCGTGCGCACGATGCCGGCCAGGCGCAGGCCGCCGGAATCGAAGTGTATGGTCTGCTCTGGCATCTGCGACCTCAGGCCGGGACTGCAGGCCTGGCGGAGGCGGCGTCGGCGGCTTCGATCGCCTTCACCGCCGCCAGCGACGGCCGGACATGGCCATCGGCCTTTAGTGGGATGCCCGCCGGGAGGTGCCACTCGCTGAAGCGGTTGACCCGGAAATTGCGCGGCTTCCAGCGCTCGGTCACGTAGTCCGGATCGCAGAAGTACTCGATGGCGCCGCCCAGCGGGTTGCGGAAATACCAGAAGTAGGCCGAGGAGATCGGATGTCGGCCAGGCCCGATCTCGGTGCTCCAGCCCTGGCGCGCGAATGCCATGCCCCCGCCGAACACTTCATGCACGTCGCCGACCTCGAAGGCGACATGGTGCAGGTCGGTCTTCCCGGTGCGGCTCTTCATGAAGAACAGGTTGTGGTGCTCGCTGCGTTTCGCCCAGCGCAGGAACACGCCGGCGCCGCCGACATAGCGGTCGGACAGCCAGAAGCCTAGCCGATCCCGGTAGAACGCCTCGGCGCGCTTGACGTCGGTGACCGCGAACACGATGTGGCCGACCTTCGACGGGCGCGCGCCGTCACGACAGGCGGTGGCCTCGCGGTCCACCCGTGCGCGGCCTTCCGGGCGGTTCCAGACCGTGGCCGGCCGGGTCGCCGGCTTGCGCGGCTTCCAGACGCGGATGCCGATGTGGATGCCCAGGTCGTCGATGGAGTGGACGGTGCCGTCGGCATCGCGGGTCACTTCCCGGTCGCGGGCCAGGTCGGCGGCGATCGCATCGCGCCGGGCGGCAGTCGCCACGCCGAACACCACCTCGCGGAACGACGAACCGCCCTCCAGCCGTGGCGGCAGGCCGGGCGTGTCGTCCGGACGCACCTCGATGCGGTTGCCGGTGGCGGTCTCGAACGCCAGCCGGGTGCGGGTCGCCGACACCTTCGTCAGGCCCCAGTCGGTGAACAGGCGCTTCGCCTCGGCCATGTCGGCGGCCGAGTAGGTGATCGATGCGATGCCGGTGAAATCCATCGGTTTTCCCTTGTGGAGCGTGGACAGGCCCATTGACGGAATGCGCGCCGCAATTATGTACCGGCTGCGGCCACGGCGGCGACCCGCGTCCCGGGGGCAGGATGATCGCCGCCCAGTCCCGCATCTGGCATCATCGACCGCAGGCGCAGGGGCGCAGAAGAACGGTCGGACCACGCGCCGGATGCGCGCCAGCCCGACGCCCCCGCGCGTCGGCACTACAGGAGGAGCAGCATGCACATCGCCAGTCCCGCAGGGACGCCGGTGTCCAGGGGTTCGCCGCGCGCCTGTCCGCTCGCCCGGGCAGGCCGATGATCGCGCTCACCGAGGACCTCGCCAAGGCATTCCTGCGGGATCGCGGATTGCCCGTGCCTGCCGGCGAAGCAGCCGATGGTGCGGACGCCGCCTGGCGCATCGCCACCGGGCTCGGCGGTGCGGCGGTAGTCAAGGCGCTGGTGCCCACTGGCCGCCGCGGACTCGCGGGGGCGGTGCGCCTGACCGACTCGGCCGCTGCCGCGCGCGCCGCCGCCGAAGCGTTGTTCGGCAGCCAGGTCGGCGAGTATCTTGTCGAGCAGGTCTATGTCGAAGCCCTCGAGCCGATCGCTGCCGAGCTCTACCTGTCATTCGTGCTCGATCGCTATCCGCCGCGCGTCATTGCCAGC
>CANGXU010000283.1 GCA_947457885.1 Betaproteobacteria bacterium
GGGACGGCCTGGCGCTGCATGTTCGAGCCCATCAGCGCCCGGTTGGCGTCGTCATGCTCGAGGAACGGGATCAGGGAGGCTGCGACCGACACGATCTGGGCCGGCGCGACGTCCATGTACTCGATCTTGTCCGGCGCGGCCATCGTGAATTCGTTGTGCTGCCGGCACGAGATGATCTGGTCGATGAACTTGCCGTCCGTGGCCAGTTCCGCGTTCGCCTGGGCGATCGTGTACTTGCTCTCTTCGATCGCCGACAGGAACACGATCTCGTCGGTGACCCGGCTGTTCTCGACCTTGCGGTACGGCGTCTCGAGGAAGCCGTATTCGTTGGTGCGGGCATACAGCGCGAGGGAGTTGATCAGGCCGATGTTCGGGCCTTCCGGCGTCTCGATCGGGCACACGCGGCCGTAGTGGGTCGGGTGCACGTCGCGTACCTCGAAGCCCGCACGTTCGCGCGTCAGGCCGCCCGGCCCGAGGGCGGACACACGACGCTTGTGGGTGATCTCGGACAGCGGGTTCGTCTGGTCCATGAACTGCGACAGCTGGCTCGACCCGAAGAACTCGCGGATCGCTGCCGACACCGGCTTCGCGTTGATCAGGTCGTGCGGCATCAGGTTCTCGGACTCAGCCTGCGACAGGCGCTCCTTCACCGCGCGCTCGACGCGCACCAGGCCCGCGCGGAACTGGTTTTCGGCCAGTTCGCCGACCGAGCGCACACGGCGGTTGCCGAGGTGGTCGATGTCGTCGATCTCGCCGCGGCCGTTACGCAGTTCGACGAGGATCTTGATGACGGCGACGATATCCTCGGCCGCCAGCGTCGCGGCGCCCTTCACTTCGTTGCGCCCGATGCGGCGGTTGAACTTCATCCGGCCGACTGCGGACAGGTCGTAACGTTCCTCGGCGAAGAACAGGCCGTGGAACAGGCTGCGTACCGCGTCTTCGGTCGGCGGCTCGCCGGGACGCATCATCCGGTAGATCGCGACCTGGGCGGCGATCTGGTCGGGCGTCTCGTCGATACGCAGCGTCTGCGAGATGTACGGGCCTTCGTCGAGGTCGTTCGTGTAGATGGTCTGGATCTGCTCCGCCTTGCCGCCCCGGAACAGGTCGATCAGGTCTTCGGTGATCTCGTCGTTGGCGCGCGCCAGGATTTCGCCGGTCTCGGTGTCGATCACGTTGTGCGCGAGTGCGCGGCCGAGCAGGTACTCGCCCGGCACGGTGATGTTCTTCAGCCCGGCCTGTTCGATCTCGCGCACATGCTTGGCGGTGATGCGCTTGTCGCGCTGGACGATGACCTTGCCGGCCTTGGTCACGAAGTCGAAGCCGGCGGTGTCTCCGCGCAGCCGCTCGGGCACCAGGTCGACCGTGATTTCGCCCTTGGCGAAGTGGAATGTGTCGGTCTTGAAGAAATCGGCCAGGATCTGCTCGGGGTTGTAGCCGAGCGCCTTCAGCAGGATGGTGACCGGCATCTTGCGGCGGCGGTCAACTCGGAAATAGAGGTAATCCTTCGGGTCGAACTCGAAGTCGAGCCAGGAGCCGCGGTAGGGAATCACGCGGGCCGAGAACAGCAGTTTTCCGGACGAATGGGTCTTGCCGCGGTCGTGCTCGAAGAACACGCCGGGCGAGCGGTGCAACTGCGAGACGATCACGCGCTCGGTGCCGTTGATCACGAACGAGCCGGTGTCGGTCATGAGCGGGATCTCGCCCATGTACACCTCCTGCTCCTTCACTTCCTTGACCGGAAAGCCTTCGTTGCCGTCCTTGCCTTTGACCTTGGGCGCTTCCTTGTCCATGATCGTCAGGCGCACTTTCGCGCGCAGCGGCGCTGCGAACGTCAGCCCGCGCTGCTGGCACTCCTTCACGTCGAACGGCGGCGTGCTGAGCGAGTAGCTGACGAAATCCAGGCGGGCATTACCCGAGTGGCTCGTGATCGGGAAGATGGACTGGAACGCAGCCTGCAGCCCCGCTTCGCCGGTGCGTGCGTCAGCCTGCAGGTCGGCTTGCAGGAAGTGACGATAGGATTCGAGCTGGGTGGCGAGCAGGAACGGAACCGGCAACACGCTGGCACGCTTGGCGAAGCTCTTGCGGATGCGTTTCTTCTCGGTGAATGAATAGCTCATCGTTTACTCCTGCAGGCGACGGATAGACTGGGGTGGTGCGCTGCTACGGCTACTGACGCGGCGGTTGCCGGTACTGCGGGCCGTGCCACTGCTTCGGCCACTGCATAGCGACTGCGGGCCAGCGGTCGCCCGCCGGCCCACGGCCTTCAACACATGCCTGATACCTGTCCGGCGTGGTGACTACCCGCAACGGGGCTACCACGCCGGCCGGGGACGGACCCCGGGAATGATTCGACGGTTTCGCGTCGCGTCACTTCAGCTCGACCGCTGCACCCGCATCGGTCAGCTGCTTCATGATTGCGTCTGCGTCGGCCTTCGAAACGCCTTCCTTCACCGGCTTCGGCGCACCGTCGACCAGGTCCTTGGCTTCCTTCAGGCCCAGCGCAGTGATGGCACGCACGGCCTTGATGACTTCGACCTTCTTCTCGCCGGCGGACTTCAGGATGACCGTGAATTCGGTCTTCTCTTCTGCCGGGGCTGCGCCAGCGCCGGCGGCCGGGGCGGCCACGGCCACCGATGCGGCGGCGGCGGAGACGCCGAACTTCTCTTCCATTTCCTTGATCAGTTCGGACAGTTCCAGCACGGTAAGGCCGGCGATTGCGTCGAGGATTTCTGCTTTTGCGACTGCCATTTCAAATGCTCCCGATATTGCCAATGTCGATTGGATGGAATGTTGTCACCGAGCGTGAGGCGCCAATGGACGCCTCGTGCCGCCGGAGGGATCGACCCGGGGGTCGAAGCGCCTCAGGCTGCCGCTTCGGCGGGTGCTTCCGCACCCTGCTTCTGGTCGCGAACGGCCGCAGCCGTGCGCACGAAACGCGCAGGTACTTCGTTGAGCGTCTGGACGAACTTGGCCACGGGTGCCTGCATCGTCCCCATCAGCCTGGAGAGCAGTTCTTCGCGCGACGGGAGTCGCGCCAGCCCCTGCACCTCTTTCGCCGACAGCAGCTGTTGCGGCAATGCACCGCCGCGAATAACCAGCTTGTCGTTCGCCTTCGAGAACTCGTCGAGCACCTTCGCTGCCTTGACCGGATCGGCCGAGATCCCGTACGCAAGCGGGCCGACCA
>CANGXU010000284.1 GCA_947457885.1 Betaproteobacteria bacterium
CGGCATCTGCACCCGGGTCGACTGCGTGTCGCTGGGCATCGTCGTCAATCGCGATGGCCGGCGCTTCTACGACGAAGGCGAAGACTTCTGGCCCAAGCGCTATGCCATCTGGGGCCGGCTGGTCGCCTTCCAGCCAAACCAGATCGCCTATTCGATCATCGATGCCAAGGCGGTCGGCCGCTTCATGCCGCCGGTGTTCCCCGGCGAGAAGGCGAACGACCTGCCGACGCTGGCGCGCCAGCTCGGGATCGACCCAGACGACTTCATGAAGACGGTCGAAGCCTATAACGCCTCGTGCAAGGTCGGCACCTTCGACCACGCCGTGCTGGACGACTGCCATACCGAAGGGCTGACGCCAGCCAAGACGCACTGGGCCCTGCCGCTCGACACGCCGCCGTTCTATGGCTATGCGCTTCGCCCGGGCATAACGTTCACCTATCTGGGCGTGAAGATCGACGAAACCGCCGCGGTGCATTTCTCCGGCGTACCCAGCCGCAACCTGTTTGCCGCCGGCGAGGTCAGTGCCGGCAACGTGCTCGGCAAGGGCTACCTCGCCGGCATCGGCGTGACCATCGGCACCGCGTTCGGCCGCATCGCCGGCACCTCCGCGGCACGTGCCGCCCTGGCGCCCGCCAACCCCGACACAACGAAGAAAGCCGAAGGAGCCCTGAGTGCCGCCGCCTGAGTCAGCCTCGACCACCCTTGACGCACTGACGCGCGAGGCCGCCCATCTCGGCGCCGGTGGCCAACCGGTCTCGCCATCGGCCGCGTTCAATGCGCTGCCGCTGACCGAGGCCGAAGGCGAGGTCGCTCGCCAGATGCAGATCTGCAACGCCTGCCGCTACTGCGAAGGCTCGTGCGCGGTGTTCCCGGCGATGACGCGTCGGCTCGAGTTCGGCAAGGCCGACGTGCACTACCTGGCGAACCTGTGCCACAACTGCGGCGCCTGCCTGCATGCCTGCCAGTACGCGCCGCCCCACGAGTTCGCGATCAACGTGCCGAAGGCCATGGCGGTCGTGCGCGGCCAGACCTATTCCGACTATGCGTTCCCGCAGGCACTGGGCGCGCTGTACCGGCACAACGGACTGCTGGTGTCGCTGGCGTCAGCCGGCGGTCTCGCACTGTTCCTCGCGCTGGCCGTCGCGATGAAGGGCGGGCTGTGGCACGAGCCGCTGGCGGGCAACTTCTACGCGGTGTTCCCGCACAACCTGATGGTCATCATGTTCGGCTCGGTGTTCGGCTTCGCCGTGCTGGCGCTCGCCATCGGCGTCACCCGGTTCTGGCGCAACGTGTCGCCGGGCGAGGTACCGGAGGGCGGCAATGCCCCGGCGGCAGCCGAGGCGGTGCACAACGCCCTGAAGCTGAAGTACCTCGACGGCGGACACGGCGAGGGTTGCCACAACGAAGACGACCGCTTCAACACCACGCGCCGCCTCTACCACCACTTCACCTTCTACGGCTTCATGCTTTGCTTCGCATCGACCAGCGTCGCGACGCTCTACCACTATGCGTTCGGCTGGCAGGCGCCGTACGGCTACACCAGCCTGCCGGTGATCCTCGGCACGGTGGGCGGCATCGGCCTGCTGATCGGTCCGGTCGGGCTGTGGCGCCTGAAGGCGCGGCGCCACCCGATGCATGGCGACGACGCGCAAAACCCGATGGACTACGGCTTTCTGGCGCTGCTGTTCCTGGTCAGCCTGACCGGTCTGGTGCTGATGGTGCTGCGCGACACCGGCGCGATGGCGCTGCTGCTCGCGGTGCATCTGGGCGTGGTGATGGCACTGTTCGTCACCCTGCCCTACGGCAAGTTCGCGCACGGCATCTTCCGCAGCGCGGCCCTGCTCAAGTGGTCGATCGAGCGGCGCCTGCCGAGCCGGCTGCGTCTGGGCAGCGACTGAGCGTGGCCAGACCGGCCTGCGGCAGCGAACGGGCATCGGCTTGAACGAATTCCCGACTGTCGCGGCGATGCGGGTGGTACCGGTCGCCGGCCAGGACAGCATGCTGTTGAACCTGAGCGGCGCCCATGCGCCGGTGTTCATCCGCAACCTCGTCGTGCTCACCGACAGCGCCGGTCGCACCGGCGTCGGCGAAGTGCCCGGTGGCGAGTCGATCCGCCAGACGCTCGAACAATCCGCCCCGCTGGTCCTGGGCCAACCGGTCAGCGACTTCGGCGCGGTGAAACGCGCGATCGAGCAGCGCTTCGGCGCGCTCGATGCCGGCGGTCGGGGCCGGCAGACCTTCGACCAGCGGGTTGCGATCCATGCGATGACCGCAGTCGAGTCGGCCCTCCTCGACCTGCTCGGCCAGCACCTCGGCCTGCCGGTCGCGCACCTGCTGGCGCAGCTCGCCGACGAGCCGGCACCGCGCACGAAGGTGCAGGTGCTCGGCTACCTGTTCTACATCGGCGATCGGACGCGCAGCGACCTGCCGTACCGCGCGGGGCCTTCGTCCGCCGATGCCGACGCATGGCTCCACCTGCGCGACGAGCCGGCGCTGGATGCGCGCGCCGTGGTCGCGCTGGCCGAGGCCGCCCATGCCCGCTACGGCTTCGCCGACTTCAAGCTGAAGGGTGGCGTGCTGCGCGGCGAAGACGAGATGGAGGCGGTAGTCGCGTTGCACGAACGCTTCCCGCAGGCGCGCATCACGCTCGACCCGAACGGTGGCTGGCTGCTCAACGACGCGGTGCGGCTGATGCGCGACATGCACGGCGTACTCGCCTATGCAGAGGATCCGTGCGGCGCGGAAGGCGGCTTCTCCGGGCGCGAGATCATGGCCGAGTTCCGCGCAGCGACCGGCCTGCCCACCGCGACCAACATGGTCGCCACCGACTGGCGCGAACTGCAGCATGCACTGACCCTGCGTGCGGTCGACATCCCGCTCGCCGATCCGCACTTCTGGACGATGCAGGGCGCGCTGAAGGTCGCCTCCACCTGCCGCGATGCCGGGCTCACCTGGGGCTCGCATTCGAACAACCACTTCGACGTGTCGCTGGCCATGTTCACGCACGTGGCCGCCGCCGCACCTGGACGGGTGACCGCGATCGATACCCACTGGATCTGGCAGGACGGGCAGCGGCTAACGCGCGCGCCGCTGCCGATCGTCGACGGATGCATCGACGTACCCGCCCGCCCCGGGCTGGGCGTGGACCTCGACTGGGCACAGGTCGACG
>CANGXU010000285.1 GCA_947457885.1 Betaproteobacteria bacterium
AGACCTCCACAGTCTGTTCGGCGCATCGGTGCCAGCTGAATTCGGCTGCACGCTTCAGGCCCCTCGCGCGCGCACCCAATCGCCATTGGGTATCGTCGAGACCTCGACGGATAAGCTCTCGCAGGCCATCGGTATCCTCAGGTTTACAGGTCAATGCAGCGTCGCCGACCACTTCTGGCAATGATGATGAGCTCGAGCACACTACGGGCACGCCGCTAGCCATCGATTCCAGGACGGGTAGACCAAATCCCTCATAATGCGAGGGGAAAATGAACAGGTGTGCGCCCGCGTACAGAAGTGGCAGATCCTCACCTCTCGCATAGCCCAGATAGCGCGCCCAGCCTGCATTCGCGGCCGCAGCGATTCGCGCATGCAGTCTTTCACTCTTCCACCCTTGGAAACCAGCGATTACAAGGGGGTAGTTCGTGCGCAGTTGTTCTGGTAGTGCCGAGTACGCGTCCAGCAGACCCTCTATGTTCTTGCGCGGTTCTACGGTACCTGTGAACAGTACGTATCGCCCATGTTCGAGCCCGTATCGTTCCAACACCGAGCGAGTCTCGGAAGTGGCACGCGGTCTGAACGCATCTGAACAGCCGAGCGGAATGGCGCGGATTTTCTCGAGTGGGTAGCCGAAGTAACAGGCGATCTCTTTTCGTGCCGAGTTGGAAACCGTAATCAACATGTCGGCGCGATCCATGGTGATCTTCATCTGGCGCTGCATGAAGCTCACACGCTCGGGCGGATGGTAGTGCGCGAAGGTGAATACGGAGATATCGTGGAATGTGGCAACGCTTGGGCCGTTGTAGTCGCCGAGGTAGAAGTTTGTACCGTGGAAGATTGCGCCCTTGTGCTTTCTCAGGGAATGTTTCGCAAGAGCGTCTTTCAGCGCCTTGGCGGTCTCAACAGCCGTACGGCTTCGTCGCAGTCGCCGATAGATTGCCTGGCTGAGACTGCGCGGCATGTCCTGTGCTGACTGTGGATCAGACCGATCGGATGTCAGTGTCGCGACCAGCCTGTCACCCGACAGCATCAAGAGACTCAAGTCGCTGCGCATCTGCAAGGCGCTGGCGAGTTCATATGTGTAGCGACCGATGCCGGTGAGTGGATACCGGACAGAGTCGACGGACAGGATGATCTTCATGCTCGTCGCGGCCATTGTGGTCCGGTGGCTGACGGTGGTTCACTGACTTCATGCGATCCAGATACCTGCCAGCCGGGGTTTGACCAGGGGAGTCGCGCGCTGCAGGCGACCTTTCCGAAAAGCGTAACGGGTCGGACCAGAACACATCGCAGGTTCATGTGTCAGGCTGGCAAGTGAAGCTAGCGTTGTGTTTAAAGTGACAACATTTTGGGCAGAGCGATTCGCCGCCCACGATTCGGGCTAACGATGATCGTTAGCAGCATGCATTCTCGAGTTTTCGCGTGCAACTGCGGGGGTCCGTTTCCCGTCTTTCAATCGTCAACCGGATTCTCATTTGTTGCATTTAGGCCAAATGCGTGTAATTAGCGGATTGACTCGATGCGGGCATGGCGCGATCACTCCGCCAGCAATGATTCACGAGCGTACCTGTGGCTCAAGGTCCGAACCTGAGTGTCGGCGTGATGTATCGGATGCGTGAGTGTTGTCGATGCTGGTTGCAGTGTTGCTTGCGAACAGGCAACGGAGTCGTCATCCTTACGCGGTCTCGGGGGGAGGCATGTGCTAGCCGTGGCATTGGCATGCAGTGCAAAGACCTCGAGCGCCTGCGGCGGCGGCGGCCAGGGTCCGGGAGGCCCTGCTGTTGAGCGAAGATGAGGTCCCCGCAGCCCTTCGGCCTTTCCGTACTTTCGTGTTTCGCGAAACACGAGTATCGCCATGCCTCGCGCGGCCAACTGCCAGCCCATACTCAAGCCGGAGGACTTCTACCTCCCGCTGGCTTTGGCCGCCCTGGGCGACGAGGTGATGACCTATCCCGAGCTTTCAGCTCTCAGCGGGCTATCGATGTCCGAGGTGCATGCTGCGCTGAAACGCGCCGCGGCGTCGCGCCCGCTTTTCCTCGACGGCAAGGGGGCGCGGTACGTCTTTCGAGCGGCGCGCGGTAGCATGGTCGTCGGCATTCCCGCGGCATACGCGGCCGCGCCGTTGAGTGTGCGTATCGCGCCATCGGCCGATCCGCTGCCGGTGTGGCGCCATCGTCCAGCCCTTTGGCGGGAGTTCCTGAATGGACAAGACCACTGTCGCTATCCGCGATTTCCGCGCGCCGCTCGCCGAGTACATCGACACCGATGCCCCGGTCACCATCACGCGTCATGGTTGGTCGATCGGCTTGTTCGTTCCACTGCGGCGGCCCAGCGCTGAAGACTTGCAGCGCCTGCGGGTTTCGGCGGCCAAGGTCCGCGAGGCCCTGCCGTTGAGCGCAGACGAGGTCGAGGAAGTGGTGGCGGATTTCGACGCGTTGCGGCGAGGCTTGGCACTATCCGCCCGCGACCGCCTGTGAGATTCCCGCGCCCGATCAAGACCCCCGCACGGCATGGTGAGACCTTTCCATGTATATACGCATGTATACATCAGCCCCCAGCCCCCCTAAACTCAGGAACCACGCGCCTTCCAGTCCATGATGCGGTTCCCGATCGGGAAGTAGTCGCTACAGCCGCACCGACGAGCGCGGCCCGGTGATCGAGGTGACGGTCGCCGAGTTCGGCGAGCGGTTCTTCCGCGAGATCGTCAACCGAGACCGCAACGACACGACCATCCCGCGGCGCTACTTCGACAAGTCGATCGTGCCGGCCATCGGCAGCAAGCCGGTGGGCGAGGTGACCACCGAGGGTGTGCGCGGCATCATCTGGCGCAAGAAGGACGAGGGCTTCGACGCGGCCATCGGCGTGATCCGTGGTCTGCTCAGGCGGCTCTTCGATTACGCGATGACTGCCGGCCTGACGGCGACCAATCCTCTTCGCGGAGCTGCGCTCACTGGCCGGCGGCAGCGGGCTGGTGCTGCCCGGGCGCGGGTCGCTCGACAAGTCTTTCGCGCACAACGCGATGAACAATGCGCTGAAGGTGGCGCTGCGCGGGGTGTATAACCGGGCGGAGTATGCAGGGCAGCAGCGGGAGATGCTGGGGTTCTGGGGGGAGTATGTGGAGGG
>CANGXU010000286.1 GCA_947457885.1 Betaproteobacteria bacterium
AGTTTTGCATCTGCGATGCAAAACTCAAGACCTGACCCCACCCCCACCACCTGCCGCCAGTATGCGCTCGAACTCGGCCCTGAGCTGCTCCAGCCCGATGGGCTTGGCCACGAAGCCATCCATGCCCGCGGCCGCACAGCGCTCGCGATCCTCGGCCATCGCATTGGCCGTCAATGCAACGACCGGCAGGTGCGGCCGCCCATGAGCAGCCTCATCGCTGCGTAGCGCCCGGACGGCGGAAAGCCCGTCCATACCCGGCATCTCCATATCCATCAGTACAAGGTCGTACCCCCCAGACATGATGCGCTCGAGGGCGGAGCGTCCGTCATTCGCGCTGTCGACGACGATACCCATCCGTTCCAACAGTGCCTTCGCGAGCGTGCGGTTGACCACGTTGTCGTCGACCACAAGCACGCGCCGTCCGGCCAGCTGGACCCTTGCGCGCGGGGACGACACCAGATCGGTGTGGCTCGTCGACGCAGGCGATGGGTCGGCGGGTGCCGGGCGCAGAGGCACTCGGCACCGGAAACAGGTACCGACCCCGGGTGTGCTCTCCACCTGGATGTCACCGCCCATCGCGCGCAGCAGGTCGCGCGTAATCAGCAGTCCGAGGCCCGTACCGCCGAACCTGCGGGCAACACTTTCGTCGGCCTGCGCGAACGCATGAAAGATCCGGCCGCGCGCGGCCTCGTCCATGCCGATGCCCGTGTCACGTACGTTGAACTGGAGCATGTCCTCGACTGCGGTCAGGTGCAGCGCCACGGAGCCACACTCGGTGAACTTGACCGCATTGGCGAGCAGGTTGATGAGGATCTGTCGCAAGCGCATGGGATCGCCGAGGACGCGTCTCGGCAGTTCCGGGGCGACGACCGTTTCGAAGGCCAGCCCCTTCGCGGCAGCCTGACGGTCGATCATGGTCACCACTGTCTCGATCATGTCCGGAAGATCGAACGCGACGACCTCGAGCACCATCTTGCCTGACTCGATCCTGGCCTGATCGAGCACCGTATTCACGAGTTCCAGCAGATGGTCGCCAGCCCTCGAGATGAGTTGCACATGGTCGAGCTGTGTCTGCGTGAGCCTTTCGGTTTCGAGCAACTGTGCGAAACCGATGATCGCGGTCAGCGGCGTCCGCAATTCGTGGCTCATCCGTGACAGGAATTCAGACTTCGCGAGACTGGCGGCTTCCGCCCGCTCCTTCGCGAGCAAGATCTCCCTTTCACGACTGGCGAGTGCGTCGGCCCGTTGGCCCTCGACATATCGCTGCAGCGCATGGGTGACCACCGGCAGGAAGCGCTGGAACAGTGTTTGTGCCTCCGGGTCAGCCAGTCGTCCACCTCCGCCGCACAACACCAGCCAACCCGGAGCGCAAGACGGGTCCACTGCGTCCGGACCCACCCGACCGCAAAGCAGTACCTGAGGCAGATGTTGCGGACGCGGCAGTCCGAAGGCTGCGACCAGGGTTGAAGTGTCCGCGACCACGCGCGAAGGCCTCCTGCCCAAATAGGTCAGGAAAGAGGGTCGCGTCAGGAGTTCGAGGAATCCAGGTTCAGCTCCCGCGCAACAGGCCTCCGCACGGCCAGTTCCATCACAGGCGTGGATTGCGACCGAAGGCGTGTCCATCGCCCTCGCAAGACAGTCGACGACGAGTTGTGGCAGTCGATTGCCATCGCGTTCCTTGACCATCGTTTCGAGCGCGCCAGCAAGCGCGTCGCTCGCGCGGCGCATGCGCACGTCGCGTGCGCGCAGGTTCGCCAGTTCTACCAGCGCGTCGCTCAGGTTGGAACCTGCCATGGACATCCGGAGCGCCCTCAGCCGCGTGCCAACGTCACCATGGAGATCATGAGGTTGCCGTGCCGGTTGTCGCCGGCCAGCACCGGCCCCTGTTCGCCGAAAGTGAACGCAGCGATGAACGGAACACCCGGCATGCATTCGTTGAGCGAGCGCCGTACTTCGTCAATGCGATCTTTCACCGTCAACATGCAGCCTGCGCAGAACACGAGAATCATCCCTGCCACCTGCGCCTTGTCGATCTCGCCGATGCGACAGGCCGACTCGACGACCATCGCCGGACGTTCGAGCAGGTCGTCGGCGGTGCCGTTCATCAGGACCAGTTCATCGTCCACGGCCACGTCGGTGAACAGCGTCATGGACCCATCGGCATCGAGCGTTTCGGGATGCGAGAGCAGATAGATATCCGTACCCCCGATCGCCAGCATGCGCCGCCCGAGCGGCCATAACGCAGTAGCCATGAGGATGTTGACCGCCCCGACCTCGGGCCGGCCGACCGCGCCGCGGGTCCAGCCAGCGTACACATCGGCGGCCGGCCGGCCATCGATCTCGAACACGCGACGTCCGGCGCAGCGGGTGATGCGCCCGCGCAGCCCAGTCGGAACATAGCCGGAATGGAAGGCAGCACCGATGGGCGTCGACGGAAACAGAACGGACACCACCATCCCGCTACCGAAGGCCGCGCCATCCGACATGACCTGCCATTTTCCCTCGATGGCATTATCGGCTGCCGAGCCGCCGACGATCGGGGTCGACACGCCCACCACCTCTTGCAGCCCGGCAATGACCGCCTCTTCGTGGCCAGGAGTGCTGGATATCCAGACCATGGCCGGTGTTTCGCCCATCCGGTCGGCATTCGCCAGCGCCTGGCGCACCAGGGCGGCGGCGGCGACACTCGGTGCATCCCCCAGTTCGCCGCAGGCGGTGCCGTAGTCGCCATCAGCGTCGGAGACGGCAAGCAGGCAAAGACCCGGCTCCTGCCCGAGGTACGTCCCGGTCTCGATCATGCTGCCCAGACAGGAGGTGGCGGCATGGATCCGCACCTGCGGCCAGCGCGCCTGTACTGCTGCGCCCACGACGCGAAGGTCATGACGTGCGTCAGCCTGGATCATCAGGTAGACAGGCGAATCCATCCCTTGCGCGAGGACTTGAGCGATGCACCGCGTCGCGGCATCGATCGTGGACGGAGTCTCGGAAGCGGCCGTTGCAATACGGAGCATCGAAGGATCCCGGGAATCGGAAAAAGCTGACGAACTGTAACATGTCTACTGCGCAGTCACTTTC
>CANGXU010000287.1 GCA_947457885.1 Betaproteobacteria bacterium
ACGAGCCCATAGCTGCCCTCGACCGGATGCACCTTGAGCCCCGCTTCGAGCAGGGTCGGCAGTGCCTTCGCACCCTCCGGCCGCGTCGCACCGGTGGCTGCGAGCAGGCGCAGCCGGCCAGCCTTCGCCGAACTCTCTGCCTGCGGCAGCGTGAGGAAGGCGAGGTCGATCTCGCCGCCGATCAGGGCCGCGAGTGCCGGGGCGATGCCCTTGTAGGCGACATGCACCATCTCGACGCCCGGGGTCGCGCTCTGCAGCGCCTCGGCGATCAGGTGCGAGATCGAGCCCACGCCGGACGAGCCGTAGTTCAGCTTGCCACGGCGCTCGCGTGCGATGCGTACCAGGTCCTGCGTCGTCTTCGCCGGTACCGAGGGATGCACAGCCAGCACGTAGTGCGTCACCGCGACCGAGGCGATCGGCGTGACGTCCTTCAGCGGGTCGTAGCGCAGCTTCGGATCGATCACCGGAGACAGCACCAGGCTGCCGAGGCTGCCCACGCCGAGCGTGTAGCCGTCGGGCACGGCGCGCACCATCACCTCCATGCCGATCGAGCCACCGGCGCCGCCCCGATTGTCGATCAGCACCGGCTGGCCCAGCCCTTCGGACAGCCGCTGGCCAAGCGTGCGCCCGACCGCGTCGACCGGGCCGCCGGCCGCGAACGGAACCACGATGCGTACCGGCTTGGCCGGATAGGCAACCGGCTGGGCCAGCACCGCGCCAGCCGACCACGCCAGGCCGGCCACGGCCAACCCCAGCCGTGCCGCCGGCCGCCACGCCTGCACAGCGCGCGCGCCACCGACACCGCAGATCGTCATTCCGCGTCGTACCCGGGCAGCACCCGCATGTCGATCACGCACACCCCGCCCGCCTTGACATGCGCAAGCCCGCGTTCGATCGCAGGACGCATCTCGGCGAAGCCCTTGACCGGGCCGATGCCGAGCGCCCCCTGCGCGGTACCCATCGCGGCGAGATCGATGTCCGGATCGTCGATGCGCTGGCCGATCCAGCGATTTTCCGGGGGGCGGCCGCGCTTGACCGCGATCGCCTCCTGGTGGCGTTCGTCGTTGAAGTACGACCGGTTGTTGCAGATCACGAACAGCGCCGGAATCTTGTAGTGGGTCGCGGTCCAGATTGCGGTGTTGCCCATCAGGAAGTCGCCGTCGCCCATGATGCCCAGAGCGATCCGGCCGCTGTCCTTGATCGCCAGCGCGCCGCCGACGGTGATGCCGGGGCCGGCGCCCACGCCCGCGCCGCCGTCGACGCCGATGTAGTCGAGCGGATGCTTGAACGGCAGATAGGAACCGTGCCAGCCGAGGGGCAGCCGCGTCACGCAGAAATCGACGCCGTCGAGGGCTGCGCGCAGCGCATCACCCACGCCCTGCAGCGTGACGGCACTGGTCGATGCAATCTTGCCCGCTGCCGCCTTCGGCACCGGTACCGTCGACTTGCGCGGCTGCACCGCATCCAGCAGCAGCGGCACGGCAGCGTCCGGCTCGCACATCAGCAGCAGGTCGACCGGAGGCAGCACGTGGTAATCCATGCTCCAGCCGCGATGGTTGTGCTGGTCGCAGGACACCTGGATCACCTTGGCGCCGACCGGCTTGTCGCCGAACGCCTGCTTGAAGGTGCCGCCGAGGTCGAGCCAGTCGAGCGACAGGATGACATCCGCGTCGCGCAGCGCCTCGGCCGCCTCGGGCCCAAGGCGATTTCCGGGCGGGCCGACGTGCAGCGGATGATCGGTCGGGAACGACGCAGCCAGCTTGATGTGGCTGACCGATTCCATCTGCAGTTTCTCGGCCAGTGCGACCCGTGCGTTCCAACCGTCCAGGCTGCGCGACACGCGGCCGGCGAGCATGACCGGGCGCTTTGCGTTGGACAGCAGCGCCGCAGCCTGCTTCACGAGGTCCGGCGACGGATGAACGTCCTGCGGCGCCGCGAAGCGATCGAAGTCGGGCATCGGCGGCATCGCGGGGATCCTGTCTTCCTGCAGCGCCACGTCGAGGTTCACATAGACCGGACCACGCGGGGCCGTGAGCGCGATCTGGCGCGCACGCAGCAGCGCCTCGACCGCAGCGGGCACCGAAGCCGGCTGGTTGTCCCACTTGGTGAAGTCGCGCACCAGCGACGCCTGGTCGGCGCAGGTATGGATCCATTCGATCCACGGCCGGCGACGCGCAGCATCCATGGGACCGTTGGCGCCGAGGATCAGCACCGGCGTGCGGTCGCACCAGGCGTTGAAGATCGGCATCGATGCATGCATCAGGCCGACGTTCGAGTGCAGCGCCGAGGCCATCAGCCGGCCCGATGCCTTCCAGAAGCCCTGTGCGATGTGCACCGCATGCTCGTCGTGGAGGCAGAGGATCATCTGCGGCGTGCGATTGCCCAGGTAATTGACGATGCTGTCGTGCAGGCCGCGGTAGCTCGCCCCCGGGTTGAGCGCGATGAACGGGATGTCGAGCCGCCGCAGCGTCTCGGCGACGGCGTCGCTGCCGAACAGGACATCGCTCGGGGCACCGGCTACCGGTGCATCGTGCACGATCAGGTCATGGGGAATCGGTTCGTTCATCTGGGACGGCCTCGGCTGTTGATCGGGTCTGCTATCCTGCACACGCTTCCGGAGGAGGATGCCAGATGATACCGATCATTCGAACCGCTGCAGCGGTCGCGGTAGCCACGGTCTGCACCGCTGCCGCCCTGCCCTCGGCGGCGCAGCCGTTCCCTGCCCGTCCATCGCGCATCATCGTGCCGTTCCCGCCGGGGCAGGCCGCCGACACCTTCGCCCGGCTGGCGGCGGAGCGCCTGTCAGCGACCTGGGGGCAGCCGGTGGTGGTCGAGAACCGGGCGGGTGGCGCCGGCATGATCGGCGCAGAGGCCGCCGCGCGCTCGAAGCCGGACGGCTACACCGCACTGATGGGATCGGCCGGGCCGATCTCGATCAATCCGCACGTGTTCACGAAGCTGCCCTACGACACGATGAAGGACTTCGTGCCGCTGGCGCAGATGGGCGCGCTGCCGCTGGTGATCGTCGCCCACCCGA
>CANGXU010000288.1 GCA_947457885.1 Betaproteobacteria bacterium
CGCCCGGCGTCTGCGCGCCGAGCTGGGGTGGCCTGTCGGCGCGCGAGGGCAGCGACATCTTCCGCCGGCTGCATGGCCTGGATATCGTCGCGGTCGACGTGAACACCGTCAGCCCGCCGCACGACGTGAACGGCATGGCGGCGTTCCTGGCGGCGAACATGATGTTCGAGGGCATGATGCTGGTGGCTGCGCGTCGGTTCCCCGGCGAGGTGCGCCGCTTCGAGCTGGCCGGCGCATGAGAACGGGCTGAGCGCACCATGATCGTCCCCACCTACTGGGCCGAGGCCCGAGTGCAGCAGCGTGCCGGCGACCGGCAGGTCACGGTGCGCCGTTTCGGCTGGTCGGATGCAGGGCAGGACGATGCGCAGGCGATGGCCGATGCGCGCGCAGCCGACGCGATGCGGCGCATCGTCGCCGGCGAACCGCTGCCCAAGCGCGAGCTCAAGCGCGAACCGAAGGTGCCGTACAACGGCGCGGCAGGCGTGCCGATCCGCGAGGAGATCACCGGCCGCCAGGGCAGCGTGGTGGTCACCCGCAACAGCTATGGCGCACGCTGCCTGAACGTGCCCGACGTGCTGTTCGCGGATATCGATTTCGAGGAGCGCTCGCCCTGGCGGGCGAGCCTGGTCCTGCTGGCGGTGCTCGCGCTGGGTGCGGTGTGCGCCGGGCTGGTCCAGCAGTCATGGCTGCTGTTCGGCCTGCTGCTGTCGGTGTCGCTGGTGCTGTTCGCGCCGCTGGCCACGTTCGCCGTGCGCCTGTACGTGCGGTGGCGCGGCGGCCCGGAGCCCGCCGCGCTGCACCGGATCGAACGCTTCCTTGCGGCGAACCCTGGATGGAACCTGCGTACCTACCGCACACCGGCCGGGTTGCGCCTCGTCGCGACCCACCGCACCTTCGACCCCGCCGACCCGGAGGCGCTGGCGTTCTTCCGGGCCGTCGCTGCCGACCCGGTCTATGTGCGGATGTGCCTGAACCAGCGCTGCTTCCGTGCGCGCGTGACCGCCAAGCCCTGGCGCATCGGCATCGAGGACCGCCTGCGGCCGCGGCCCGGCGTCTGGCCGGTGGATGCTGCGCGGTTGCCGGCGCGCACGGCATGGATCGATCGTTACGAAGCGAAGGCCGCGACCTTCGCGGCCTGCCGATATGTCGCTACGGTGGGCAGCGGTGCAATCGATCCGGCGGTGGCGCCGGTGGTCGCGCTGCACGACGAACTGTGCCGCGCGACCGTGCCGGACCTGCCGATCGCCTGAGCGGGCGCCTGCCGGTACGCGCTCAGCGCTCCATCGCGCCGTAGACCAGGGCGGCGATCTGTTCCCGGTAGTACTTGCGGATATCGCCCGGGCTGACCGCCATCACGACCACCACCAGCTGCTCCTTCGGATCGACCCAGAACAGCGTGCCGTTGGCACCGTTCCACGAGTAGTCGCCCACCGATCCGTTGGTGGCTGCAATGCCCGGTTCGGTGCGTACCGCCACGCCGAGGCCGAAGCCGTAGCCGGCACGGCCTGCCTCGGTGCCGGCGACGTTGTTCTGGATGTCCTTGCCGAGGTGGTCGGAGGTCATCAGCCGCACGGTCTTCGGACTGAGCACGCGCACGCCATCGAGCTGCCCACCGTTGAGCAGCATCTGCCCGAAGCGCAGGTAGTCGGCGGCGGTACTGAACGCACACGAGCCGGCGCAGTCGAACTGCGGCTGCTCGCGCAGCAGGCGGATCGACTGCGGCTTGCCGCTGATCGGATCCAGCGGCAACGGCTGCGCCAGGCGGGACCGCTTTTCGGCGGGCACCGTGAAGGTGGTGTCGCGCATGCCGAGCCTGGACCAGACGCGCTCGTCGGACGCCACGCCCAGCCGCTTGCCCGCGACTTTTTCGACGACCAGGCCCAGCACGTCGGTCGACAGCCCGTAGTCCCATGCGGTGCCCGGTTGGTAGAGCAGCGGCAGCTTCGACAGGGTATCAAGCAGTCCGGCGCCGTCCGTCGCATACGCGGCGGCGGTCGAGGACAGCGGATAGAGCTTGTGCACCGGCGAGTTGGCCCGCCCGCCATAGGTGAATCCCGACGTATGGCGCATCAGGTCCTGCACGAAGATCGGCTGCCTCGCCGGTTCAGTCCTCATGGCGCCCGCCTCTACCCGCGCCACCTGCATCGCGCCGAACTGGGGGAAGTACTGCTGCAGCGGCGACTTCAGCGGCAGCTTTCCTTCCTCGAACAGCGTGAGCGCGGTCACCACGGTCAGCACCTTGGTCATCGAAGCGAGCTGGAAGATCGCATCGACGCGCATCGGCGTGCCGCTGGCCTTGTCCTGCATGCCCACCGCCTTGTAGTAGACCAGCCGGCCTTCGCGCGCGATCGCGATCACCGCACCGGGCACGCGGTCGCGCGCGATCTCGTCGGCATAGAAGCGGTCGATGCGCTGCAGCGCACTGGCGGAGAAGCCGGCGCGGGATGGCGACACGCGTGGCAGGGGATCTTCGGGCTGTGCGAGGGCCGGCAGCGCGGCCGACAGGACGAGGACCGCCAGCAGCAGGCGCAAGGCGCCCGGACGACGGACGGACGGTGCTGATGCTGTTGCTGCGAACGGTGCGAACGGTTTCATCGATGGGCTCCTCCCTATGGTGGCACCGTGGCTGGTGCTCTGGATGCGCGTCGTCGACCGCCAGGGCGAGGACGCATGTGCAGTGTAGTCCCGACAGGCCGGACGCGATCGACAGCCGCCTGCCGCGGTCCGGATCAGGGCGATCCGCTTGCGGCGACGGACCTTCATCCACAGCTGCAGCCCTTCGAGTCGGTACAACCGGTAGGTGCGGCCGGCCCTGACACGCAGCCGCGCGTTCTCGTCCTCGAGCTGGCGAATACGCTGTGCACCTTCAAGCACGGCCCGGTATCAGCGACTCTCCAACCCCGAGGGCTCTACCGTCAGGGCGAATCGATACCCGCCCTGGCCATCCGCTTCCACTTCGCGCAGCTGTGGGCGTCCACCGGCAGCACCGAGCGCGCGCAGCGCATCGGAGACGCAGCGCACATCACGCGTGCTCC
>CANGXU010000289.1 GCA_947457885.1 Betaproteobacteria bacterium
CGCCGGACGGCGGCTGGTGGGCGCATCGCCGCGCGAGCGGCGCTTGAGATGAACCCAGAGCAGCGAGATCGCCGCCGGCGTGATGCCGGGCATGCGGGAGGCCTGGGCCAACGTCTCCGGACGCTGCGCGCTCAGCTTCTGGCGCGCCTCGATGGACAGGCCGTTGAGCGCAAGATAGTCGAAATCCGCCGGCAGGCGCGCGGTCTCGAGCTGATCCTGCCGGGCGATTTCGTCGGCCTGACGGCCGATGTAGCCGGCGTACCTTGCAGCGATCTCGATCTGCTCCGCCACCGTCTCGTCGCGCACGCCCGGGCCGACATCCGGCAGCGTCATCAGCGACCGATAGGTGACATCCGGACGGCTCAACAGTTGCGTGAGCGAATACTCACGCTCGACGGACTGCCCGAGAATACGTTGCGCGTCGGCGTCACTGATGGTTTTTGGATTGATCCAGGTCGTCTTCAGCCGCTCGGTTTCACGCGCGATCGCCTCGCGTTTCTGCTCGAAATGCTGCCAGCGATGTTCATCGACCAGCCCGAGTTCACGGCCGACAGGGGTCAGGCGCATGTCGGCGTTGTCTTCCCGCAGCGACAGCCGATACTCGGCACGGCTGGTGAACATCCGGTACGGCTCGGTGACGCCGCGGGTGATCAGGTCGTCGACCAGCACGCCCATATAGGCTTCGTCCCGCCGCGGATGCCATGGCGCTTCCCCGATCGCGGAGCGCGCCGCGTTGATGCCGGCCACCAGTCCCTGCGCTGCTGCCTCTTCATAGCCGGTCGTACCGTTGATCTGGCCTGCGAGGAACAGCCCGGGAATCGCCTTCAACTCCAGGGACGCGCCCAGCGCACGCGGATCGACATAGTCGTACTCGATCGCATAGCCGGGACGTACGATGTGCACGTTTTCCAAGCCCTTGATCGAGCGCATGAAATCGATCTGCACGTCGAACGGCAGGCTGGTCGACATGCCCTGCGGGTAGATCTCGTTGACCGTCAGCCCTTCCGGTTCCAGGAAGATCTGGTGGCTGTCACGGCCGGCAAAGCGCGTGATTTTGTCCTCGATCGACGGACAGTAGCGCGGGCCGACGCCCTCGATCACACCCGCGAACATCGGCGAGCGGTCGAGGTTCTCGCGGATCACGTCATGCGTGCAGCTGTTGGTATGCGTGATCCAGCAGGGAATCTGGCGCGGATGCTGATCGCGGCTACCCAGGAAAGAAAAGACCGGGACCGGATCGTCGCCCGGTTGCCGCTCCAGCACCGAAAAATCGATCGTGCGGGCGTCGAGGCGCGGCGGCGTGCCGGTCTTCAGGCGACCCAGCGGCAGTTTCAGCTCGCGCAGGTGCTCCGCCAGCCGGATCGAGGGCGGATCCCCTGCCCGGCCTGCGGCATGGTTCGTCATTCCTATATGGATCAGACCCGACAGAAAGGTACCAGTGGTCAGAACGACGGCGCGCGCCCGGAAGCGGATGCCCGATTGGGTGACGGCACCGGCGATCCGCCCGTTCTCGATGATCAGATCATCGACGCCTTGCTGGAATACGGCGAGGTTCGGCTGATTCTCGATCCGGCGCCGGATGGCGGCCTTGTAGAGCACCCGATCCGCCTGCGCACGGGTTGCGCGTACAGCCGGACCCTTCCGCGAGTTCAGGATGCGAAACTGGATGCCCGCCTCATCAGCCGCCTGCGCCATGACACCACCCAGCGCGTCGATTTCCTTGACCAGGTGCCCCTTGCCGATCCCGCCGATGGACGGATTGCACGACATCTGGCCCAACGTTTCGACGTTATGCGTCAGAAGCAGCGTCGCACGCCCGCTCCGCGCGGCCGCAAGCGCAGCCTCGGTGCCGGCATGGCCACCGCCGACCACGATCACGTCATATTGGGTTGGGTACCACATGGAGGATTTCCGGACCGGAACGGCTCAGGGAGCGCTGCGTAGTAGCGCCGCACTGTAGAAGGGTCGCCGATTGTAGGGGAGCCCCTTCGCATGGGCAATTTGAATCGCGGTTGAAGCGTGGAATGTTTCACGTGAAACGGGTGGCTGGCTGTTTCACGTGAAACATTCAGGCTCGCCGGTCGAACCAGCCGCCCGCTTGTCACTATGCAGCCGATCCAACTGCGAGACAATCCCGAGATGTACCGACAGACCCTCCAAACCCTCATATTCGAAACGCGTGGCCGCGGACTTCACGACATCACGGGCCGTATCGCCACCACGGCTGCAGAAACCAGCATCACCGACGGACTGGTCACCCTCTTCCTGCGCCATACCTCCGCCAGCCTGCTGATCCAGGAAAATGCCGATCCGAACGTACTCGGCGATCTCGAGCGCTTCATGGCCCGGCTGGTCCCCGACGGCGACCCACTTTACCGGCATCGCGACGAGGGTCCGGACGACATGCCTGCCCATGTTCGCACCGCCCTGACCGCCGTGCAGTTGTCGATCCCGATGCACGACGGCAAGCTGATGCTCGGCACCTGGCAGGCGATCTACCTCTGGGAACAGCGGACGTACCCGCACCGGAGGCAGATCGTCGTGCATGTGGCAGGCGACGGCGGAACGCCTTCACGCTGAGGCGGATACGCCGGGATCGCGCGGCGATCCGGCGGTGAGAAAAAGCGCAGGAACACGTCGTGGCGCCTTGTGACCATGTGGCCATGACGACCTGGCAGCCGGCAAACCCGGAACGACAGGATCAGGTCGAACAGAAACGACGCCCGATAAAGTTCTAACCCATTGATTGCTATCGTTTCTAGCGTAGATGCGCGTGTACACGAACTAGCGGCATCCGAAGCGATGGCTCGGCAGGGGACCTTCAGCTGTTCGCGATGGGCTTGACAGCGACGTTACACGTAACGCCAGTCGGCGCCTGGAATGATGCGCTTCATGAACTCGTCGAACATCGGGACCGTGAAGGCCGTGTCACCGTGGTTCGGGCTCCAGATCATTCCCTTGGAGATCAGTGAACTGCGCGTTGGCGCGAGCGATGTGACC